>NZ_CP115768.1:1577083-1892500 GCF_027912835.1 Paracoccus sediminicola
ATTGGGCGCGGCAGCACGGCATTCCGGCCTCGCTGCTGCACCGCGTCATCCAGCGCGAATCCGATTATCGCGCAGATGCGAGGAACGGGCCCTATTACGGGCTGATGCAGATCCTGCCGCAGACCGCGCGGACCATGGGCTATCGCGGCCCGGCCTCGGGACTGCTCGATGCGGATACCAATCTGCAATATGCCGGACGCTATCTGCGTGGCGCCTGGCTCGTGTCGGGCGGCAATGAGGCCGAGGCGGTGAAATGGTACGCGCGCGGCTATTATTACGAGGCCAAGCGCAAGGGGCTTCTGGAAGAAACGGGGCTGCGCGGCTGATGCGGCGTCGGCACTTTCTGGGCGCGGCTCTGGCGGGGCTTGCGGCACCGGCAGGGCTTTCGGCGCAGCAGCGCGCAGCACCGCCCGAGGCGCTGACCTTCTTCCGCATCGGCAATGGCTCGACCGCCGGGACCTATTATCCGATCGGCGGAATCATCGCCGCGTCGATCTCGAACCCGCCGGGCGGGACCGGCTGCGAGGCGGGGGGCGATTGCGGCGTGCCCGGCTTGCTGGCCTCGGCGGTGGCATCGGCCGGGTCGGTCGAGAATGTCGAGGCGGTGGGCAGCGGCCGGCTGGAATCGGGTTTCGCGCAGGCCGATGTCGCATTCTGGGCGCAGACCGGCACCGGCAATTTCGCCGGGCTTCCCCCAATCGAAAATCTGCGCGCCATCGCCTGTCTCTATCCCGAGACGCTGCATATCGTCGCGCGTGCGGATGCCGGGATCTCGGCGCTGTCGGACCTGCGCGGGAAGCGCGTTTCGATTGACGAGCCGGGATCCGGGACGCTGGTCGATGCCCGTCTTGTGCTGGACGCCGCGGGGCTGAGCGACGCGGACATCACCGTGCTGAACCTGCCCGCGACGCAGGCCGCGGCGGCGCTGCGCGCGGGCGAGCTTGACGCCTTCTTTTTCGTCGGCGGCTATCCGGCCCCGGCGATCAGCCAGCTGGCCGGGCAGGTCGATATATCGCTGGTGCCGGTCGATGCCGACATCGCCGCGGCGCTGACCGGACAGGATAGTTTCTTCATCGCCGACACCGTGCCCGAGCGCGTATATCGCGGCGTGTCCGGCGAGGTGACGACACTTTCGGTCGGGGCGCTGTGGATCACCTCGGAGGCGCAGCCTGACGCGTTGATCCACGCGATCACGCGCGTGTTGTGGAACGACAACACGATGCGCCAGCTGCGCTATGGCCATCCGATCGGCCGCCGCATCCGGCGCGAGAACGCGCTGCAAGGCGTGGCCATACCGCTGCATCCCGGTGCCGCGCGCTATTACCGCGAGGCCGGGCTGCTTGAATAGGCCAGACAGGCCTTGCAAGCCCGGCATCGACCCGTCACTTTCGCGATAGGATTTCAGGAGCCTCCGCCATGACCCCCAAGACGCAATCCGAACAGACCCGCAAACTCTGCGAGTTGGCGCCGGTGGTGCCGGTGCTGGTGATCGAGGATGCGGCCCAAGCGGCGGATCTGGCGGAATCGCTCGTGCGTGGCGGCCTTCCGGTGCTGGAGGTGACGCTGCGCACCGAGGCTGCGCTTGACGCGATCCGCGCCATGGCGAAGGTCGAGGGTGGCCATGTCGGGGCAGGAACCGTGCTGACGCCCGAGCAGGTCTATCGCGCCAAGGATGCGGGCGCCTCTTTCGCGGTGGCACCGGGCGCGACCGAGACACTGATCCGCGCCTGCGAGGATGCCTCGCTGCCGCTTCTGCCCGGCGCGGTGACCGCATCCGAGGTGATGCAGGCGATGGAGTACGGCTATGACATGCTGAAATTCTTCCCCGCAGAAACCTCGGGCGGGGCACCGGCGCTGAAGGCTCTGGCCGGCCCGCTTCCGGCGGTCAGCTTTTGCCCGACCGGCGGGGTCACCCCGGAAAACGCACCCGGCTATCTTGCATTGCCCAATGTCGTCTGCGTCGGGTCAAGCTGGGTCGCCTCGGGTCAGGCGGTGGCCGATGCCGACTGGGCGGGTATCGAAAGCCGCGCCCGCACCGCCGCGCATCTGAGGCAGCAGTAACATGGACGATCCCGCCGCACCGTCGATGCGGCGGGCCTGGCGTAATGTCGCGGTGCTGGTGGCGGCGCAGGCGCTGCTTGGCGCGCAGATGCCGATGATCTTCACCATGGGCGGGCTGGCCGGGCAGATGCTGACGCCAAATCCCTGCCTCGCCACGCTGCCGATCTCGATGGTGGTGCTGGCAACGGCACTGAGCGCACGGCCGCTCTCGGGCTTCATGCAGCGCCATGGAAGGCGGGCGGGGTTCCAGCTGGCCGCGCTTGCCGGGGCATCGGGCGCGTCCATCGCGCTGAGCGGGCTCTATATGGGCAGCTTCGCGATCTATCTTGCCGGATCGGCGCTGACCGGGGTTTATATGGCCTCGCAGGGTTTCTTCCGCTTCGCCGCCACAGACACCGCGCCCGATGCCTTCGCGCCGCGCGCGATCAGCTTCGTGCTGGCCGGCGGGCTTGCCTCGGCCTTTGTCGCGCTCGGGCTGCTGCGCGCGACAGAGGGGCTTTCGGCGGTGCCGTTTCTCTACAGCTACGCAGCGATTGTCGGGCTGAACCTGATCGGTGTGGCGCTGTTCCTCGCGCTCGATATTCCGCGCCCACCACGGCCCGAACCGGGCGCCACGCGGCTCGGGCGGCCGACAAGCGCGATTTTGCGCGATCCGCGCATTCTGGTGCCGATGGTCTGCGCCATGGTTTCTTACGCGCTGATGAATCTGGTCATGACCTCGACCCCGCTCGCCATGGTCGGCTGCGGCTTCGCGCCGAGCCAGGCGGGCGATGTGGTCTTTGCCCATGTGCTGGCTATGTTCGTGCCCTCTTTCTTCACCGGCCATCTCATCACCCGTTTCGGAGCGGCGCGCATCGTCGCCGTGGGGCTGGCGCTGCTGGCCGCCGCAGGCGGCGTGGCGCTGAGCGGGGTGGCGTTGGAGCGGTTCTACCTCACTCTGATCCTGCTCGGCCTCGGCTGGAATTTCGGCTTCATCGGCTCGACCACACTGCTTTCCCGCGGCCATGGCCCCGAGGAACGCGGCCGTGTGCAGGGCATTAACGATCTGGTCGTGTTCGGCGGGGTGTTCATGGCCTCGCTTGCCTCAGGGGGGCTGATGAACTGTTCCGGCGCCGTCTCGGCCGAGGCCGGCTGGAGCGCCGTCAACATGGCCATGGCGCCCTTCCTCGTGCTGGCAGGCGGGGCATTGATCTGGCTGCGGATGCGCCCGCGAGCGGCCTGAGAGACCGGGGCAGGCCCCGATCACAGGAGCTCGGTCACACCGAAGAATTCCGCATCTCGAGCACCGCTTCCGCAAGCGCCAGCGTCGAGGGATCATGGCCCGGCGCCTGTTCGCCGTCGAGAAGCGGGGCGACCTTGAGCGCCAGCTCCTTGCCGAGTTCGACGCCCCATTGATCGAAGCTGTTGATGCCGAGGATGACGCCCTCGACAAAAACGCGATGCTCGTAAAGCGCGACGATCTGGCCAAGCGTATAGGGCGTGAGCTGTCTGATCAGCAGCGTGGTCGAGGGGCGGTTGCCGGGAAATACGCGGTGCCGCGCCTGACGTTCCAGCTCTTCGCCGCGCATTCCCTTTTCGCGCATCAGCTCGCGCGCGGTGTCGAGATCGCGCCCGCGCATCAGCGCTTCGGACTGGGCGAGGCAATTGGCGAGCAGCAGCTTGTGATGGTGATCCAGATGCGGCTCATGGCCACGCGCGGCGGCGATGAACTCGCACGGCACGATCTGCGTGCCCTGATGGATCAGCTGATAGAAGGCGTGCTGCCCATTGGTTCCGGGCTCGCCCCAGACCACCGGGCCGGAGGCGCGGTCGAGATCGGCCCCGTCCATCGAGACACGCTTGCCATTCGATTCCATCTCGAGCTGTTGAAGATAGGCCGGCAGCCGCGCCAGGCGGTTGTCATAGGGCAGCACGGCGCGGGTCGGGTAGCCGCTGATCTGGTGGTGCCAGATGCCGACCAGCGCCAGCATCACCGGCATGTTCCGGGCCAGCGGCGCGTTCTGGAAATGCGCGTCCATCGCCGCACCGCCGCGCAGGAACTCGCGGAAATTCTCCGGCCCGATGGCGATCATCAGCGACAGCCCGATCGGTCCCCACATCGAATAGCGCCCGCCAACCCAGTCCTCGAAGCCGAAGACGCGCGAGGGGTCGATCCCCCAGTCCGCCGTCTTGTCCTCTGCCGAGGACAGCGCCGCGAACTGCGCCGAGGGGTCATCGACGCTCTGTCTCATCCAGGCCATCGCGGTTTCGGCGTTGGTCATCGTCTCGATGGTGGTGAAGGTCTTGGAAGCGACGATCACCAGCGTTGTCGCCGGGTCGAGCCCGTCCAGCGTGTCCGCGATGTCAGCACCGTCGACATTGGACACGAAATGCGTGCGCGGCCCGTCATGGAAGGGCGACAGAGCCAGCGCCGCCATGGCGGGGCCGAGATCCGAACCGCCAATGCCGATATTCACCACATCGGTGATGCGCCCGCCCTGCCCCGCGAAGCTGCCATCCCGGACGGCCTTCGCAAAGCCACACATCCGGTCGAGCGTTTCGGCCACGCCAGCCGAGATATCCTCGCCCTCGACCGTCAGCTCGCCTTCCGGGTTGCGCAGCGCCGTATGAAGCACGGCACGGTCCTCTGTCTCGTTGATGCGGCTGCCGGAGAACATCGCATCGCGCTTTTCCGGCACGACGCGGGCAAGCTCCAGCAGCGTCTCGCGGGTCTCGGCGTCAAGATTGGTCTTGGAATAATCGAAAAGCATCCCGTCTGCCGCGATGCTGAATTCGCCCGCGCGCGTCGGGTCAGCGTCGAAGAGACCGGTGATCCGGCGCTCTGCCGGTTTGGCGGCTTTCAGGCGGGTCCAGACAGGTTCGAGATCATTCGGCATAATGCACCATTGCGTCACGGAGAAATGCAGAGATCGGCGCATCCGTCGGGTCGGCGCCAATTGCGGAGTCAAGCGCCTCGCGCTTATCGGCGCCCGTGATCATGACATGGGTGTGCAGCGCCGAATGCAAGGCGGGCGCGGTCAGTGTGACACGCGGCTCGGCCCCGCCGCCTGCGGCCATGATCGGGGGGGCGTCCGCGGCCAGAAGCGCGTCCAGCCCCGGCGCGTTGGGGAACAGGCTGGCCGTGTGCATGTCGCCGCCCATACCCAGGACCAGAACGGTGATCGGCAGATGCGGCCGGATCTGCCGCGACAGCTCCGGCGCGGCTTCTTCGGGGCTTTCCGCCCCGGTATACAGATCCAGATACTCCGCCTTGCCGGCAGGACCGGTCAGCAGCGTCTTGCGCAGCATGGCCGAGTTCGAGCGCGGGTGATCCGCATCCACCCAGCGTTCGTCATTGAGAAAGACCGTCACCTTCTGCCAGTCGAGCGGCAGGTCCGAGAGCGCGCGGAACATCCCAGCCGGGGTCGAGCCGCCGGGCACACAAAGGCTGGTCCTGCCAATTGCGTCGAGATTCTGGCGCAGCTCCTGCGCGATGCGGTCGGCGAGCGACAGTGCCATCATTTCTCGGTCGGGATAGGTCTTGATCTCGGGGCGGCTCATGCGCGGATCTCCCTCCAGCGGCGATTGTCGCGATGCATCAGCCGCAGCGCCTCTTCGGGGCCGGACGAGCCCGCATCATAGGGTTCGGGCCGCGCCTTCGACCCGTCCCAGGCCTCGATGATCGGATCTGCCCAGGCCCATGCGGCTTCGACCTCGTCGCCGCGCATGAACAGGGTCTGGTTGCCCCGGATCACATCCATGATCAGCCGCTCGTAAGCATCCGGCATCCCGTCGGAATCCGGGCCGAACGTATCCGCGAAGGACATGTCCAGCGGCACCTGCATCAACCGCATCCCGCCCGGGCCGGGTTCCTTGATCATCACTGTCAGATCCATGCCCTCATCAGGTTGCAGCTTGATGACAAGCTGGTTCGCGCGCTGATGGGCGCTGTCGTCGAAGATGGAATGCGGCGGCTCCTTGAAGGTGATGGCGATCTCGCTGGTGCGAGCGCGCAGCTTCTTGCCGGTGCGCAGATAGAAGGGCGTCCCCTGCCAGCGCCAGTTCGATATCCGCACCTTCAGCGCCACATAACTTTCGGTGCGGCTCGACGGGTTCTCGGAATCCTCGACATAGCCCGGCTCGTTTCCATCGGCCTGATACTGGCCGCGCACGATCTCGGCCTCGGACACGGGTTCGAGCGCGCGGATCACCTTCAGCTTCTCGTCGCGCACCGCGTCGGGATCGAAATGATAGGGCGGCTCCATCGCGGTGAGGCAGAGCAGCTGCATCAGATGGTTCTGCACCATGTCGCGCATGGCGCCGGAATTGTCGTAATATCCGCCGCGCCCGCCGACGCCCACGGTCTCGGCGACGGTGATCTGGACGTGATCGACATATTGCGCATTCCACAGCGGTTCGAACAGGATATTGGCAAAGCGCACCGCCATCAGGTTCTGCACGGTCTCCTTCCCGAGATAATGGTCGATCCGGTAGATCTGCCCTTCGTCGAAATGTTGCGCCAGCGTGTCGTTCAGCGCCCGGGCCGAATCGAGATCGCGGCCGAAGGGTTTTTCCACGACGATCCGGCTGTTCTCATCGGCAATGTCATATTCCGAAAGCCGCTTGGCGAGATCGCCGAACAGCGAGGGCGCGACCGAGAAATAAAACGCCCGCACCACCCCATTGCGCATCGTGTCTTTCAGCTTGTCCCAGCCTCCGCTGCCTTTCGCGTCAATGGCGACGTAATGAAGCTGGCCGAGAAACCCGTCGAGCTGGCTCATTTCGACCTTGGGGGCGAATTCGACGATTGCCTCGCGCACCTCCTTGCGAAATTCGTCGTCGCTGTTGTCCGAGCGCGCCGCACCGATGACCCGCGCCTCTGGTGGCATCTGACCCGCAAGATAGCGCTTATAAAGCCCGGGAAGGATCTTGCGCCGGGCGAGATCGCCCGTGGCACCGAAAATCACCAGATCGAAATCATCGACGGGTATCGTGCGAACGACCATGAGCACCTCCTTCAATCCGGGATTGCGTAACCGATGTTAGCGTTATCAGCAAGCCGCGAGCGGTCAGCGCGTCAGCGCCTTGCCAAGCCGTGGCAGCCTTGCCCGTTTCATCAACCCGCGCAAGGGCATCTGCCCGCCAAGCGCCTCGGCCTTGCCATGCGCGGCATGAACGGCACGGGCGACGGGGTCAGGGTCATGCGCCCAGAGATCGGTCAGGAACGCATCGGGATGGATCGCGCGCAGACCGGCCGCCAGCATGGCCGGACGCGGAAAATCCCTGAGATTGAATGTCACGATCAGATCAGCCCGCGCCTGCATCGCTGCGGCGACGACATGGCGATCGGCAGGGTCGGGCAGATCGAGACCGATGGCGCGGTCCTCCTCGGCCTCGACGCTGGCAGCGGGGAAGCGGTCGCGCAGCCGGGAGGCTTCGGCGCGGGCGATCTCGGCATCGACCGGGCCGAGACGCCCCGCCGCGCGGGTCCATTCGCTGAGGATTCTTTCCGACCAGACGGCACGATAGGCGCCCGCCTCGGCAAGATCGGTCAGGATCTCGCGCAGCACGGTCGGAAACAGCACACAGGCATCGAGGACAGCGATCATCCGTCCAGCCGGAAGAACAGCGCCTTGAGATAACCCGTTTCCGCCAGCTGCGGCAGCGTCGGATGATCCGGCCCGGCCTGCCCGGTATGGATCAACTGCCCGCGCCGCCCTGCCCGGCCGATTCCCCGGGCCGAGACATTGCGGAAGCTGGTCAGATCGGCCGCGTGACTGCAGGAACACAGCCCCAGATAGCCGCCCGGCACCACCAGCGGCGCGGCCAGCTTCGCGACGCGCTCATAAGCCCGCAACCCCGCTTCGAGCGCCTTTTTCGACGGTGCGAAAGCGGGTGGGTCACAGATCACCACGTCGAACTGCACCCCCTCATCGCCAAGCTTCTCCATCGCGGCAAAGGCATCCTGCTGATGCAGCGCCAGACGGTCCTCGACCCCCATCGCGCCTGCACCCTCCCGCGCGAGGCTCAGCGCCGGTTCCGAGCCGTCTATCAGCGTCGCATGCGCGGCACCCGCCGCCAGCATCGCCAGGCCGAAGCCGCCGACATGGCTGAACACATCCAGCACCCGTCCCGATGCCAGGCGCTGCGCAAAGGCATGATTCGGGCGCTGGTCATAGAACAGCCCGGTCTTCTGCCCGCCCATCACATCGGCCATGTAGATGGCACCGTTCATCGGCACCTGGAACGGGGAAGCCGGTGGATCACCGGCGATCACCTCCAACCGCTCATCGAGACCCTCCAGAGCCCGCGCCCGCCCCTGCCCGTTCAATACCACCGTCGAGATATCCGCGACCTGTTGCAACGCCGAAGCGATCTCGGCCGCCATACGATCCGACCAGGCGGCATTGGGCTGGATCACCGCGGTGTCACCGAAACGGTCGATCACGACGCCCGGCAGGCCATCCGATTCAGCATGGGCCAGCCGATAGAAAGGCACGTCGAAGAGGCGGTTGCGCAGCGCCAGAGCCCGGCTCAGCCGCGCCTTCAGCCACTCCGCGCCGATCTCTGCCCCGGGATCAGCGTCCATCACCCGCGCGATGATCTTCGAGCCGGGATTGACGGTCACCAGCGCCATCGCCCTGCGCTCGGCGTCCTCCAGAGCCGCGAAGCTGCCCGGCTCCAGCGATCGCGTGCGCCGGTCGGTCACCACCTCATCGGCAAAGACCCAAGGGAAGCCGTGACGGATGGCCTGCGGTTTGGATTTCGGCCTGAGCCGGATTGCGGGTCGCGTGGTCATGGGGCATCCTCTTCGTCCCGAATGATGTGACACGCCCCCGGTCAGACCACAAGTCCGCCCAGCACGCATTGAATAGTTACCGCTAACGGACTACAGTCGAAACAAGCCAGTTTCCGCCCCACCCAACGGGAGAGAGCCATGACATTGAACAGCACCATTGATCGCGTCACCGACCGCATCCGCGAACGCTCGCAAAAGACCCGGCCCGCCTATCTCGACCGGATGGCCAAGGCTGCCGAGGATGGGCCGCGCCGGGCGCATCTCTCCTGCGGCAACCAGGCCCATGCCTATGCGGGGATGGAAAACAAGGACGATCTCGCCGCCAGCCGCAAGCCGAATATCGGTATCGTCACCGCCTATAACGACATGCTGTCGGCCCATAAGCCCTATGAACGCTTTCCCGATCTGATCCGCGCAGCGGCGGCAAAATCCGGGGCCACGGCTCAGGTCGCGGGCGGAGTACCGGCGATGTGCGACGGCGTCACCCAGGGCCGCGCCGGGATGGAGCTGTCGCTGTTCTCGCGCGATGTCATCGCGCTCGCCGCCGGGGTGGCGATGTCGCATGACACATTCGATGCGGCGATGTATCTGGGCGTCTGCGACAAGATCGTGCCGGGACTGGTGATCGCAGCGGCGACTTTCGGCCATATTCCCAGCGTCTTCGTGCCGGCGGGACCGATGCCGTCGGGGCTGCCCAATGACGAAAAGGCCAAGGTGCGCCAGCAATTCGCCAGTGGCGAGGTCGGGCGCGACAAGCTGATGGAGGCCGAGATGGCCTCGTATCACTCGCCCGGCACCTGCACCTTCTACGGCACCGCGAACAGCAACCAGATGCTGATGGAGTTCATGGGGCTGCACCTGCCCGGCGCGAGCTTCGTCAATCCCGGCACCGAGATGCGCGACGCGCTGACAGGGGCTGCGGTGGAGCGCGCCGCCGCGATCACGAAGCTGGGAAATGATTTCCTGCCGGTTGGCGAGGTGCTGGATGAGCGCGCCTTCGTCAACGGCATTGTCGGGCTGATGGCGACGGGCGGCTCGACCAACCTGGTGCTGCATCTGCCGGCCATGGCGCGCGCCGCCGGGGTGCTGATCGACATCGAGGATTTCAACGACATCTCGGACAGCGTGCCACTGATGGCGCGGGTCTATCCGAACGGGCTGGCCGATGTGAACCATTTCCACGCCGCGGGCGGTCTGGGTTACATGATCCGGCATCTGCTCGAAGCCGGACTGCTGCACGAGGACGTGCGCACCATCGCGGGCGGCGGGCTGGACCGCTATACGACCGAGCCGAAGATGCGCGATGGCCGCATCGTCTGGGAGGAAGGCAGCCGCGAGTCCCAGAACGACAAGATCCTGCGCCCGGCGAGCGACCCTTTCGCGAAAACCGGCGGTCTGAAGCAGCTTGCGGGCAATCTGGGCCGTGGGGTCATCAAGGTCTCTGCCGTGGCGCCCGAGCGTCATGTGATCGAGGCGCCGGCCCGCGTTTTCACCGATCAGGACCAGGTCAAGGCCGCGTTCAAGGCAGGCGAGTTCACCGAGGACACCATCGTCGTGGTCCGCTTTCAGGGTCCGGCGGCGAACGGCATGCCCGAGCTGCATTCCCTGACCCCGATCCTCGCCGTATTGCAGGATCGCGGGCTGAAAGTGGCGCTTCTGACCGACGGGCGCATGTCCGGCGCCTCGGGCAAGGTTCCCGCGGCGATCCATATCGCGCCCGAGGCGGCGAATGGCGGCCCCATCGCGAGACTGCGCGATGGCGACATGGTCCGTCTGGATGCGGTGAATGGCGGCATCGAATGCCTCGAACAGGATTTCGATGGCCGCGAATGCGCCACGCATGACCTCACCCCGAACCAGTTCGGCATGGGCCGCGAAATGTTCGGCGCCTTTCGCGCCGCCGCAAGCGACGCGACCGAAGGGGCCTGCGCGATCCTGTAAGCGGCGCCCCGACACGCCCGGCCCGGAATCAAGCGCGCGGCGCGCCGGGCCAGCGGCCGGTCATGGCGTAACGCCAAGCCTTGCGTGATGTGCGGTTAACGGTCTCTCAGCCCACCCGCTCGATCGCCACTGCCGTCGCCTCGCCGCCACCGATGCACAGCGAGGCCACGCCGCGCGTCTTGCCATAGGTTTCAAGCGCGGCCAGCAGCGTCACCATCACCCGCGCCCCGGAAGCGCCGATAGGATGGCCGAGCGCGCAGGCGCCGCCATGAACGTTCACCTTGTCGGCGGGCAGGTCCAGATCGCGCATCGCGGCCATGGTCACCACCGCGAACGCCTCGTTGATCTCGAACAGATCGACATCGGCCAGATCCCAGCCGGTGCGCTCGGCCAGCCGCGTCATCGCGCCCACCGGCGCGGTCGGAAACAGGCTTGGCTTGTCGGCAAAGGTCGCGTGGCCCGCGATCACGGCCCGCGGCGTCAGCCCGCGCGCCTCGGCCACCGAGCGCCGCATCAGGACCATCGCCGCCGCCCCGTCCGAGATGGACGACGAATTCGCCGCCGTCACCGTCCCGTCCTTGCGGAAGGCCGGTTTCAGTGACGGGATCTTGTCGAGATTGGCCTTGCCTGGCTGTTCGTCGATTTCGACCACCACATCGCCCTTGCGCCCTGGCACGATGACAGGCGCGACCTCTGCCGCGAATTTCCCCTCGGCAATCGCCGCCTGTGCGCGCTTCAGCGAGCGGATCGCGAAATCGTCCTGCTCTTGCCGGGTGAAGCCATAGCTCTGTGCGCAATCCTCGGCGAATGTCCCCATCAGACGGCCCTTGTCATAGGCGTCCTCCAGCCCGTCGAGGAACATGTGATCCATCACCTGCCCATGCCCCATCCGCATCCCGGCGCGGGCCTTGGGCAGCAGATAGGGGGCCATCGACATGCTCTCCATCCCGCCCGCGACGGCGATCTCGGCACTGCCCGCCAGCAGCAGGTCATGGACCAGCATCGCGGCTTTCATCCCCGAGCCGCACATCTTGTTCACCGTCGTCGCCCCCGCCCCGAGCGGCAGCCCGGCCCCGAGCGCCGCCTGCCGGGCCGGTGCCTGACCCTGACCGGCGGGTAGCACGCAGCCCATGATGATCTCCTGCACCTGCTCGGGCGCGATGCCGCCGCGTTCCACCGCAGCCCGGATGGCCGCCGCACCCAGATCGGCGGCGGGGACAGAGGCGAAATCGCCCTGAAACCCACCCATCGGGGTGCGTGCAGCAGAGACGATGACGACAGGGTCGATGCTGGACATGATATTCCTCCCTTTCATGGCCAAGCTGACCGGCTGGCCTTATTCCTGCGTTGGCGGACCGAAACGGTCGATGATCCGGCCGCGGATCTGGTCGCGGGTCTCGCGGTATTTCTGCAGGACCGCCTCGCGCCCCTCGGCCTGACCGGTCGGGTCCATGATCTGCCAGTATTCTATATCGAGATGCGCGTGCCGCGTCAGTTCCATCGCCTGACGTTGCGAGGCGGGCGACAGCGCGACGATCAGATCGAAGCTGCCCAGATCGTCGCCCCAGCTCTGCATCTCTTCGAAGCTGCGCGAGCGGTGACGCGCAAGCTCCACCCCCAGCTCCGCGCAGACGGCGACGGCGAAACCGTCGATCTCCAGATCGTTGCGCACCCCCGCCGATTGCACATAGGCAGCGTGGCCGTAGAATTTCTTCATCAACCCTTCCGCCATGGGCGAGCGGACGGCGTTGTGATCGCAGCAGAACAGCACCGAATGGGGGATCTGCGCGGCCATGCGCTCAGCCCTGCGGGATCAGCGCGCAGATCAGCGTGAACAGGCGGCGCGAGGTGGGGCTGTCGATCTCGGCCTTGCCCTCCAGCCGTTCCTCCAGTGTACGCGCACCCTCGTTATGGATCCCGCGCCGTGCCATGTCGATCGCCTCGATCTTGGCCGGGGGCAGGTTCTTCACCGCGTCGTAATAGCTGTCGCAAATCTGGAAATAATCCTTCACCACCTGGCGGAACGGCCCGAGCGACAGATGAAATTCGCCGACCTTCTCTCCCCCTTCGGTCGAGATGTCGAAGACCAGCCGCCCCTCGCGGATCGCCAGTTTCAGCGCATAGGGGCCGGGCGGGATCTCCTGCCCCTCGCGGCCGGGCAGGCCGAAGCTGTTTTCTTCGAGCAGGTCGTAGATCGCGACCTTCCGCTCCTGCGCGACCTCGGGCGAGGCCGGAGGCAGGTCGCTATCGTCAATCTCGATCTTTGAAATGCGGTTCATGTCCCGCTCCTTTCGTTCAAATGCGCCAGCCGGGCCGAGACCGACTGCCCATGTGCCTGCAAGCCTTCCGACTGCGCCAGCCGAACCGCCGCCGGGCCGATCTGCGCCAGGGCGCCGGGTGTCAGCCGTGCGAGTGTCGTGCGCTTGATGAAATCCATCACCGACAGCCCCGACGAAAACCGGGCCGAACGCGCCGTCGGCAGCACATGGTTCGGCCCGCTGACATAATCGCCCACAGCCTCGGGCGTATGAGCGCCGAGGAAGATCGCGCCGGCATGGCGGGTCTGCTCGGCCAGCGCCTCGGGGTCGGCCACGCAAAGTTCCAGATGCTCGGGCGCGATCCGGTCGGACAGAAGCGCGGCCTCTTTCATATCGCGCACGGTGATGATGCAGCCGTAATCGCGCCAGCTTGCCCCGGCGATCTGCGCCCTCTCCAGGGTCGGGATCAGCCGCTCGACCGCCTCGGCCACGGCATCGGCCATGCCGGGTGCGTCGGTGATGAGGATCGACTGGGCGTCGGCGTCATGCTCGGCCTGCGCCATCAGGTCGAGCGCCAGCCAGTCCGGGTTCTGATCCTTGTCGGCAATGACCAGCACCTCGGACGGCCCGGCGATCATGTCGATACCAACCCGGCCGAAGACCTGCCGCTTGGCCGCCGCGACATAGGCGTTGCCCGGCCCGGTGATCTTGTCCACCGCAGCGATGCTGTCCGTGCCATAGGCCATCGCCGCAATCGCCTGCGCCCCGCCGATCCGATAGATTTCGTCCACCCCGGCCAGTTCGCAGGCCAGCAGCACCAGCGGATTGACCACCCCGTCCGGCGTCGGCACGCAGACCACCAGCCGCTCGACCCCGGCCACACGTGCAGGGACCGCGTTCATCAGCACCGAGGATGGATAGCTCGCCTGCCCGCCCGGCACATAAAGCCCCGCCGCCGAAACCGGACGCCAGCGCCAGCCAAGCGTGGCGCCGCTTTCGTCGGTCCAGCTTTCATCGGGCGGGATCTGGCGGGCATGATAGGCACGGATCCGCTCGGCGGCGAGTTCGAGCGCGGCGCGATCCTCCGCCGACACCTTCCCGAGCTCGGCCGAGATGTCGTCCCGCGTGAAGCGCAGTGTCTCTGCGGTCAGCCCAAGCCGGTCGAAACGCGCCGTATAGTCGATCACCGCCCTATCGCCGCGGGCCCGCACATCCGCGACGATGGCCGCAACGGCGTCACCCACATCGGCGGAATCCTCGCGCTTGGCGCTGAGCATCGCGGTGAAGCGATCCTCGAAATCCGGGTCGGAAGTGGCGAGTCTGATCGGCATGGAAGGCTCCTCTTGCGAGGGATTACTATCCGCGCGCAGGGAAACCCTCAAGCACGCAAAGCGCGCAGCCGGGCGCGCAAGGGCGGGCGCAGCATCCGGCGCATCTCGATTTCCCAATTGCCGCGCCCGTTGAGCATGGGCGGGCCTCCGGTGGCGATGAACCCGGCCCGCGCATAGAGCGCCAGCGCCGCCAGATTATTCTGCCCGACATGCAGCCCCATCCGGGTCATGCCCGCCGCTCCGGCATCGCGGATCAGCCGGGCGAGGATCGCGTCGCCCAGCCCCTGACCGCGCGCGTCCGGGGCGACAAACACCGACATCACCCAGCCCAGATCCGGCTCGGCGGGGGAGATGTCACGCTCCCAGCTGGCCACGGCACGGGGCTGACCCGGTGCAGCTCCGGCGGCCCACATCTCGCAGCAGGCGAGCCGCGCGGCAAAGTCCTCCAGCGGACGCTCTTCCCATTCATCGAAGCTGGAGCCGAACGCTTCGGGCGCGCTGCGCAGGGCCTCAAGACGGATCGCGCGCCATTCTTCGGCGCGGTCCGGTGTCAGCCGCCAGAGCTGGAAATCCGTCCCG
The DNA here is from genome assembly GCF_027912835.1 of Paracoccus sediminicola. Taxonomy (NCBI): domain Bacteria; kingdom Pseudomonadati; phylum Pseudomonadota; class Alphaproteobacteria; order Rhodobacterales; family Paracoccaceae; genus Paracoccus; species Paracoccus sediminicola. Next base: position 1,592,032 of record NZ_CP115768.1, read on the forward strand.
CTCAAGCGCCCTCGTGACGCGGCATGCTGCCAGAATTGGCTGCATAGGGCCGGGTCACGTCGCGCAGGTCGACCGAGATACATTCGGCATCGACCGCAATCGTGCCATCCCCGGCGAATTCAAGCATCAGCCGCCCGGTGCCGTCCTCACCCGGCTGCCAGATCATCGCCAGCAGCGACAGCACCTCGTCGGCATCGGCGCGCTTCACCCCGTCGCTGCGGATGCCGGTGATGTCCGAAATCACCAGCAAGGCACGCACACGTTCGAATTCGCGCCCGTCGCGCTTTGCATCTTCGGCATCTTCCCAGCGGAAACGGTTGATCAGCATCGCCAGCTGCCGCCGCTTGCGGTCGAACGTGATATCTGCCCCCGTCAGAACCGCATCCTGTACCAGGGTCGACAGCACCTGCACGTCTTCCGGCCCCTCGGCGCGCAGCATCAGCGGGCCGGGATCTGCGTCATGAAAACTGGCATCAGTCATCGGGATGCGCCTCCTTAATGCGTTTCAGGTCGGCACCAACGCCGCGCAGCTTCCGCACGACGCGCTCATAGCCGCGGTCGAGATGATAGACGCGGCTGATGACGGTCTCGCCCTCGGCCGCCAGACCCGCGAGGATCAGGCTGATCGAGGCGCGCAGATCGGTCGCCATGACCGGCGCGCCGCGCAGCTTTTCCACGCCGGTGACGGTGGCGTGACCGCCATGCACGTCGATCTTCGCCCCCATCCGCATGAGCTCGGGCGCGTGCATGAAGCGGTTCTCGAAGATCGTTTCCTCCAGCACCGAGGTGCCTTCGGCGGTGCACATCAGCGCCATCATCTGCGCCTGAAGATCGGTCGGGAAGCCGGGGAAGACCTCTGTCTTTACATCCACGGCGCGGATGCGCCCGTTCTTGCGCGCGACCTTGATGCCGCGATTGGTCTGTTCGACCGAGATCCCGGCCTCGTCCAGCTTCTCGCAGAAGGCTTCGATCAGGTCGATGCGCCCGCCCAGCAACTCGACCTCGCCGCCGGTGATGGCGGGCGCGATCATGTAGGTGCCAAGCTCAATCCGGTCCACCACGACCGGATGCGTCGCGCCATGCAGCTTGTCGACGCCCTGGATGGTGATGGTTTCCGTGCCTTCACCCTCGATCTGCGCGCCCATCGCACGCAGGCATTTGACCAGATCGACGATCTCGGGTTCGCGCGCGGCATTGTTCAGCACCGTGGTGCCCTTGGCCAGCGTCGCCGCCATGACGATGTTTTCCGTCGCCCCGACAGAGGCGAAGCTCTGGTCGATCACCGCGCCTTTCAGCCCGCCCGGCGCTTCCGCATGCAGATAGCCGTCCTTCAATTCGATCCGGGCGCCCATCGCTTCGAGGCCCGAGATATGCAGATCCATCGGCCGCGCCCCGATGGCACAGCCGCCGGGCAGCGACACGACCGCCTTGCCCGCCCGCGCCAGAAGCGGGCCGAGCACCAGGTTCGAGGCCCGCATCTTGCGCACGATGTCGTAATCGGCGGTCAGGTTGTTCAGATCATGGCTGGACAGCGACAGCACCTTGCCATCCTGCATCGAGGTGAACTCGGCCCCCAGCGATTGCAGCAGCTCGGCCATGGTGCGGATATCCGACAGCCGCGGCGCGTTGGTCAGCGTCAGCGGCTCATCGGTCAGCAGCGTCGCCGGCATCAGCGTCAGACAGGCATTCTTGGCCCCGGCAATCGGAATTTCGCCGTGAAGCTCGCCGCCCCCCTGCACGATGATCTGATCCATTATTCCTCGCTTTCCGGGGCGCTGTTCTCGGCCTGCCCGCCCTCTTTATGGTCTGCCCGCGCGCGCGCCTGCGCCTTGCGCCGCGCCAGATTGGCGCGCAGCGCCTTGCCCAGCCGGTCCTCGCGGCTTTCGGGTCTGGTCTTGTCGGATTTGCGCGTCTCGTTCATTGCGATGTGTTAACGCCTCGGCCCGCAGAGGTCTAGCGCCGGGTGAGCTGACGCAGCAGCCCGTGCAGCACCTGCACATCCGCGCGGGTCAGCGGCATGCGCGACCAGAGGTTCCGCAGGTTGAGCTTCATCGAGGGCGATTTCGTCTCGGGGAAGAAATACCCGGCATCCTCCAGCCGGGTTTCATAGTGATCGGCCAGCTTCTCGATCTCGACCCGGTCGGCGGGCACCTCGTTCGCCGGGCGCCGCTGCGTCGGCATGGGCTGATCGGGCAGCGCGCCGCGCGACAGCTCGTATCCGGTCAGCAGCACCGCCTGCGCGAGGTTGAGCGAGGGGAAATCCGGGTTTACCGGCACCGTCAGGATCGCGTTGGCCCGCGCGATGTCGTCATTTTCCAGCCCTGCCCGCTCAGGCCCGAAGATGAAGGCGCAGCGCCCGCCCGACGCGGCTTCCTCGCGGTTGCGCGCGGCGGCGGTGGCGGGGGTGAAGACCGGCTTGGTCAACTCGCGGCCCCGCGCGGTGGTGGCGAAGGCGTAGGAAATCCCTTCCATCGCCGCGGCCAGCGTCGGAAATACGCGCGCCCGGTCCAGCACCTGCCCCGCCGCGCCAGAGGCCATCGCCACCGCTTTCGGGTTCGGCCAGCCGTCGCGCGGCGCCACCAGCCGCATCTCGGTCAGGCCGAAATTCAGCATGGCGCGCGCGGCGGCGCCGATATTTTCGCCCATCTGCGGGCGGGTCAGAATGATGACGGGCTGGCGGTCTGTCTCTGGCATGGCGGGCCTGTTAGCGCCGCGCGCGGCATCCCGCAAGCTCTGGCATGGCGGCGGCGGCACTGTTATGGCGATGAGGAAAGAGGACCAAGCGATGACCGACCAGCCAGACGCGCCCAGCGCCCCGCAGCTTTATCTCATCACCCCGGTCGGCGCCGAGCCGAGCGCCTTCGCCCCGATGCTCGCCGAGATCCTTGAGCGTTTCGATGTGGCCTGTATCCGTATCCCCGGCGCGGGCGATGAAACCGCGCTCGGGCGGATGGCCGACACGGTGCGCGACGTTGCCCATGCGCATGACGTGATGGTGGTGATCGACGACCATATCCCTCTGGCGCAGCGTCACGGGCTGGACGGCGTGCATCTGACCGGCGGCCCGAAACAGGTTCGCTATGCCCGCAAGGAGCTTGGCGCGGATGCCATCGTAGGCGCTCATTGCGGTGCCTCGCGCCATGACGGGATGACGGCGGCCGAGGCCGGCGCGGATTACGTGAGCTTCGGGCCCGCCGGCGACAGCGCGCTTGGCACCGGAGAGCCGGTGCCCGCCGATCTCTTTGCCTGGTGGTCCGAGATGATCGAGGTGCCGGTCGTGGCCGAGGGCGCGCTCGATGCGGCGCTGATCGGCAAGCTCGCGCCGATCACCGATTTCTTCGCGCTCGGCCCCGAGATCTGGTCCGAGGACGATCCGGTTACTGCGCTGTCGATGCTGTGGCGATAAGCCGGGGTGCGGCTTAGGCTGCGCTTCCGCGCACCGCATCCGGACCGGGAACGAAAAAGGCCCCGCAAGGGGGCCTTTCCGACCTGTCGAACCCGGCTCAGCCCGCCTTGCTGCGCGCCATATCTTCAGCGGTGCGGCGGTTGCGCAGTTCTTCCGCGACGAGGAAGGCCAGCTCCAGCGACTGGCTGGCATTCAACCGCGGATCGCACGCGGTGTGATAGCGATCCGAGAGATCCTCATCCGTCACCGCGCGAACCCCGCCGGTGCATTCGGTCACGTCCTTGCCGGTCATCTCGAAATGCACGCCGCCGGGGATGGTGCCCTCGGCCTTGTGAACGGCAAAGAACTCGCGGACCTCGCGCAGGATCGAATCGAATGGGCGCGTCTTGTAGCCGGTCGAGGATTTGATGACATTGCCGTGCATCGGATCGCAGGACCAGACGACATTGGCGCCTTCCTGCTGAACGGTGCGGATCAGACGGGGCAGGTTGTCGCCCACCTTGCCCGCCCCGAAGCGCGCGATCAGCGTCAGACGGCCCGCCTCGTTTTGCGGGTTCAGCTTCTCCATCAGGACCTTCAGATCCTCCTCGGTCGTCGTCGGACCGCATTTCAGCCCGATCGGGTTCTGCACGCCGCGGCAGAATTCGACATGCGCGCCGTCTGGCTGACGGGTGCGGTCGCCGATCCAGATCATGTGACCCGATCCCGCCACCGGCAGCCCGGTCGTCGTATCGACCCGCGCCAGAGCCTCTTCATATTCCAGCAGCAGAGCCTCGTGGCTGGTATAGAACTCCACCTCGCCCAGCTCGGGCGCGATATCGGCCGTGACACCCGCCGCCTTCATGAAGGCCATGGCATCGCTGATCCGGCTGGCAATGTCGCGATAGCGCTCTGCCTCGGGGCCGCCGACGAAATCGGCGATCCAGCTTTGCACCCGGTGCATGTCGGCGAAACCGCCGGTCGAGAAGGCCCGCAGCAGGTTCAGCGACGCCGCCGCCTGGGTATAGGCTGCCAGCATACGCTGCGGATCGGGAATGCGCGCTTCGGCGGTGAAATCGAACCCGTTGATGATATCGCCGCGATAGCTCGGCAGCTCGGTTCCGCCCTGCGTCTCGGTCGGGGCAGAGCGCGGCTTGGCGAACTGACCGGCCATGCGGCCGACCTTGACCACGGGAAGCTGCGCCCCCCAGGTCAGCACAACGGCCATTTGCAGCATGACCTTGAACGTGTCGCGAATATTGTCGGCGCTGAATTCTCCGAAGCTTTCGGCGCAATCCCCGCCCTGCAACAGGAACGCCTTGCCCTGGGCGACATCGGCCAGATGAGCGCGAAGCGTCCGCGCCTCGCCGGCGAAGACCAAGGGCGGGTATTTCGCCAATTGCGCCTCGACAGCGCTCAGCGCCGTCGGGTCGGGATAATCCGGCATCTGCACCCGCGGATAGCTGCGCCAGCCGGCCTTGTCCCAGTTCTGGGCGGCGGGGACGGTGCGCGGATCCTGCGTCATGGCGAGGCCTTTCCTGGTTGAGATGCGACGCCCGTATATAGTCCGACCCGAATCAAAGGGAAAGCCCGCCCCTGCACCGTCCGGCAGCGCCGCCGGCCCGCTGACGCGACATTAAACTTTACTTTTGCGGCGCGGCCCCGATAACCTTCCCTGCATCAACAAGACCAACAGGGGAATTTTCAATGAAACATCTGCTTCTCGCCACCGCTGCCTCCGCGCTGATCGCAGGGACCGCCGGGGCCGAAGAGGTCAAGCTGGGTCTCCATCTGGGCTTCACCGGCCCGCTGGAATCCATGGCGCCCGACATTTCCGCCGGTGCCAAGGCCGCCGCGCAGGAAGTCAGCGATTCCGGGCAGTTCCTGGATGGCTCAACGGTCGTGACTTCGGAATCCGACACCACCTGCATCGACGCTGCCGCCGGCACCGCCGCGGCCGAGCGTCAGGTCGCCGAGGGCGCGCGCGTCATGGTCGGCGGCCAGTGCTCGGGCGAAACCATTGCCGCGCTTGAAAACGTGGCGATTCCGAACGGCGTGATGATGATTTCGCCCTCGGCCACCTCGCCGGCGCTGACCACGATCGAGGATCAGGGCCTGTTCTTCCGCACCGCGCCCTCGGATGCGCGCCAGGGTGAAGTCATCGCACAGCTGATGATGGATAAGGGCATCGAATCGGTCGCCATCACCTATACCAACAACGATTACGGCAAGGGGCTGGCGGACAGCATCCAGGCCGCGTTCGAGGAACAGGGCGGCAGCGTCACCACCTCGGCCGCGCATGACGACGGCAAGGGCGACTATTCGGCCGAAGTCGCGGCGCTCGCGGCAGCTGGCGGCGATGCGCTCGTCGTGGCGGGCTATGTCGACCAGGGCGGCTCGGGCGTGACCCGCGCGGCGCTCGACACCGGCGCCTTCGACATGTTCATCTTCCCCGACGGCATGGTCGGTCAGGAGCTGGTCGACCGCTTCGGCTCGGAAATCGAGGGCTCGATGGGCATCAACCCCGCCGCCGAAGGCGATGGCCGCGACCGCTTCATGGAACTGTCCGAGGCCGCCGGCTTCGACGGCAGCTCGGCCTATGCCGGTGAAGCCTATGACGCCGCCGCGCTGATCCTGCTGGCCATGCAGGCTGCGGGTTCGTCCGATCCGGCCGCCGCCAAGGAAGAGGTGATGAATGTCGCCAACGCCCCGGGCGAGGAAATCCTGCCGGGCGATCTGGCCAAGGGTCTGGAACTTCTCGCCGCAGGTGAGGACATCGACTATGTCGGCGCCACCGCCGTCGAGCTGGTCGAGCCGGGCGAAAGCGCAGGCTCCTACCGCGAGACCACCATCACCGATGGGGCGCTCGAGGTCGTGGGCTTCCACTGATCCCGAAAGCATGCAACCGGCCCGGCGCTCGCAGCGCCGGGCCTTTTGCAATGGAAATAAGCGGCAAAAGAGTTCATACTTCAAGAACTGAACGCTTGTTCATAAACATCATCGGACGCAACAGGGGGCGTGATGATCCAGGTCGAGAACCTGCATAAGAAGTTCGGCGGCTTCTCCGCCGTGGATGGCGCCAGCCTGACCATCGAAACCGGCTCGATCACCGGGCTGATCGGCCCGAACGGTGCCGGAAAATCCACGCTCTTCAACGTGATCGCCGGGGTTCATGCCCCGACCGAGGGCCGCGTCATCATGGATGGCGAGGACATCACCGGCCTTCCCCCGCATGAGCTGTTCCACAAGGGTCTGCTGCGTACCTTTCAGCTCGCCCATGAATTCAGCACCATGACCGTGCGCGAGAATCTGATGATGGTCCCCGCCGGTCAGGCCGGTGAAAGCCTCATCAACACATGGTTCGGCCGCGGCCGGATCCGCGCACAGGAAAAGGCGCTGCGCGAAAAGGCTGACGAAGTGCTGGAATTCCTGACCATCGACCATCTGGCGGACGAAAAGGCCGGCAATCTGTCGGGCGGACAGAAGAAACTGCTGGAGCTCGGTCGCACGATGATGGTGGACGCCAAGATCGTCTTTCTCGACGAGGTCGGCGCCGGCGTGAACCGCACCCTGCTGATGACCATCGCCGACGCCATCACCCGGCTCAACAAGGAACGCGGCTACACGTTCTGCGTGATCGAGCACGACATGGATTTCATCGGCAAGCTGTGCGATCCGGTCATCGTCATGGCCGAGGGCAAGGTGCTGGCCGAAGGCAGCGCCGACTCCATCATGCAGAACGAAGCCGTTATCGAGGCCTATCTGGGCCGCGGGCTGAAGAACAAGGAGATGATCGGCGCATGAGCGACAGCGATCCCTTCGGCGGGCGCGGCAATCGCGACGCCTCCATCGTCAACACACATGGCCGCGGCGAGATCGACGGCTCGCGCCGGTCCGGTCCCACCTCGGAGGGCCGCGCGGGCGATCCCTTCCTGATCGGCGAGAACATGACCGGCGGCTATGGCAAGGGCCCCGACATCCTGCATGATTGCACCATCGCCGTCGAAAAGGGCGAGATCGCGGTGATCGTCGGCCCGAACGGGGCCGGAAAATCCACCGCCATGAAGGCGATCTTCGGGATGCTGAACCTGCGCGAAGGCTCGGTCCGGCTGAATGGCCGCGACATCACCGAGCTGAACCCGCAGGACCGCGTCAAGGCCGGGATGGGCTTTGTGCCGCAGGTCAACAACATCTTTCCCTCGATGACCGTCGAGGAGAATCTCGAAATGGGTGCCTTCATCCGCGACGACGATTTCCGCGGCACCATGGATCAGGTCTTCGATCTTTTCCCGATCCTCAAGGAAAAGCGCCGCCAGGCCGCGGGCGAGCTGTCCGGCGGTCAGCGCCAGCAGGTCGCGGTGGGCCGCTCGCTGATGACCCAGCCCAGCTTGCTGATGCTCGACGAACCCACGGCGGGGGTCTCGCCCATCGTCATGGACGAGCTTTTCGACCGCATCATCGAGATCGCCCGCACCGGACTGCCGGTGCTGATGGTCGAACAGAACGCTAAACAGGCCATGAATATCGCCGACAAGGCTTATGTCCTCGTGCAGGGTGCGAATGCGCATACCGGCACCGGACAGGAACTCATGGCCAATGAAGAGGTGCGCCGCACCTTCCTGGGAGGCTGACACCATGAAAACTCATTTGATCGCGGCCACTCTGCTGATCTCGGCCCTGCCCGCCTTGGCGCAGGAAGCCACCGCCCCGGCCGCACAGCCCGAAACCGCCCCGGCAGAGACGCTGCCGCCCGCGGGCGAGGCTCCGGTTGACGAAATCGCCCCGGTCTCGGACGCGGCGCCGGATGCCGCAGGGGTGCCCGACGCTGCCTCGGCGCGGATGGAATGCAGCTTCGTCTCCGAATGTATCGACGATGAATGCGCCGAGACCGAATATGGCGGCACGCTGACCGTCATCACCGACGGCGCCGGGCTGGCCGAGGCGGAATGGTCGGATGTCTCGGAAACCGTGGCGCTCGCCGCGGTGGTCGAAAACGGCACTACGCTTGCCAGCGCCACCGAGACCGCGCCCGCCCGCCAGCGCCTGCTGACCGTGCTGGAAGACGGCACGGCGCGCTTCACCACCCATCTGACCGACCCGGCCATGTCGATCACCTATGCGGGTGCGTGCCAATGACGGCGGGCCTCACGGCGCTGACCGTGCTTGCCGCGATGATTGCAGCGACAGGGCCGCTGGCTGCCGCCGATCTCGCCTGCCGGTCCGAGAACGGCCGCGGCGCGCTCACCCTGGCCGGCTATGACGGCTCGCAGCCCTTGCTGGAATTGCCGGGTCGATCAGACACGCCGCTCAAGCTGCTCAGCGGCGGCACGCAGCCCATCTACCAGGGCGTCAATGACGACGGAGAGTTACTGACCTTCATGCTCGATACGACCACCGGACGATACGGCTTCAACGCCATGGCCGAAAGCGGCATCACCGAGATGGATGCCGGGAACTGTGGGAGGGCCGCCTGATGGAACTGCTCAACGCGCTCGTCGTGTTCCTGAATTTCGTGTTCATCCCCGCCGCCGCCTATGGCGCGCAGCTTGCGCTGGGCGCGCTCGGGGTGACGCTGATCTATGGCATTCTGCGCTTTTCGAACTTCGCGCATGGCGACACCATGGCCTTCGGCACGGCTGTCACCATTCTTGCCACCTGGGGCCTGCAATCGCTGGGTGTCGGCCTCGGCCCGCTGCCGGTGGCGCTGATCGCACTGCCCATCGGCATTGCCGGCTGCGCGGTGGCGATGCTGCTGACCGACCGCGCCGTCTATCGCTTCTATCGGCGCAAGAAATCCGATCCGATCATTCTGGTCATGGCCTCGGTCGGGGTGATGTTCGTGATGAACGGCCTCACCCGCCTGCTGATCGGCGTGGATGAGATCCGCTTCGATGACGGGGCGCGCTTCGTCATCAATGTGCGCGACTTCCGCGAGATGACCGGCCTGTCGGAAGGGCTTGCACTGCGCACCACCCAGGTCATCACGCTGGTCGTGGCAGTGATCGTGGTCTGGGCACTGTTCTGGTTCCTGAACCGGACCCGCTCGGGCAAGGCGATGCGGGCCTATTCGGATAACGAGGATCTGGCGCTTCTGTCCGGCATCGACCCCGAGCGTGTCGTGCGCATGACCTGGATCATCGCCGCGGCGCTGGCGACCATAGCCGGGACCATGTATGGGCTCGACAAGGCATTCAAACCGTTCAACTATTTCCAGCTTCTGCTGCCGATCTTCGCCTCGGCCATCGTTGGCGGTCTGGGCAGCCCGGTCGGCGCCATCGCGGGCGGCTTCATCGTCGCCTTTTCCGAGGTCGCCGTGACCTATCCGTGGAAGCGGGTGGTCGAGTATCTCGGCATCGATACCGGAAGCTCGCTGCTGCAATTGCTGTCGACCGAATATAAGTTCGCCGTCAGCTTCATCATCCTGATCGTGGTGCTGCTGTTCCGGCCGACCGGCCTGTTCCGCGGCAAATCGGTGTAAGGGGAGGACCAGACATGGCAACGACACGACAGGCCGAAGCCACCAGCCGCTGGCGCGCCCCTCTGATCTTCGCGATCCTCGCCGTGCTTTTCGTGCTCGAAGGCACGACCAGCAATGCGCTGTTCACCGGCTCGTGGAACACCTCGCTTTCGATGCTGAACATGGGGCTGATCTCGGCTGTCATGGCGCTCGGGCTGAACATGCAATGGGGTTATGCGGGGCTGTTCAACTCTGGCGTGGTGGGCTTCATCGCCATTGGCGGGCTCGCCCCGGTGCTGATCTCGGTCGCGCCGGTCGAGGGCGCCTGGGCCGCCGGCGGCACACGGGTGATGTTCGCGCTGATCGTCGGGCTCGGCACGCTGGCGTTGACCGCGATGGTCTGGCAGCGCGCGCCCCGCAATCTGCGCGTGATCGGCATCATCGCCGTTCTGCTGGTCGGCTTCTTCGCCTATCGCTTCCTGTTCGATCCCGCCGTTCAGGCGATCGAGGCCAACCAGGCCGCGCAATATGGCAATCTCGGCGGGCTCGGCCTGCCGGTGCTGCTGTCCTGGCCGGTGGGCGGGCTGTTCGCCGCCGCGGCCGCCTGGGGTGTCGGCAAGGTCGCGCTCGGGCTGCGCTCGGATTATCTGGCCATCGCCACGCTCGGCATTGGCGAGATCATCGTCGCGGTGCTCAAGAACGAGGAATGGCTGGCCCGCGGCGTCAAGAACGTCACCGGCATCCCGCGCCCCGTCCCTTACGAAATCAATCTCCAGCAGGACCCGGAATTCGTGCAGCGCGCGGCGAATTGGGGCATGAACTCGGCCGAGCTGTCGGGCATCGTCGTCAAGCTCAGCTATGCCGGGCTGTTCGCGGCGGTGCTGATCTTGATGATCGTGCTGGCCGAGCTGTCGTTGAAATCGCCCTGGGGCCGGATGATGCGCTCGATCCGCGACAACGAGACCGCCGCCGAGGCGATGGGCAAGGATGTCACCGGGCGGCATTTGCAGGTCTTCGTGATCGGTTCGGCGGTGATCGGCGTCGCGGGCGCGATGATGATCACCCATGACGGGCTGATGGCGCCGACGCAATATAACCCGCTGCGCTATACCTTCCTGATCTGGGTGATGGTGATCGTCGGCGGCTCGGGGAACAATCTCGGCGCGGCGCTTGGCGGGGTGCTGATCTGGTTCCTCTGGATCAAAGCGGAGAGCTGGGGCCCGCAGCTGATCGGGCTGCTGACCGGGCCGATGCCCGCCGGCGATCTGAAATCGCATCTGCTGCAAAGCGCGCCGCATATGCGCTTTATCGCGATGGGGCTGGTGCTGCTTCTGGTGCTGCGCTTCGCACCGCGAGGGCTGGTCCCCGAAAAATAGGCCCGGCGCGGCGCCAAGGATCTAAGGGGGCCGCATTGGCCCCCTTTTCAGTTGCGCTGCGAGGCGCTGCGCCGTGCCAGAAACAGCCAAGGATCGGACTGACCCCGCTTACGCGCCCCGCATCGCGATAGGTCATGACCGGCCTCGCCGACGAAAAAGCGGCCAGTCCGGCCCCTTTCCTGCATCCATCGCGACCCGAAGATCAGCTGCAATTATCGGCCATCACCACCGACCACCAGAAGCGCCCGCCCTGCTGGACCACGCCGACACCGGCATCGTCGAATTTCTGATGGATGAGGATCTCTTCGTCCGGCGCCTGGTTCATCCAGGCCGCCGATTGCGCATAGGCATCCCCGCTGCGGCCGATCAGCTGTGCCGAGGAACAGGCGGTATATTCCACCGCCCGCACCCGATGCACCACCGAGGACCCATTCGATCCGACCACAGTCGGCCGTCCCATCGTCGCCATGTCGCAGGCATGAGCCTGCGCGGCGAAGGTCAGGTTCTCGACGAAATCGACCGGAGATTTCCCCAGCCGCTCGCGCTCGGCATTGATCTGCTGCTGCATCTCGGCCACCAGCGCCGCATTCGGCGCGGCGCAGACCGGGCCGATAGCCTGAACCGCCGGATCGGGCAGCGTCGGATCGGCCGCCGGAATGACTTCGATCAGATTCTCGGTATCGCCAGCGGTGGCGGCGTTTTCCGGCGCGCAGGCGGCGACGGACAGCGTGGCCGCAGCGGTGACGGCGATCAGGGAATAAAGCGGCGGGCGGGACATGCAGACCTCCTGCGAATCAAGTCCTTGTTTAGCAAGCTGAAATCGCAACGCCGCCTGTCGCCGGCTGGTTCCCGGACCGGGACAATTATCGAACCGCCTTGCCTGGCCGACCCCACCCGCGACGCAGCAGGCTTGCCACGGCCCATCCCGCGCCGTAAATCGCGGGGCATGACCCAGCATCAGCGCCTCCTCATCATTGATTTCGGATCTCAGGTCACCCAGCTTATCGCGCGCCGCCTGCGAGAGCTGGACGTGTATTGCGAGATCCACCCCTATCAGAACGTCACCGACGCCACGCTGGCCGAGATCGCACCGCGCGCGGTGATCCTGTCCGGCGGCCCGGACAGCGTGACCCGCGAAGGAAGCCCCCGCGCGCCGGATGCGCTCTGGTCGATGGGCGTGCCGGTTTTCGGCATCTGCTATGGCCAGCAGGTGATGATGACCCAGCTTGGCGGCCGGGTCGAGGCGGGCCATCACGCCGAATATGGCCGCGCCTTCGTCACGCCTGCGCCGGGCCACAGGAAGGACGGCATCTTTGCCGGGCTGTCCGACCGCGAACAGGTCTGGATGAGCCATGGCGACCGGGTCACCGAACTCGCTCCCGGCTTCGAGGTGATCGGCACCTCGCCCAACGCGCCCTTCGCCATCACCGCCGACGAATCGCGCGGTTTCTTCGCCGTGCAGTTCCACCCCGAGGTGCACCACACCCCGAACGGCAAGACCATGCTGGAAAACTTCATCCGCATGGCGGGCTTCACCGGCGACTGGACCATGGCCGCTTACCGGGATGAGGCGATCCGCAAGATCCGCGAACAGGTCGGCGACAAAAAGGTGATCTGCGGGCTGTCGGGCGGGGTGGATAGCAGCGTCGCCGCCGTGCTGATCCACGAAGCCATCGGCGATCAGCTCACCTGCGTCTTCGTCGATCACGGGCTGTTGCGGCTGAACGAGGCCGAGGAAGTCGTGACCATGTTCCGCGACAATTACAATATCCCGCTGATCCATGCCGACGAATCCGAACTGTTCATCGGCGCGCTCGAAGGCGTCTCGGATCCCGAGGTCAAACGCAAGACCATCGGCAGGCTGTTCATCGACGTGTTCCAGAAATACGCCAACGACATCGAGGGGGCCGAGTTCCTGGCACAAGGCACGCTCTATCCCGATGTGATCGAAAGCGTATCCTTCTCGGGCGGCCCCTCGGTCACCATCAAATCGCACCATAATGTCGGCGGCCTGCCCGAGAAGATGGGACTGAAACTGGTCGAACCCCTGCGCGAGCTGTTCAAGGACGAGGTCCGCGCCCTTGGCCGCGAACTGGGCCTGCCGGACAGCTTCATTGGCCGCCACCCCTTCCCCGGCCCCGGTCTCGCGATCCGCTGCCCCGGAGAGATCACCGCCGAAAAGCTGGACATCCTGCGCAAGGCCGACGCCGTCTATATCGACCAGATCCGCAAGCATGGCCTCTACGACGAGATCTGGCAGGCCTTCGTGGCCATCCTGCCGGTGCGGACCGTCGGCGTGATGGGCGACGGGCGTACTTATGACTATGCCTGCGCGCTGCGCGCGGTGACCTCGGTCGATGGGATGACGGCGGATTACTATCCGTTCAGCCACGACTTTCTGGGCGAAACCGCGACGCGGATCATCAACGAGGTGAAGGGCATCAACCGGGTGACTTACGACATCACCTCGAAACCCCCCGGCACGATCGAGTGGGAGTGACCGCAGCGCCGTGTCTCAGCGGCGCGACACGTTCAGCCAGACCCCGCCATCGGGGCGCAGCGTCAGGATCATGCGCGGCTGCGGGGCGCGTCCGGGGATGCTGTCAAAGCGGAACCGCGCGAGCAGCGATGACAGGATAATGACCGCCTCCTGAATGGCGAAATTCGCGCCGATGCAGATCCGCGGGCCGGCGCCGAAGGGCAGGAAGGCAAAACGGTCTGGCGCCGTCTCGAACCGGTCGGGATCGAAGCCGTCCGGGTTCTCCCATAGCAGGCGATTGCGGTGCAGCGCATAGATCGGCAGCATCACCGTGTCGCCGGGCCGCACCTCGCGCCCGCCCAGCCGGTCATGAGCCTGCGCCGTGCGCGACAGGAAGGCGGCTGGAGGATACAGCCGCAGCGCTTCGTTCACGATCCTCTCGATATAGGGCAGCGCTGCCACATCCGCGGCGGTGGCGATGCGATCGCCCAGAACCGCCTGTGCCTCGGCGGCGGCGCGTTGCTGCACCTCGGGATCGAAGGCGCAGAGATACAGCGCCCAGGCCAGCGTCAGCGCCGTCGTCTCATGGCCGGCGACGATGAAGGTCAGCAGGTTGTCGCGCAGCTCGTCGCGATTCATGCGGCGCCCGGTCTCCGGGTCTTCCGCATCCAGCAACAGATCCAGCAGATCCGGCGCCCCGTCGCGGCCCGCCGCCGCACGCGCGGCAATGGCCCGGTCGGCGATCCCCTTCATGCGCTTCAGCTCGCGCCCCGAAAAGATCCGCCCCGGTCGCGGCAGCCAGCCCGGCAGCCCCATCACATCCATCAACGAGACCTTTGCCGTCTGCGCGACATAGCCATTGATGGCGTGATGCACGATATCGCGGTCGAACCCCTCGTCGCCGGACAGGGTCACATCCGAGATCACCTCGAATGTCGCCGCCACCGTCTCGGCGAACAGATCCACCGGCCCCTCAGCCGCCTCAAGCCGCCGGATGCTGGCGCTTGCGGCGGCACTCATCACCGGGCCGAGCGCGGTGACATGGCGCGCCGCAAAGGCCGGCGCCACCGCCCGCCTCTGCCAGCGCCAATGCGCCCCCTCGGCGACGAAGAGGCTTTCACCGACGGCGGGGTTCAGGATCAGCTTGGTCGCGACCGATTTCGGATAATCCTCGACCCGGTCCTTCAGGATGACGCGCAGGCTTTCGGGGTCCATCACCATATGCCAGCGGATCCCGGTCTTGCCCGAGACGATGGGCTGGTTCACCGCCAGCTCGGGAATGATCTCCAGCACGTTGCGCCGCGCCATCATCACCGTGGCGATCATACCTGCGGGCCGGTTGGCCAGCCTGACGCGCGCGGGAAAGCGCCCGCTCATTCGACGGCCATGCCGACAGGCCGCGCGGCGGAGCTCAGGTGAGAAAGGTGAACCGTCATTGTCAGACGATAGCGGCGCGCGGGCCGCGGAACAATCTCCGCCAGCCCGGCGCGACAGCATGTCTCAGCCGCAGAGCCGGTCCCGGCCCGCGACTGGCAGGGCGCGACCCGGCAACGCAGCGCCGGATCGCGCGGCACGGCTAGTGCGCGTGGCCGTGCCCGTGGTCCTGCGTGTGGTCGTGATCGTGGTCGTGGACTTGGTCATGCGCGTGACCCTGCCCCGCCGCCTCGGCGCGGCGCTCGGCCAGCGCCTGCCGCACGATCTGGAAGGACGAGGACAGGAACAGCCCGGCCATGATTCCGGCCACGATCAGATCCGGCCAGCCGGTCGCCGTGCCCCAGACGCCAAGCGCCGCCACCATCACCGCCACATTGCCGATCGCATCGTTGCGCGAACACAGCCAGACCGAGCGCACATTCGCATCGCCATCCTTATAGCGCACCAGCAGGGCCACGCTCGCCAGATTGGCCGCGAGCGCGAGGAAGCCGACCACGCCCATGATCTCGGCCGTCGGGGTGGTGGTGTAGAACACCCGCCAGAGGGTCGAACCGAAGACGAACAGCCCCATCGCGGCCAGGCTGATCCCCTTGGCCAGCGCCGCCATGCTGCGAAGCTTCACCGACGCGCCGATCACGGCCAGCGAGATCCCGTAGGTCAGCGCATCGCCAAAGAAATCCAGCGCATCGGCTTTCAGCGCCTGCGACTTCGCGGCCTGACCCGCCGCCATCTCGACCACGAACATGGCCGCATTCAACGCGATCACGATCCATAGCCGCCTTTTGTAATCCGCCGACACGCCGTCGAAACTGGCGTTATGTCCGCAACATCCGCTCATCGGAGCACCTCTTTCGAATCATCTCAGCCTCTGTTCTAATTGCTCTAGCGACTAGAGCTTCAAGAGGTATTTTCATGTTCTCCATCGGCGAGATTTCGCGGCGCACCGGCATCAAGGTGCCGACCATCCGCTATTACGAAGAGATGGGGCTGATCGCGCCGGCCGGTCGCACCGAGGGCAATCAGCGCCGCTATGACCGCGACGGGCTGGAACGCCTGGGTTTTATCCGCCACGCCCGCGATCTCGGCTTTTCGATCGAGGCGATTCTCGCGCTGATGGAATTGCAGGACCATCCCGACCGCTCCTGCCGTCAGGCCAATCAGATCGCCAGCGCGCAGCTTGCCGATGTGCGCCGCCGCATCGCCCAGCTTCAGGCGCTGGAAACCGAGCTGTCGCGCATCACCGACGGGTGCAGCGGCACCGGAGAGGCCGGAGACTGCTATGTCCTCGCCTCGCTCGGCGATCACCAGATGTGCCGGACCGAGCACTGACCGGTCGGCAAGGCTTAAACAGCCCCGCCTGACGCGCTTATCCGGCCCACGCCGGGGCCGTTGGTGCCGGCAGATGCAGCAGGCGCCGGCACAGGTCATGAAACTGCATCAGAATCCCTTGAGAATTCGGCAAAGACCGACCGCATTACACCAGAGAAGCACCGCGCCACGATGAACCCCACCCCCGCCGAGCAATTCTCTGTGCATGATGGCAGCGCCGCCGAGGTGTTCGGCGCGTTCCTCAAGCTTGGGCTGACCTCCTTCGGCGGGCCCATCGCCCATCTCGGCTATTTCCGCGACGAGCTGGTCACACGGCGTCGCTGGCTGGACGATGACGCCTATGCCGATCTGGTCGCGTTGTGCCAGTTCCTGCCCGGCCCGGCCTCGTCGCAGCTGGGTTTCGCGCTCGGGCTGATGCGGGCGGGCTGGCGCGGCGCGCTGGCTGCTTTCACTGCCTTCACCCTGCCCTCGGCGCTGCTCTTGCTGGGCTTCGCGCTCGTCGCGCGCCGCATCGACAGCGCCATCTGGGACGGGCTGCTGAGCGGGCTCAAGATCGTCGCCGTCGCCATCGTCGCCCAGGCGGTCTGGGGCATGTCGCGCAGCCTTTGCCCCGACCGCCCCCGCGCCGCCATTGCCATTGGGGCGGTGGTGGCGCTGGCCGCCCTTCCCGGCGCGGCCGGCATGATCGGCGCAATCGGCATCGGCGCGCTTGCCGGCCTGGCCCTGCCCTTGGCAGGTGACAGCCCTCGGGGGCTGCATCTGCGTCTGCCCGTCCGCCGGGCGCAGGCCGTCATCGCCGCGGCGCTGTTCCTCGGACTGCTCGGGCTTCTCCCGCTGCTGACCGGGGCCGGACAGGCCTTCGCGCTGCTCGACGGGTTCTATCGCGCCGGGGCACTCGTCTTCGGCGGCGGCCATGTCGTGCTGCCGCTCTTGCAGGCCGAAACGGTGGCGACAGGCTGGGTCTCGCCGGACAGCTTCCTCGCAGGCTACGGCGCAGCGCAGGCGGTGCCCGGCCCGCTTTTCACCTTTGCCGCCTATCTCGGCGCGGTACTCGAACCGAAGCCGAACGGGTTGGCCGGCGCCGCGCTGGCTCTTGCCGCGCTGTTCCTGCCGGGCTTCCTGCTGCTGATCGCGGCACTGCCGCTCTGGGACCGGCTGCGCCGCATGCGGCCCGCCCGCGCGGCGATGAGCGGGGCCAACGCTGCGGTGGTCGGCATTCTCGGCGCGGCGCTTTACGACCCGGTCTTCACCGGCGCGATCCACAGCCGCGCGGATTTTGCTCTCGCCCTGATCTGCGCCGCGTTTCTGATGATCTGGCGCGCCCCTCCATGGAGCGTCGTTCTGCTCGCCGCGCTTGGCGGGGCGGGGCTGAGGCTTGCGGTCTGACCAGAGATTGCGCAGGTGGCTTTCCGCCGGTCTACGGAATGTGGACAGATGATGCGCGCCCTGTGAGCGGGTTTTTTCCAGCCCCGCCTGCGTCGTTCGCACCGCACCCCGCCGCAGCGCAACACTATGCGTTCGCTGCTGTTGCGCATCGCGATTTGCGATAGAAAGGGCTCTGACAGGGAGGCGATCATGATCCGTATCGGCATCGGCGGCTGGAATTTTCCCGAATGGCGCGGCCTCTTCTACCCGAAGGGACTGCCCCAGAAACGCGAGCTGGAATATGCCAGCAACGCCCTCTCCAGCATCGAGATCAACGCCACCTATTACCGCAGCCAAAAGCCGGAAACCTTTCGCAAATGGCACGACGAAACGCCCGCGGATTTTGTCTTCGCGCTCAAGGCCTCACGCTTCGCCACGAACCGCCGCGTGCTGGCCGAGGCAGGCGACAGCGTGGCGCGGTTTCTCGGCTCGGGCATCGTCGAACTTGGCCCCAAACTCGGCCCGATCAACTGGCAGCTGGCCGAGACAAAGTTCTTCGATCCCGGTGACTTCTCCGCCTTTCTTGATCTTCTGCCCGCGACGTTCGAGGGCGTGCCCCTGCGTCACGCCATCGAGGCCCGCCATAGCAGTTTCGCAGCCCCTGAAGCGGCCGATCTCTGCCGAGCTAGGGGCATCGCGCTGATCCGGTCATGCGACGGGAAATTTCCGGATATTGATGTCGAAACGGCGGATTTCGCCTATCTCCGGCTGATGGGCACGACCGATATCGACAGCGGTTACGACCAGCAGGGGCTGGACCGCTGGGCCGCCGAGGCGCGCCGCATGGCGACCGGCCGCGACCTTTACCTCTATGTGATTTCCGGCGAGAAACGACGCAACCCGGCCTGTGCGCAGGCCCTGATCGAGAGGCTGAGATGAGCTGTTCCTGCGGAGAAACCCACGCCCCCGGTCCCGGCGCTCGGCGTCCTGCCCCGTCTCCCGGACAGGTCGCGATCACCGGCAGTCTGTCATGTTCCGACGCCAACCAGCTCAAAACGCTACTGGAATATCTCCCCGGTCATATTGCGCTCAGCCGCGCTGAACCTGGCTGCCTGTTCTTCGACATCGCCCAGACCGACGACCCTCTGATCTGGCAGGTCGAGGAGCTTTATGCTGACGAGGCCGCCCTAGATGCCCACAAGGCCCGCACCGCCGCCAGCATCTGGGCCGACAAAAGCGCCGGGATCACGCGCGATCTCCACCGCATCGAGGGCTAACCCGCCAGCTTGCAGATCCGCGCCACCGCCGCGCCATAGCCATCCACGCCAAGTCCCGCGATCACCGCATCGGCGCGCTTGCTGACATAAGAGTGATGCCGGAACTTCTCGCGCTTGTGCACCTGGCTGACATGCACTTCGATCACCGGCCCGTCAAAGGCGTTCAGCGCATCCAGCAACGCCACCGATGTATGGGTCAGCGCGCCCGGATTGATGACGATCCCCGCCGCAGCACCCCGCGCCTCGTGGATCCAGTCGATCAGCTGCCCCTCCCAGTTCGACTGCTTCGCCTCGACCGAGAACCCCTCGGCGCAGGCTTCCCGCGCCAGTGCTTCAACATCCGCCAGCGTCTCACGGCCATAGATTTCGGGCTGGCGCTGCCCCAGAAGGTTCAGATTGGGACCGTTCAGCAGCAGGATCGTCTTCATCTCATTCTCCGCGCGCAGATGCGCCGCCGATACTCTGCCAGAGCGCCGCGCCATGCAAGCGCCCTCACCCTGAGTCAAATATCCCGGGGGTGAGCGCCGCCGGCGCGAGGGGGCAGCGCCCCCTTACCGGCCTTGCCGCCGCGCCATGAAGGCGAGCTTCTCGAACAGCGCCACATCCTGCTCGTTCTTCAGAAGCGCGCCATGCAGCTTCGGCAGCATCTCGCCGGGCGCCTTGTGCAGATCCTCCGGTCCGAGATCCTCGGCCAGGATCAGCTTGAGCCAGTCGAGCAGTTCCGACGTCGATGGCTTCTTCTTCAGCCCCGGCACATCGCGGATCTCGAAGAATTGAGTTAGCGCGGCCTCGAGCAAACGCGGCTTGAGACCCGGGTAATGCACCTTGACGATCCGTTGCAGCGTCTCGGCGTCGGGAAAGCTGATATAATGGAAAAAGCAGCGCCGCAGAAACGCGTCGGGAAGTTCCTTCTCATTATTCGAGGTGATGACGACGATGGGCCGGTGACGGGCCTGCACCGTCTCGCCGGTCTCGTAGACATGGAATTCCATCCGGTCGAGCTCCTGCAACAGGTCATTCGGGAACTCGATATCGGCCTTGTCGATCTCGTCGATCAGCAGAACCACCTTCTGCGGCGCCTCGAAGGCCTGCCAAAGCTTGCCCTTGCGGATGTAATTGGCGACGTCATGCACCCTCTCATCGCCAAGCTGGCTGTCGCGCAGCCGGCTGACCGCGTCGTATTCATACAAGCCCTGCTGCGCCTTGGTGGTCGATTTGATGTTCCACTCGATGATCGGCAATCCCAGCGATTGCGCCACCTGCCGCGCCAGTTCGGTCTTGCCGGTTCCGGGCTCTCCCTTCACCAGAAGGGGACGCTCCAGCGTCACGGCGGCGTTCACCGCGATGCTCAGCTCGGGCGGGGCGACGTAGGTTTCGGTCGAGGAAAACTGCATGACTCATCCTTTCCTTGCGCCGCGCAACCTAGCCGCGACCCTAGGTAGCAGCAAGCGCCGCTCGCGGACAAATGAGACCATTGCCCTAGTGACAACCCGCCGCGCTTCCTTTAAGGGGGGCGCCGAGGACCGGGGGACAGGCATCCCGATCCGTCGGAGGACGTATGAAACCGCAGATTTTCCTGCCCGATGATTATCGCCCGGCCGAAGACGAGCCGTTCATGAACGATCGCCAACTGGAATATTTCCGTCGCAAGCTCGAGACGTGGAAGTCCGAATTGCTGGAACAGTCGGCAGAGACGCTGGAAGGGCTTCAGGACAGCGCGCGCAATGTGCCAGATCTGGCCGATCGTGCCTCGGAAGAGACCGACCGGGCGCTTGAGCTCCGCACCCGCGACCGTCAGCGCAAGCTGGTCGGCAAGATCGACTCGGCCCTGCGGCGGATCGCGAATGGCGAATACGGCTATTGCGAAGTGACCGGCGAGCCGATCAGTCTCAAACGGCTGGATGCGCGCCCGATCGCGACGATGACCGTGGCCGCGCAGGAAAAGCACGAGCGCCGCGAGCGCGTGCATCGCGACGACTGACGCGGGCGCCAGCGGCTTGCGGCTCCCACAGGGAAGGGAGCGAGGGCCGGCATGGGCCATCTGAAAGAGCGTGACATTACCGTGATTGGCGGCGGCATCGCCGGGCTGACCGCCGCCCTTGCCTTGTCGCAGCGCGGAGCGCATGTGCAGGTGATGGAACGCGCCGAGGCGCTGCGCCAGCTGGGCGCGGGCATCCAGATTTCTCCGAATGCGGGCATCGTGCTCGAGACGCTCGGCCTCGGCCCCGCGCTCGATAAGATGTCATGGCGCTCGGACGGGGTTCTGCTGCACGATCATGCCGGGCGGCAGGTGGCGGCGCTGCCATTGGCCGCGCGGCGGCCTGATCTCAGCTTCCGTTTCGTCCATCGCGCCCGGCTGGTCGAATTGCTCGCCAATGCAGCAGAGAACGCCGGCGTCACGCTGACCCTCAACACGGAGATCGAGGCGTTGCCCGACGCCGCGCTGGTGATCGGGGCGGACGGGCTGCACAGCCGCGTGCGCGAGGTGCTGAATGGCCGCCGCGCGCCGTTCTTCACCGGGCAGACCGCATGGCGCGCGCTGATCTCCGATCCCGAACCCGATGCCTATGCCCGCGTCTTCATGGGGTCGGGGCGGCATCTGGTCAGCTATCGCCTGCCCGGCGATTTGCGCAACATCGTCGCCGTGATGGAGCGCCCCGATTGGGCCGAAGAAGGCTGGTCGCATCCGGACGATCCCGAAAATCTGCGCGCCGCCTTCGCCCGGTTCGGCGGGCCGGTGCCGGGATGGCTGTCGCGGCTGGAAAACGTCTCGAAATGGGGGCTGTTCCGCCATGACGTCGCGGAGCGCTGGCATGACGGGCGGCGGGTCATCATCGGCGATGCCGCGCATCCGACCCTGCCATTTCTGGCCCAGGGCGCGGTGCTGGCGATCGAGGATGCCTGGCTGCTGACCGAGGCTCTGGACCGGATCGAGGATCAGCAGGCGGCGCTCGCACGCTTTCAGGCGCTGCGCGCGCCGCGCGTCACCCGCATTGTCGAGGCGGCCAACGCCAATGCCCGCAATTACCATCTGCGCGGCCCGGCCCGTCTGGTGGGACATGCCGGGCTGCGGGCGATCTCACGCTTCGCCTCCGAGCGGCTGATGCGCGGTTTCGACTGGATCTATGATTACGACCCCACCGCCGAGCGGCTTTGACCGCCCCGGCGCGTTCCCCTGTCAGGCGGCGTTCTCGACCGCGGCGACGATGCTGTCGACCACCTCGCGCAGGGCGGTTTCGTCCTCGGCCTCGGCCATGACCCGGATCAGCGGCTCGGTCCCGGATTTGCGGATCAGCACCCGCCCGGCGCCGTTCAGCCGCGTCTCGCCCGAGGCGATCGCCTGCTGAACGCTGCCCGCGGAAAGCGGGTCAGAGCCCGCCGCATAGCGCACATTCTTCAGCAATTGCGGCACCGGATCGAACTGGTGAAGAAGCTCGGACGCGGTCCGGCCGGTCTCGGTCATGGCAGCGAGGAATTGCAGACCGGCGATCAGACCGTCGCCGGTGGTGGCATAATCGGTCATCACGATATGGCCGGATTGCTCGCCGCCCAGATTGAAACCTCCGGCGCGCATTCGTTCGACAACATAGCGGTCGCCGACCTTGGTCCGTTCGAGCCGCAGCCCGCGCGCGTCCAGAAACCGTTCCAACCCGAGATTGGACATCACCGTCGCGACAAGCGCGCCGTTTTCCAGCCGGCCCTGTTCGGCCCATCGCCCGGCCATCAGCGCCATGAGCTGATCGCCATCGCCGACACGGCCCTTTTCATCGATCAGGATCACCCGGTCCGCGTCGCCATCGAGGCAGATGCCCAGATCGGCCTTGTGGTCCAGAACCGCCTGCGCGGCGGCCTCGGGATGCGTCGAGCCGACCCCGTCATTGATGTTCAGCCCGTCCGGTTCGACACCGATCCGCACCACATCGGCGCCGAGTTCATACAGCACATCCGGCGCGGCGCGATAGGCAGCGCCATTGGCGCAATCGATCACGATTTTCATCCCGTCCAGACGCTGACGGGCGGGGAAGGTGGTCTTGGCATATTCGACATAGCGCCCGCGCCCGTCATCGATGCGCCGGGCGCGACCGATATTCTGCGGCTCGGCGGGCCGGATCTGCCCGGCGACGATCTGCTCGATCTCGGTCTCGGCCTCGTCGGACAGCTTGAATCCGTCCGGGCCGAAGAACTTGATACCATTGTCATGGGCCGGATTGTGGCTGGCCGAGATCATGATCCCCAGATCGGCCCGCATCGAGCGGGTCAGGAATCCGACCGCGGGTGTCGGCACCGGGCCGAGAAGCAGCACATTCATCCCGGTCGAGGTCAGCCCGGCGGTCAGCGCGTTTTCCAGCATATAGCCCGACAGCCTCGTGTCCTTGCCGATCACCACGCGATGCCCGTTGCGCCCGTCGCGGCGGAAGAAACGCCCCGCCGCCGCACCGAGCCGCAGCGCCATCTCGGCGGTCATCGGATCGGTATTGGCCCGCCCTCTGACCCCATCGGTTCCGAAAAGCCTGCGCGTCATATCCCTGTCCTTTCAGTAAGGGCCCGCCACATGGCCAGCCCCTGCGTGAGTTGCGCCACATCGTGAACGCGGTGCATCTGCACCCCCTGCCCGATCGCGGCAAGCGTCACCGCCAATGTCCCCGGCCCGCGCTGCCACGCGTCGGCGGCGCCGGTGATCTCGCCGATGAAGCGCTTGCGAGAGACCCCCAGCAGAACCGGGCATCCCAGCCCATGAAATAGACTGATGCGTTCGAGAATCGCAAGATTATGCGCCCGTGTCTTGCCGAAACCGATACCCGGGTCGACCAGGATGCGGTCACGCGCGATACCGGCCGCCTCGGCCCGCGCCACCCGCTCCGACAGCGCGTCATAGACGTCCAGCAGGACATGATCGTATCGCGGGTCGTCCTGCATCGTTGCCGGCACGCCCTGGGCATGCATGAGGCAGACCGGGACGCCGGCCTCTGCCACAAGCCGCGACAGGCCGGGATCGAAATCGAGGCCCGAGACATCATTGACCAGCACCGCGCCGGCATCGAGCGCGGCGCGGGCGACCGCCGCCTTGCGGGTATCGACCGAGACCGGGATCTCGGGGCTGAGCGCGGAGATAGCGGGCAGGATCCGCGCCGTCTCTTCCGCGACCGTGACATCGGCGGCGCCGGGGCGCGTCGATTCACCGCCGATATCCAGAAGATCCGCCCCGGCCGCGATCAGTGCGCGGCCCTGCGCGGTCGCTTCATAGCGTCCACCATCCGAGAAACTGTCCGGCGTCGCGTTCACGATGCCCATGATCGAGGGACGCGCCATCCCGATCCCGCAAACCGGCGCGCGCGGTGAAATGAGCCGCTCGACGATACCCGGCGGCGCATCGCTTGCCGGAACGATCCGGGGCGGGGCATCGCGTGACAGACGCTCCAGCCGTGAAAAACGGGCCCAGCCTCCGGCCAGATTGAGCTCGCCCGTGAACTCGGGGATGGGCCGCCAATAGGCGCTCATGCGGTGATCCGCCGCGTCGGGATGGCGCCGGGCATCTCGGGCATCGCGCGGTCTTCGGGCAAGGCAAGATCGAGCCGGCGCGCGCCGATCCGTTCCGCCAGCCACAGCGCGAGGGACAGCGGATCGGCCTCCAGCCCGGCCACATCCGCCGCCATGCGCGCCGGGGCCCAGACGATGGGCCTGGCCTCTTTCACCGCCCAATCGAGTTCGGTCCGGCTGTCGGCCACATCCAGCCCGAGCCGGCCGCCCAGCGCCCATGCCGCCTGATCGAGCGCCAGAAGCGCGACCCGGCGCTCGTTTCCGCCGCTCGGCAGTGGCAGGTCGGGCGCGTCGGGGGTGAGGATCACCGCCCCATCGGGAAGCGGTATATCGGCACCGTGAAACAGCACCAGCGGCGCGAGTGCGGCCCCTTCGGCATCGACCCGGCCCCGTCGTCGATGCAGCGTTACGCCAAGCGCGCCGGGAATGCGGTCCAGTTTTTCGATGGTGACGCGCACATGCGCCGCGCGGGGATGGGCAAGCACCTCGGCGGCGATTTTTTCGGCCAGCGTCTCCAGCAGGTTGAAGCGCTGATCGGCAAGCCCATGCGCCACCGCATCGCTCAGCACGTCATAGGACAGGATCCGGTCGACATCATCGGCCACACCGATCACCGGCGCGGCGAGATCCACCGTCAGGTTGAACCGCAGCCTCTGGGTCTGACCACGCTCGGACTGGAACGCGCCGATATCGGCGTCCAGCTCGTAATCGCGCAGATGGATCTGATCGGGCTCATCCATGCTTTCCCAATTCCAAAGAAAACGCCCCGCCGCAAGGGGCGGGGCAGGTCCAGGCAGGGAAAACGATGGAAGGCGCAGGGCGCCTTGCCTGAAATCGGCCTCAGTTCGAGGCGACGCGGCGGCCGTTGCGATAGAAGATGTGGCTGCCGATCTTGGTGGTGCGGGTAAAGCGATGCGACCACGAGGGGCGCACGGCGGTGGTGTGGAAATAGGTGGCACCGTCGGTCAGGCTGCGCGGCGCGCCGGCCAGAGCGTCAGCGGCGATCTGCCGGGCTCGGGCGGCGGCGGCGGCATTCGCCATGCGCAGCCCCTTCTTATAGCTGAACTGACCGCGCTGATAAACGACACCGCAGACCGAATTCGGGAAGGCACCGCTGTCAACGCGATTCAGGATCACTTCGGCCACGGCGCGCTGACCGCTGCGTCCCTCGCCCCGTGCCTCGAAATACAGCGCCTCGGTCAGGCAGTTCAGCGAATCGGCACCGCCATAGCCGGCCTGGGTCAGCGTCTCGGGACCGGTGGCGGGATCGGCGGTGGCGGCAACCGGCAGCGCGAGCGATGCGCTCAGAACAAGCGCGGCCAGTTTACGGGGCAGTTTCGGCATGTGGCAGTTTCCTGTCTCGATGAACGGATGGGCCGAGCAGAGGCCCCTTGTCTCGGCGGGCTAACTACACAGATCGGATCAGTTGCGGCCAGTTCAGAGCCGCTCCGGTTCCGGAGTTTCGGGATTTGCCGTCAGTTTGGGCAATTTCTCGCCGACGCAATCAGGCTGAACTGGCAAGTTCGCGCCATTTCGCACTTGCAGCAAGACTGTGTGACGGCCAAGCGCCCCGAATCAACGGGTTTTCGCCTCGCGGCTGCGAATCGATTCCTGCGCCGCAGCGAGACGGGCCACCGGCACGCGGAAGGGCGAGCACGAGATATAATCCAGCCCGGCGCGGTGGCAAAAGGCGATGGATTGCGGGTTGCCGCCATGTTCGCCGCAGACAGCAATGGTGATGTCAGGCTTGACCTCGCGGGCGCGGCTGGCGCCGGTCAGCAACAGCTCGCCTACCCCGTCCTCATCGAGGATATGGAACGGGTCCTCGTCATAGACGCCCTGCTGCACATAGGCACCCATGAAGCGCCCGGCATCGTCGCGCGACAGGCCATAGGTCATCTGCGTCAGGTCGTTTGTGCCGAAGGACAGAAAGGCCGAATGCCGCGCAATATCGCCCGAGCGCAGCGCCGCGCGCGGGGTTTCGACCATCACGCCAAGCCGATAGGCGAAGTCGCGGCCGGTCTCGTTGCGCACGGCCGCAGCAACGGCATCGATGCGGTTCTTGACGATCTCGACCTCGCGCCGGGCGCTGACCAGCGGGATCATGATCTCGGGGACCACGGCCTCGCCGGTCGAGGCGGTGGCGATGGCGGCCTCGAAGATGGCGCGGGCCTGCATGTCATAGATTTCGGGCACGGTCAGGCCAAGCCGCACGCCGCGCATCCCGAGCATCGGGTTGAACTCGGTCAGCGCCTCGATCCGCCGGGTCACGTCAGAAAGCGGCAGGTCGAGCGATTCGGCGAGTTCGCGGATCCCGTCGCGTTCCTGCGGAAGAAACTCGTGCAGCGGCGGGTCGAACAGCCGGATCGTCACCGGGTGCCCTGCCATGATGCGGAACAGCTCGGCAAAATCCTGGCGCTGGATCGGCAGCAGACGGGCCAGAGCGACGCGGCGATCCTCGGGGCTGTCGGCGAAGATCATCTCGCGCATGATCGGCAGACGCATCTCGTCGAAGAACATATGCTCGGTCCGGCACAGGCCGATTCCCTCGGCGCTGAACATGCGCGCGGTGCGGGCATCCTCGGGCGTGTCCGCATTGGCCCGCACGCCGAGGTCGCGCACCGCATCGGCCCAGTCGAGCAACTGGTTGAAGCTTTCATCGAGCGCCGGTTCCAGCATCTCGGCCGAACCCGACAGCACTTCGCCCGAGGTGCCGTCGATGGTGATCTCGTCGCCTTCCTTGAACTGGCGCTTGCCGGCGCGGAGGATGCGGGCGCGGGCGTCGATGCTGATGCCGGTGGCGCCCACGATGCAAGGCAGGCCCAACCCCCGCGCAATCACCGCCGCGTGGCTGGTCATACCGCCGCGTTCCGTGAGCACCGCGACGGCGGCATGCATGCCGCGGATATCCTCGGGCGCGGTTTCGCGGCGCACCAGGACGCAGGCTTCACCGCGCGCCGCGCAGGCCTGCGCCGCCGTTGCCGAGAACACGATCCGTCCGGTCGCCGCACCGGGGCTGGCGTCGATGCCGCGGGCGATGATGTCGCGGGGCGCGCGCGGATCGACCTGATAATGCATGAGCTCGGACAAGGCGCGCGGCTCGACCCGCATCACCGCCTCGTCAGGCGGGATCACCCCGTCCTCGGCCAGCGACACCGCTATGCGCACCGCGCTCCGCGAGGAGCGCTGCACCCGCAGCGCATCGATGATGGACAACGCGCCGTCCGAGATCACGAATTCGATCTGCATTTCGTCACGCAGACGGATCCGCGCGGCGCGGCAGTATTCCACAAGATCCGAGAAAGCCTCGGGGGCCACATCCTCAAGCGCCGGGCCGCGCGCGTCCCTTGTGAGATACAGCGTCTCGGCCCCCTCGGCGCGGGTCGGGCCGTGCATCTGGCCCCGGAAGCGCCCGTTGATCCCCGGCGAGCCGGTCACGCTGTCGATCAGCTGGATCGTCCCCGAGCCGGTAACCCCCGGCCCTACCGCAAGCGCCATCTGCTGCACCACAAGACCCAGAGGCGCCTCTTCCGGCGCGCCCTTGGCCTGGCGCAAGAGACGCGCCGTGGGCGATTCCCACGCGCGTGCCATCGAGCGCAGCACCTCGGTCAGCTGTCGCGTCGGATCCTGCGGAAAATCCTCGTCCATCTCGGCGCGATAGGCGGCAAGCGCCCGATCGAGCGCGCCCTCGCCGCTTTCGGCGAACATGTCGGGATCGAGCCGCGCCACGTTGATCGCATAGGATTGCACGAAAGCGAGATAGATCGCATCCGCCGCATCGCGCCCATGCGATGCGATCAGCCCGGCATAGCAGTCGTCGTTGATGCCGACATTCAGCACCGTTCCCGGCCCGCCCCATTCCGGGTTCACCGCCGAAGGCCGCACGATGACCAACCCGTCGCCATCGGCAAAAAGCGGCGCAAGCTGCTTGGCATCGGGCATCACCCCCTGCGCCATCGCATGCACCGCTTTGGCGGCAATCGCGAAGGATCGCGGCACCGGAAGATCCATCCGCACCAGACGTTGCAGGCATTTCGCCCGCCAGCCATGCACATCCGTCGCCACCCCGGAGGTCGCGGTGATTTCAACGATATCGTTCGGATCAACGGAGCGTGTCATCTTGGCGTCACCTTACGCATGGCGTCGCTTTTGCTGCAAGTGCGAGATAAGCGCTGTCCATTGCTTTTCTACAGCATTAACATGACCTCAAACGATGGAGACAGCATGAAACTCACCGAACTGGCCCATGGTGGCGGATGCGGATGCAAGCTTGGCCCTGCGGTGCTGAGTGAATTGCTGGCCGATCAGCCGGTGGCGCAGATGTTTCCGCAGCTTCTTGTCGGAAATGCGGAATCGGATGACGCTGCGGTCTGGCAGATCGACGAAAACACTTGCGTGGTCGCGACGACGGATTTCTTCATGCCGATGGTCGACGATGCCCGCGCCTTCGGTCGGATCGCGGCGACCAATGCGATTTCGGATATCTATGCGATGGGCGGAAAGCCGATCATGGCGCTGGCGATCCTCGGGATGCCGATCAATGTGATGGACGCAGCCACCATCCGCGAGATCCTCGCCGGCGGCGCCGATATCTGCGCCGAGGCAGGCATTCCGATTGCCGGAGGTCACTCCATCGACGCGCCCGAGCCGATCTATGGGCTGGCGGTGATCGGGCTGTGCTCGCCCGAACAGATCCGCCGCAATGGCGGGGCGCAGCCGGGTGACGCGCTGATCCTGACCAAGCCGGTGGGCGTCGGGATCTATTCCAATGCCATCAAGAAGGGCAGCGCGACCGAGGCCGATATCGCCGAGATGATCGACAGCTGCACCACGCTGAACAGGATCGGGCAGGATCTTTCCGCGCTGCCAGAGGTCCATGCCATCACCGATGTCACCGGGTTCGGCGTGCTGGGTCACGGGTTGGAGATGGCGCGCGGCGCGGCTTGCGGGCTGCGCATCGAGCGGAACGCGGTGCCGCTGCTGCGCCGCGCGGCAGAACTGGCCGAGACCGGGCACCGCACCGGCGCAAGCGACAGGAATTGGGACGCGGTGGGCGATTCGGTGCGTCTGCCAGACGGCATGACCGAGGCCCAAAGGACCATCCTGACCGATCCACAGACCTCTGGCGGGCTGTTGGTCGCCGTGGCAGCCGATGCAGCCGACGCCGTGCTGGCCCGCATTCGCCAGCGGCATCCGGCGGCGGCGATCATCGGCGTGACAACCGATGATAGCGGGATCGAGGTGATCTGAACGCGAAAGGGCGACGCCAGGCGCCGCCCCTCACATGATTTCGCCGGGATTATGCCGCCGGATCGGGACAGCGATAGAACCGGACGCCCGTGCCATCCTCTTCGATCTGAAGAATACCGGGCGACAGGCGCATCAGCACCAGGCGTTCGTAATCCTCGCCCTCGCCGGTATTGCAGGTCAGCTGGACCTCGGTCGCATCGCCCTTGACCTCGCTGCGCGTCGCGCGGCACTGCGCCTCGGTATAGGTGAAGCGAGGTCCATCGACCTCAAGCGCGCCTTCGCTGCCAGGCTGACCACATTCGCTGGCCCGCAGATTATAGGTTCCGTTCAGGCTGTTGGCCGGCTCGACCGCGCCCGAAGCGACCTCCGGCTCGGCCGGGGCCGTGGTCTCGTCAACTTGCGCGTCAGCCTCGATCCGGCTGATCGGCTCTTCCTCCATGGGCTCGCAGGCGGCAATCGTTAACGCCGCCACCGCGCCCATCGCGCCGAATTTCACAAAACGGTTCATCGTCTTCCTCCTCTGATGTCCCGCGCGGCCTCAGATCAGACCACGCCCTTTCAACAAAGGCTCAACCCCCGGCATTCGTTCCCTAAATGTGATCCAGAGTTGATCAGCAGGCGCCGATCCGCCCCTTGACAGGATCGATTCCTCAAGCCGCCGCGCTGTCTCGGGATCGAAGGCGTCGCCTGCCTCGCGAAAGGCGGCGAAGGCATCGGCATCCATCACCTCGGACCAGAGATAGGAGTAATAGCCCGAGGAATAGCCGTCGCCCGAGAAGACATGCCCGAAATGCGGCGATGCATGGCGCATGGGAATCGCGGCGGGCGCATCCAGCCCGGCAAGGATCTCGGCCTGCCGCGCCATCGGATCAGCGGCAGGTTCGCCACGATGCAGCCCCAGATCGACAAGTGCGCTTTGCAGATATTCCAGCGTCGAGAAGCCCTGATCGGCATTTCCCGCCGCAATCACCCGGTCGCGCAGATCGGCGGGCAGCTTTTCACCGGTATCCACATGGCGCGCGTGTTTGTCGAGGATTTCGGGCTGTTCCAGCCAATGCTCGTAGAGCTGGCTTGGCAGCTCGACGAAATCGCGCGCGACCGAGGTGCCGGAAATCGAGGGCCATTTCACATCCGACAGGATGTGATGCAGCGCATGGCCGAATTCATGGAAAAGCGTGCCGGCATCGTCCCAGGACAGATAAGCCGGCTCGCCCGGCCCGGCAGGCGGGGTGAAGTTGCAGACATTGGTGACGATGGCCCGCTGCCCCGCCCCGATCCTGTGCTGATATTGCAGCGCGCCGCACCACGCCCCCGAGCGTTTCGAGGGCCGCGCGAAATAATCTCCGAGCAGGACCGCCATGTGTCGCCCGTCCCGCGTTACCGCCCAGGCGCGCACATCCGGCGACCAGAGCGGCGCGTCGAAAGGCTCGAACTCCAGCCCGAAAAGCCGGTTCGCCACGTCGAAGACCGCACCCAGCATCGCATCCAGCGTCAGATAGGGCTTCACCGCGCCCTGATCGAAATCGTGTTCCTGCTGGCGGCGGCGTTCGGCATAGAAGCGCCAATCCCACGGTGCCAGTTCGGCATTGATGCCGTCCTGCTGCATCATGCCCGACAGGATTTCCTCATCCTCGTCCGCCCGCCTTTTCGCGGCATTCCAGACCTCTGTCAGCAACTCCTCAACCCGCTCCGCCGTCCCGGCCATCTCGGGTTCCAGCTTGTAGGCGGCGAAATCCTCGTAACCCAGAAGCCGCGCGCGCGCGTGGCGCAGAGCGAGGATCTCGGCAATGATCTGGCTGTTATCGGTGGCCTCGCCCCCCGCGCCGTGACCCGAGCCGCGCGCGACCCATCCGCGCCATGCCGCCTCGCGCAGCTCGCGATCCTCGGCATATTGCAGGAACGGCACGATCAGCGAGCGGTTCAGCGTGACGACCAGCCCGTCGCGCCCACGCTCCTTCGCCGCGGCGCGCATCATGTCCAGAAGCCAGTCCGGCAAGCCGGCCAGCCGATCTTCCGGCACCGGCATGACGAAGTCGCGCTCGTCAGCGAGCACGTTCTGGCCGAATTGAGTGTAAAGCACGGCGAGGCGCTGCCGGATCTCTGCCATGCGCTCGCGATCCGCGCCGGTCAGCGCCGCCCCTGCGCGGCGGAAATCGCGCAGCGCCAGCTCGGTGATGCGGCGATCCTGCGGGGCGAGATCACCGGCCTGCTCCCACACCGCGGCGACCCGGTCATAGAGCCGCTTGTCCATGCTGATCCGGCTGTTATGCGCCGCCAGCATCGGCGCGAACTCCCGGCTGAGCGCCTCGCGGCGTTCATTCGAATCGACGCCGGTGAGCGTATAGAACACGCCGCAAACCCGGTTCAGCGCCTCGTCCGCGGTTTCCATCGCCGCCACGCTGTTATCGAAGCTGGCCGGGTCCGGGTTGCTGGCGATCGCCTCGAAAGCCGCCTCGGCCTCGGCCAGTGCCGTCTCCATCGCCGGGGCAAAGTCGTCATCGGAAATCAGGTCGAAGCGGGGCAGGCCGTGCGCGCCGCTCCATTCGGTCAATTCGCGGTTCATGGCAATTCTCCTTTGCCCGCGAAGCTACGCCTCGTGACCGCGCTCTGCCACCCCCGAACAGACCGGGCAATCGGCACGGCGCCTAAGCGATATGCGGCGCGTCTCGCCGTGAAGCCCGTCGAATATCACCATCTGGCTGCGCAGCCCGGTGCCGGCCCCGGCGATCTCTTTGATGGCTTCCAGCGCCATCATCGAGCCGATCACGCCCGGCAGCGGGCCGACCACACCGGCCTCGGCGCAGGACGGGGCGAGACCGGGTGCCGGCGGGTCGGGGAAGATGCAGGCCATGCAGGGCCCGCCCCCGGCGGGGTCATAAAGGGAAAGCTGGCCCTCCCATTGGGAAATCGACCCGGCGATCAACGGGACACCGGCGCGCGCACAGAGCGCGTTGATCCGGGCGCGGTCGGCAAAACTGTCGCAGCCGTCGAGCACCAGATCGAAGCCTGCGATCAGTTCTGCATCACCCGCGCCGATTCGCTGGGAGATGGCGTGGATGTCGATATACGGGTTCAGCGCACGAAGCGCCTCTGCCGCGGCCATCCCCTTGGGACGGCCGGTATCGGCGGTGCGGAACAGGATCTGGCGTTGCAGATTGGACAGGCTCACTTCGTCGGGATCGGCGATGCACAGCCGACCCACCCCGGCCGCGGCAAGATACAGCGCCGCCGGAGAGCCAAGGCCGCCCGCACCCACGATCAGCACCGAGGAATCGCGCAACCGGCCCTGCCCCGGCCCGCCGATCTCGCGCAGCACGTAATGCCGTGCATAGCGGTCCAGCGCGTCGGCCTGTCTCGCGCCGGAATGGATCTTGTCCGAGGTCTGGCGCGGCGCAACGGCACCGGGCGCGTTCTCGGCGCCCCACCGCGCGCGCGCCGCGCCGCGAAGGCGACGTATAATCGCCGCATAGCCAAGCACGAGCGCCAGCACGAGCCCCGTGACCAGCCAGCTCTGCACATCGAAGCCGCTAAAGCTGCGATATTCGGCGGCAGGCGCGGCGAGCATAAGCCCGAGGATCGCAATCCACATCACCACCAGAAGCAGCAATACCCGCAGCACGCCCCATCCCATGATCCAGGCCACGGCGGCAACGCTGAGCAGCCCGAGCGGAAGCAGCAGCGCCATCGGCCGCTAGCCCCGCCCGGTCGAGCCGAAACCGCCACTGCCGCGCGCGGTCTCATCCACCTGGTTGCTGGCGGTAAAGCGTGCCTGAACCACCGGTGCCACGACGATCTGCGCGACGCGATCTCCGTGACGGATGGTCAGCGGCTGATCCGAAAGATTGATCGCGATCACCCCCACCGGGCCGCGATAATCCGCGTCGATCGTCCCCACACCGTTCACCAGAGCCAGCCCATCGCGCAGCGCAGCGCCTGAACGCGCCCTCACCTGCACCTCATATCCCGGAGGTATCTGCATCTTCAGCCCGGTGGGGATCAGCCGGCGTTCCAAGGGCGCGAGCGTTACCTCACCCCCGCCAAGATCGGCACGCAGATCGGCGCCTGCCGCGCCTGCGGTTTCATAGGCAGGCAGGGGTAACGCCGGATCGGCGCCGTCATCTTTCAGGATCAGGATTTCTGGGGTCATCGCGTTAAAAAGGCCGCCCAAAGGCGGCCCCCTTTCCAGTCACACCGGCTTAGCGCGGCGCGATCATCATCACCATCTGCCGGCCTTCCAGCTTCGGCATGTTCTCGACCTTCCCCGCCTCGCCGACATCGTCGCGGACCCGGTTCAGCAATTCCAGCCCAAGATCCTGATGTGCCATCTCGCGGCCCCGGAAGCGGAGCGTGACCTTCACCTTGTCCCCGGCCTCGAGGAATTTCATCACATTACGCATCTTTACATCATAGTCGTGCGTGTCGGTCCCCGGACGGAACTTCACTTCCTTGATGTCGATGACCTTCTGTTTCTTCCGGGCCTCGGCCTCGCGCTTCTGCTGTTCGTATTTGAACTTGCCGAGATCCATGATCTTGCAGACCGGCGGCGAGGCATTCGGCGAAATTTCGACCAGATCCAGACCGGCATCCTGTGCCAGTTCAAGCCCGCGGGCGGGCGTGACGACGCCGATATTCTCACCCTCCGCCCCGATCAGGCGGATTTCGGCGACACGGATTCGTTCATTGACACGGGGGCCAGAGTCACGGTTTGGGGGCGGCGCATTATGTGGACGACGGGCTATTGTCGGATTCCTTATATCGTAGCAATTGAATGGCAGGCAAAATAGGCAGATGCCAGCGGCTATTCAACCGGATATGACGCGATTTCGTTCCATTCTGCGGGGTTTCCGCGCATCGGGCGATATGGCAAGAGGCAGGCAGAAGATGGAAGACCGCGCATGAGCAGGATAATCGCCGCGATCATCGCCGCCGTGGCCGTGCTGAGCATCGGCTGGTGGGGCTGGAACAATCGGGATGAGTTGCTGGCAGGGTCGCAGCGCTGGCTGCCGGGCGCGGGCGAGCAGGCTTCGACGCCGGATGACGCGCCACCCGTGGAGACCGGAACGAAGATGGATGAGCCCGCCCTCCCGGCCGAAGACAGCGCGTCACAGCAGGAATTGCCCGCGCAGGACGGCCCTGCCGAGCAAGACGCCGACGAGGTGGCGGAAGCAGCGGCTGCGCCGAAGCCTACCCCTGCCCCGGTCGATGAACCCTTGCCGGAAGAGACCGGCAGCGCCATGGCCATCGAGATCGAGCGGGTGGCCGAGGCGACGATTTCTGCCGCCGATGCCCGCGCCCGGGCCGAAGCGACCGCACGCGCCGAGGCGAAAGCCCGCGAGGCAGCCTCCGCGCAGATCAGCGACGCCATCTCGCCGCTGCTGAGCGACGGGAATTTCGCACCTGCGACGATCCGCGACAGGCTCGCGAGCCTTCCTGCTCCGGGGACGGGGCTGGAAGCGCGGATTCGCGACGGGCTGCGCGATGACATTCTGTCGGTGCTCGACGAAGCCGAGGCCGGTCTCGCCGCTGCGGCGAGTGCCGACGCTTTGTCAAACGCCGCCCCTGCCGACCATGAGACCGCAGATGCGGGACCGGTCACCATCACACGCGGCGGCGAAGACCCCGCACTCGACGACGCCGACGCGGAATCCATCGACCCTGACGTCTACATCTCCCGCATCGAGGCGCTGTTGTGACCCCTCCGACACTCACCGGATATCTCCGCGCGCGCCCGGCAGAGATCCGCAAGGGCCCCATCGCGATCATTCTCTGCGAGGATGAGATCGAAATCCCCTCGACTCTTGCCCGCTGCGCCGAGATCGGTTTTGCGATGACGCTGGCGCTCTCTCCCGAGCCGCTCCCGGCCTCTGTTTCGCAACCCGGTCTGCGCAATCTGATCTTCGACACGCGCCGCCCCGATGCCCATGTCGAGGCGGTGAATGCGGTGAATGATGCCGTCCCGCCGGGAACATGGATCTATTACGGCTATAATGCCGAATATCTGTTCTATCCCTTCTCGGAATCTCGGCGCATCGGCGAGATGCTAGAGTTTCACACCCATGAGCGGCGCTCGGCGGTGCTGAGCTATGTCATCGACCTTTATGCCGAGGATCTGGAGCGTTTCCCGCACGCGGTCAGCCCGGAGCACTGCATGTTCGACGCCACCGGCTATTACGCGCTCGGTCGTCGCGATGCAGAGGGGCGGTTCCACGAACGCCAGCTGGATTTTCACGGCGGGCTGCGCTGGCGCTTCGAGGAGTTCATTCCCGAGGATCGCCGCCGCATCGACCGCATCGCGCTGTTCCGCACCGCCGAGGGGCTGCGGCTGCTGCCCGATCACCGCTTCAATATCGAGGAATACAACACCTATTCCTGCCCTTGGCATCACAACCTGACCGCCGCCATTGCCTCGTTCCGTGTCGCCAAGGCGCTGAGCCGCAACCCCGGCTCTCGCGATGAAATCAGCGGTTTTGCCTGGCGAAACAGCCGCCGCTTTGAGTGGAATTCGCAGCAGCTTATGGATCTGGGGCTGATCGAGCCGGGCCAGTGGTTTTGAGCCGCTGCTTGCGTGGCAAGCGGCGCAGGTGGTAGACCTCGCGTCAAATCCGCTCAAATGCCCGATAAGAAAGGCTGATCCCTGCATGGCGATGGAACAAACCAAATTCGATAAGGATGCGCTGTTGGCATGTGCCCGCGGCGAGCTCTTCGGTCCCGGCAATGCGCAGCTGCCCGAGCCACCAATGCTGATGATGGACCGGATCACCGAGGTCTCGGAAGATGGCGGCGCACACGGCAAGGGCCATATCACCGCCGAGTTCGACATCAATCCGGATCTGTGGTTCTTCGAATGCCATTTCCCCGGCAACCCCATCATGCCCGGCTGCCTGGGTCTGGACGGGCTGTGGCAGCTGACCGGCTTCAATCTGGGCTGGCGCGGCTGGCAGGGGCGGGGCTATGCGCTTGGCGTGGGCGAGGTCAAGCTGACCGGCATGGTGCGCCCGGATCGCAAGATGCTGACCTATAAGGTCGATTTCACCAAGGCCGTGCAGACTCGCCGCCTGACCATGGGCGTGGCCGACGGCATCGTTGAGGCCGATGGCGAGGTGATTTATCAGGTCAAGGACATGAAGGTCGCCCTCTCGGAAAGCTGACATGAATTTGTCACTTTTCCTGCTGCTCGACTAGCGGCGCCGGAACCGAAAGGTTAACTCCTGAGAATACCAGGAGGCCCGGCTTGCATCATTTCACGCTCTGGCGGACCGTTTCCGCAGCACTCTGCTTCGCTCTTATCGCAGCCATATTTGGCATGGCCGAGGGCGATCTTACCGACCAGTTCGGCGAGGGGAAATCCGGGACGCTGCTGTCCGGGCTGATGCTGGCGCTGATCGGGCTGGCGAGCTTTCGCATTTACCAGATCCGCAAATCCGAGCAGAGAGCGGGCGACGGCCGGCCAGAGACGCTCTGGCTGCTGCTGGCGCTGGCCTTTGCCTTTCTTTGCCTCGATGAGAGTTTCCAGATCCATGAGGGGATTGACCAGGCGCTGCACAGCATCACCGGGCTGACCGAAACCGCGCTGACCGACCGGATCGACGATTTCATCATCTTGGCCTACGGGCTGATCGGCGTGGCAATCCTGTTTTTTCACCGCCGCGAGGTGACGCGGATCCCGGGGCTGAGCCGGTTTCTGATCGCCGGCTTCGCGCTGACCGTGCTTCAGACCGGATTCGACGCATTGAGCAATGGTGACGAGCTGGGTGGCTGGCTCGGGCTCGGCCCGGCGCGGGCGGCGATCGTTCAGGATCTGGCCAGCCTGACCGAAGAGATACTGAAACTTCTGGCCGAGGCGGTGTTGCTGGCGGGTTTCGCGCAGGCGCTCCGCCATTTGCGTGACGTTGACGGCTCCGACCCGACATTCGAAGCGCGCTGGCACTCGCATCGCAGCATCTTTCTGCACCGCCGCGCGCATGGCTCTGGCCGGGACCGCGAGAGCGCCGGAAAAAAGGGTTGAAAACAACGCAATCCCCTGCGCGGGGTTGTGTGATATGCCTCACAGGACTATTTCTGGCCCGAACGGGGTCAGCCCCATGAACGAACGGGAAGAGGAGCGTGCATGCGCCGCGTCGTCATCACCGGGCTGGGGATCGTCTCGCCCATCGGAAACAATGCCTCGGAAGTCACCGAGAGCCTGAAGGCAGGCCGGTCGGGCATCGTCTTTGCACCGGAATATGCCGAGCACGGCTTTCGCAGCCAGGTGCACGGCAAGCCTCAGATCACGCTGGAAGACCATATCGACAAGCGCAACCTGCGCTTCATGGGGCCCGGCGCGGCCTATAACTTCATTGCAATGGAACAGGCCATTGCCGATTCCGGGCTGGAGGAAAGCGACGTCTCGAACCCGCGCACCGGGCTGGTGATGGGATCGGGCGGGCCGTCCACCTCGAATTTCTTCGATGCGCATCAGATCGTGATCGAAAAGGGCAGCCCCAAGCGGATGGGTCCGTTCATGGTGACGCGCTGCATGTCCTCGACCAACTCGGCAACGCTGGCCACGCCGTTCAAGATCAAGGGGGTGAATTATTCGATCACCTCGGCCTGTTCGACGAGCGCGCATTGCATCGGCAATGGCGTCGAGCAGATCCAGATGGGCAAGCAGGATATCGTCTTTGCCGGAGGCGGCGAGGAACTTGACTGGACGCTCTCCTGCCTCTTCGACGCGATGGGGGCGATGTCGTCGAAATATAATGACACGCCGGAAACGGCATCGCGCCCCTACGATGTCAGCCGCGACGGTTTCGTCATCGCGGGCGGCGGCGGCGTGGTCGTGCTGGAAGAGCTGGATCATGCCCGCGCGCGCGGCGCGAAGATCTATGCCGAGGTCACGGGCTACGGCGCGACCTCGGACGGGCATGACATGGTCGCCCCCTCTGGCGAGGGCGGAGAGCGCTCGATGCGGGTGGCGCTGTCCACCCTGCCCGAAGGCCGCCAGATCAGCTATATCAACGCGCATGGCACCTCGACCCCGGTGGGCGATATTTCCGAGGTGCAGGCGACGCGGAATATTTTCGGCGAGGGCAGCACCCCGCCCATCGCCTCGACCAAGTCGCTGACCGGCCACAGCCTCGGCGCGACCGGCGTGCATGAGGCGATTTATTCGCTGCTGATGATGCAGAATGGCTTCATCGCGGCATCGGCGAATGTGAACGAGCTTGACCCGGCCCTGAAACCCGAGGAAATCGCAACCCAGCGTGTCGACAATGTCGAATTCGACTCGGTCCTGTCCAACAGCTTCGGCTTCGGCGGAACCAACGCGACGCTGGTGATGTCGAAATATTCGGAGTGAACGTGACATGGGCGATCTTCTGAAGGGCAAACGCGGTCTGGTCATGGGGGTCGCCAATGACCGTTCCATTGCCTGGGGGATCGCAAGGGCGCTGGCCGATCAGGGCGCCGAGCTGGCGTTTTCCTATCAGGGCGACATGTTCGCGCAGCGCGTGCAGCCATTGGCCGAGTCGGTCGGCTCGGACCTGCTGGTCGATGTGGATGTGACCGACGATGCCAGCCTCGACGCCGCCTTCGCAAAGATTGCCGAGCGTTGGGACAGTCTCGATTTTCTGGTCCACGCCATCGCCTATTCCAACAAGGATGAACTGACCGGGCGTTTCGTGAACACCTCGCGTCAGAACTTCAAGAATTCGCTGGATATCTCCTGCTACTCGCTGATCGAGGTCGCACGGCGCGCCCATCCGATGATGAGCGGGGGCGGCACGATCCTGACGCTGACCTATGGCGGCTCGAACCGGGTGACGCCGTTCTATAATGTCATGGGGGTGGCCAAGGCCGCGCTTGAGGCGACGGTGCGCTATCTGGCCAATGATCTCGGCCCCGACGGGATCCGCGTCAATGCGATCAGCCCGGGCCCGATGAAGACGCTGGCCGGCGCGG
This sequence comes from Paracoccus sediminicola, assembly GCF_027912835.1. Lineage (NCBI taxonomy): Bacteria > Pseudomonadati > Pseudomonadota > Alphaproteobacteria > Rhodobacterales > Paracoccaceae > Paracoccus > Paracoccus sediminicola. Next base: position 1,631,861 of record NZ_CP115768.1, read on the forward strand.
CGATCGGCGGGGCGCGCAAGACGTTCCGCCACACCGCCGCCAACGCGCCGATGCGGGCCAATGCAACGCTGGATGCGATCGGCGGCACCGCCGTCTGGCTGACCAGCGATTGGGGCAATGCCACCACCGGCGAGATCGTGATGGTCGATGGTGGCTATCACGTGCTCGGGATGCCGCAGAGCGAAAATCTATGATCTTCGTCTTCGACGCCTATGGCACGCTGTTCGATGTGGACGGCGCAGCCCGAGAGGCGGCGAAGACGGACCCGGCCCTGCATGAAAACTGGGCTGCATTATCGGCGGATTGGCGGCGCAAGCAGCTTGAATATAGCTGGCTGCGCGCGATCACCGGCGATCATGTCGATTTCTGGCAGGTTACGGCAGAAGCGCTTGACTGGGCCGCCGAGCGGCATGGGGTCGGCAAAGCACAGGCCGTGACCCTGCTGAAACTCTATCGCGCCCTGCCCGCCTATCCCGAAGTGCCGCATATGCTGGACCGGCTGCGCGCAAAGGGGGCGGCCACCGCGATCTTTTCCAACGGCGCGCCCGAGATGCTGCGCGATGCGGTGGCTTCGGCCGGGCTTGCCAAGCGGCTCGACACATTGCTGTCGGTCGAGACCGCCGGCAGGTTCAAACCCGCTGCCGAGGCTTATGGCATCGTCACCGATCACTTTGGCTGCGCCCCCGGCGCGGTCACCTTCGTGTCCTCCAATGGCTGGGATATTTACGGCGCGACCCGGTTTGGCTTCGATACGGTCTGGGTCAACCGCGCCGGCCTGCCAACCGACCGCCTGCCCCGCCAGCCGGGGCGTATCCTTTCCGATCTCACGGAGCTTGCATGACGGATTTCTTCACCGCCGATGACGGCGCGCGCATCGCCTATTCCGACGCGGGCGAAGGGCTCCCGGTTCTCTGCCTCGCCGGGCTCACGCGGAACATGGCGGATTTCGACTATGTGGCCCCGCATCTCGAGCGCTGCCGGGTGATCCGCATGGATTATCGTGGCCGCGGCGAGTCGGATTACACCGGCGCTGCCAGCTATACCGTCCCGCGCGAGGCGCAGGACGCCGTGCAACTGCTGGACCATCTGGGGATCGAGCGCGCGGCGGTGCTCGGCACCTCGCGCGGCGGGCTGATCGGGCTGATGCTGGCCGCGACCGCGCATGACCGTCTGTCCGGGCTGTGCCTGAACGATGTCGGTCCGGTGATCGAACGGGCCGGGCTGGAACGGATCTTCGACTATGTCGGGCGCAACCCCGCCGCGAAGACCCATGAGGATCTGGCCGCCAAGCTGCCTGCCAACATGCCCGGCTTTGCATCCGTGCCGGAGGGCCGCTGGCTGAGCGATGCGCGAAAGCACTATGAAGCGACGCCGGACGGGCTGCGGATCAAATACGATCCGGCCCTGCGCGAGGCGTTTCTGGCGGCGTTCGAGGGCACGTCGCCCGATCTCTGGCCGCTATGGGAGGCGACGGCGGGTGTGCCGGTCGCGCTGATCCGCGGCGCAAATTCGGATCTCTTATCGCCCGAGGTCGCGGCAGAGATGCAGCGCCGCCGTCCTGACATGATCCTTGCCGAGGTGCCGGACCGGGCGCATGTGCCGTGGCTGGACGAGGCCGAGAGCCTGGCCGCGATTCGCGACTGGCTGGCGGCAGTGCGGGCAGCAGCCTAACGCCGGCGCAGCCATTCTTTCAGAACGCAACTCTCGGCAAGCCGCAGCGTCAGGCCCTGATGCCACTCGGCGGGATCGAATTCCGGGAAGAAGGTGTCGGCATCCTCGACCGTGACATCGACCTCGGAAATCAGCATCCGGTCCGCCTGCGGCAGAAGCTCGGCATAGATTCGCGCGCCGCCGATACCGTAAAGTCTTGTGTAACCGGCCCCGCGCGCTCGGGTGAACGCGCTGTCCAGGTCGCGCACTACATGTTCCGCGTCGTCGAGGCGGGCGGACACCACCAGGTTCAGACGGCTTTTCAGCGGCTTGACCGGCAGGCTTTCCCAGGTGCGGCGACCCATGATCAGCGCGCCGCCGAGCGTCTCGCGCTTGAAGAAGGCGAGATCCTCGGGGATATGCCAGGGGATGTCTCCGCCCCGGCCGATGGCGCCGTTGCGGGCGCGCGCGACGATGAGGCTCAGCATCAGACCGCCACCGGGGCCTTGATGGCCGGGTCGGGATCGTAATTCAGGAACTCGAAATCTTCGAAGCGGAAATCGAAGATCGAGCCGACCTCGCGCGTGATCTTCAGCGTCGGCAGCGGCTTCGGGCTGCGCGAGAGCTGTTCGTTCACCTGATCGAGATGGTTGGCATAGATATGCGCGTCACCCATCGTGTGGACGAAATCGCCGGGCTCGTAGCCGGTGACATGCGCCAGCATCGCCAGCAGCAGCGCATAGGATGCGATGTTGAACGGCACGCCGAGGAACATATCCGCCGAGCGCTGATAAAGCTGGAGATGCATCTTCTGCCCGATGATCCTGACCTGCCAGAGCGTGTGACAGGGCGGCAGTGCCATGTCGGGCACGTCGCCGGGGTTCCACGCCGATACGATCAGCCGGCGGCTATCGGGGGTGGTGCGGATCGCCTCGACCAGATCCGCGATCTGATCGACCGAGCGGGCGAAGAAAAGCGGCCGGCCATCGCGGCTGTCTCCGGCAGGTTCGAGCGCCGGAAAGCGCCGCCACTGATGGCCGTAGACCGGGCCGAGATCGCCGTTCTCATCGGCCCACTCATCCCAGATCGAGACCTTGTTATCCTTCAGGTAGCCGATATTCGTGTCCCCGGCGAGGAACCAGAGCAGCTCGTGGACGATCGAGCGCAGATGCAGCTTTTTCGTGGTCACCAGCGGGAAACCATCCGCCAGCGGATAACGGCACTGCATCCCGAAATAGGATATCGTGCCGGTACCGGTGCGGTCGCTGGATCGTTCGCCCTGTTCGAGGATCGTCCTCAGCGCCTGATGATATTGCTGCACATGAGCCTCCGCCTTGACTGCCGAACCGTCTTACAGCGGTGGCGGGCGCAGTGAAAGGACGGTTTGCCGCCCGGCACGGAGCGTGTCAGAGTGCCGCGAAACGCAATCTGAAGGAGGTCATCATGTCGCTGCGTTATCTGCACACCATGGTCCGCGTGAAGGATCTGGACAAGACGATGGAGTTCTTCCGCCTGCTCGGGCTGGAAGAAACCAGGCGGATCGAAAACGATCAGGGCCGCTTTACCCTCGTTTTCATGGCGCCTCCGGGTCAGGAGGAATGCCCGGTCGAGCTGACCTATAACTGGGACGGCGATGAGGGGCTGCCCTCGGACAGCCGCCATTTCGGGCATCTGGCCTATCGCGTCGATAATATCTACGAGATGTGCCAGAAGCTGATGGATGCCGGCGTGACCATCAACCGCCCGCCCCGCGACGGTCATATGGCCTTTGTCCGCAGCCCTGACAACATCTCGATCGAGCTCTTGCAGGACGGCAATCTCGATCCGCAGGAGCCTTGGGCCAGCATGGAAAATACCGGGCACTGGTAGGCCCGATCCGGTCGCAACGGGCCCGCTGCCCTACGCGGCGCATCCGCAATTGCGCCTTCGCCCGCCATCCTCGCCGCGCTGATCGCGGCGGGGCCGGGCAGCGATGGTGTTGCATGTGGCCATGCTGAGGGCGGCAGTGAGGGCGTCACGCCGTCAGCGGGTCAGTAGATATAGCGGATCTGTTCCGACCAATAGCGCTCGATCCGCCGCCATTGCAGGGTCACCTGTTCCAGCGGCGGATCGTCGAGCACCCCCGACACCACCAGATCATGGGCATGTCGGGCGAACAGCTCGCCAATCTGATCGCGGATCTCCTGCCCTCGCTCGCTGAGGCGGACGCGCACCGAGCGCCGGTCCTGATCGCTGCGTTCGTGATGCACATAGCCCATCCCGACAAGCTTCTTGAGATTATAGGATACGTTCGAGCCCTGATACATGCCACGAGAGCGAAGCTCGCCCGCCGACACCTCTGCCTCACCCAGATTATACAGCAGCAGCGCCTGAACCGGGGTCAGATCGCAGCGGCCCACCCGCTCGAAATCATCCTTGATGAGATCCAGCATCAGCCGGTGCAGCCGTTCCAGCATCTGGAGACAGAGAAAATACGCCTCGACCTGTCGCGGGTCTGGTTCGTGATCCTGTCTGGCCTGCAATGCGGTCATGTCGTCATCCTCTCATTCCCTGAGACGATGACGCAAAAACCCGAATCGGCGGTTAATCTGCCTGCGTTTTCCGCGGCTTATTCGTAAAATGTTCCGTATCTTCGGCAAAACGCCCGAAGGCGTTGGCCGAAATCACGTCAAGCAGCTCTGACAGCGTCTCGGGCCCGGCGGGCTCGCCTTTCAGCCGCGCCACGATCCAGCGATACAGATCCTGATCGTTCTCGTTCAGCATCGCCTCGTAGCGTTCCAGCATCTCGGGCGGCAGATTCGCCAGCTGGCTGTCCGCGAAAGGGCCGAGAATCAGGTCCATCTCTTTCATGCCGCGCCGCCAGCTCCGCATCCGAAGTCTCTTCAGCCGGTTTTCCTGGCTTTCCATTTCGTGCCTCGCTTGTGACAGGACCGCGCGCAGCCTAAGACGGGACGATATCACATCCAAGGAGCGTGCCGTGGCCTTCCTTTCAGACGCCGTCAGCCGGATCAAGCCATCCCCTACCGTCGCCATGACGGGCCGCGCCGCCGAGCTGCGCGCCGAGGGGCGCGACATCATCGCGCTTTCCGCCGGCGAGCCGGATTTCGACACGCCCGAACATATCCGCGAGGCGGCGAAGGCGGCCATCGACGCGGGCCGGACACGCTATACCGCGGTCGATGGAATCGCCGAGCTGAAACAGGCGATCGCAGACAAATTCGCCCGCGATAACGGGCTGGAGTACAACACCGACCAGATCAGCGTCGGAACAGGCGGCAAACAGATCCTGTTCAACGCGCTTCTGGCGACGGTGGATCCGGGCGATGAGGTCATCATCCCCGCGCCCTACTGGGTCAGCTATCCCGATATCGTCAGCCTCGCAGGCGGCACGCCGGTCGTTCTGCCCTGCCCTGCCGATGGCGGATTCCGACTCAGCCCGGAAGCGCTGCGTCAGGCCATCACGCCCGCGACCAAATGGCTCATCCTGAACTCGCCATCGAACCCGACGGGGGCCGCTTACTCCGCTGATGAAATGCGGGCCATTACCGATGTGCTGATGGAGAATCCGCATGTCTGGGTGCTGGCCGACGACATCTATGAGCATCTCGTCTTTGACGGATTCCGCTTTGTAACTCCTGCCCAGATCGAGCCGGGGCTGATCGGGCGCACATTGACGATGAACGGGGTCAGCAAGGCCTATGCGATGACCGGCTGGCGGATTGGTTACGGCGCCGGCCCGCGCGAGCTGATCCGGGCCATGGCCAAGCTGCAATCGCAATCGACCTCGAATCCCTGCACGATCAGCCAGCACGCGGCACTGGCGGCGCTGACCGGGCCTCAGGACTATATCGATAGCTCACGCGCGGCCTTCCAGCGACGGCGCGATCTGGTGGTGAAGGGCCTGAATGAATGCCCCGGTATCGACTGCCCGATGCCGCAGGGCGCATTCTATGTCTATCCGTCGATTGCCGATCTGATCGGCCGCGTCTCGCCGAACGGCACGCGGATCACCGATGACGAGGCCTTTGCCGCGGCGCTGTTGGACGAAACCGGCGTGGCGGTGGTCTTCGGCGCGGCTTTCGGCCTGTCGCCGCATTTCCGCGTCAGCTACGCCGCAAGCGACGACATGCTGCGCGAAGCCATCGGCAGGATCCGGCGCTTCTGCGAGGGCTGTCAGGAACAATGATCGGGCGGCGGCGTTTCCTCGTCATAAAATGACAGGAGCAGATAATGCTGGATCATAACGCACTCGTCGTCGTCGCCGATGGTCATCACGCCATCCTCTATCGCAATGTCGCGAAGCAGGGGATGGAGCTGGCCGAGGTCAACCGCCTGACCCCGAAGAATCTCGCCGATGAGGGGGAGGGCCATGCCCCGCAAGAGCGCTCGCCCAAGGATGAGGATGAGGCGACCTTTGCCAAGCAGCTCGCCGAGCGGCTGAACAAGATCGTGCTGCGCCACAAGGCCGATCAGGTCGTGGTCGTGGCCGATCCGAGCACGCTCGGGGTGATGCGCAAGCATTATCACAAGGAGCTTGAGTCGATGCTTCTGAAAGAGCTGTCCAAGGATCTGACCAGCGCCTCGCCCGACGAGATTGCCAAGGCGCTGTCCTGAAGCCTGAGCAGCGCCGAAGATCCGCCCGCAAGCCAGCATGGGCTTGCGGGCGTTTTCCTGCCGCGCTCACGATTTTGCGAACCATCCCGGCATCAGCTGATCCGGCGCCGCATGCTGCGCAAGGCCGCGGCGCGCTATCAGATGAAGCTTCCGAAAGACCGTCCCGGCGCGCCGCTCTTTCTGCGCTAACCCGACGGGCTGGAACTGACCGGGTGTGGACTCCGCTTTGACGGACCAACATCCGAGGCTTTTCCGCGGCTGCGTGAAACTTTTGCCGACAGCGCCGTGAAGAACGCACGTCCCGCACCGGCGGTGAAGCTGGTTGCTCGACAACTGAACCACCGATTTCACCCGCAAGAACGTGGATGTTCCGAGCTGCCGTGTCAGGGTATCGCACGCAGATCCCGTCGCCATCGCTGGCTGAATCCGCACTTCTGCCGGCTCGAACTGACGGCGGGGTCGCTGATCCAGACCTATGACGGCTGATGGCGTGGCGTAAAAGCTGTTGGGCTGTTTATCCTCATGCACGACGCAACCGGCCCACGACCAAGGATGTTCTGCGCTTTCTCAGTGACGAAATGGCCGCCCAGCGCGCAAAGCTCGCCGCCTGACCGGATCAGTCCTCGGGTTTGCCCGATCGCTGCAGCGCATCATCGCCGCTTTCTTCCGTATCATCGCCACCGACACCCAGATGGCAGGGGATCTTGAAGCGGCGGTTCTTTTCAGCCCGCCGCTTCGACCATCTCTCCAGCCAGGCCGCGAACCGGCCCGGCCTGCGATCAGAGCGCGGTCCAGCCGCCATCGACGCTGATTGTGGTGCCGGTAATCTGCGCCGCTGCATCGGTGCAGAGGAAAATCGCCGTGCCGCCCATCTGCTCGACCGTGGCGAACTCCTTCGAAGGCTGACGCTTGAGCATCACGTTCTTGATCACGTCCTCGCGGGACATATCATATTCCTTCATCGTGTCGGGAATCTGAGACTCGACAAGCGGGGTCAGCACATAGCCGGGGCAGATCGCATTGGCGGTGATCGGTTCCTCTGCGGTTTCCAGAGCGGTCACCTTGGTCAGCCCGACGACACCATGCTTCGCCGCGACATAGGCCGATTTGAAGGGCGAGGCAGTCAAACCATGGGCCGAGGCGATGTTGATGACGCGGCCCCAACCGGCCTTGCGCATCATCGGCAGCGCGGCGGCGGTGGTGTGAAAGGCCGACGACATGTTGATGGCGATGATCGCGTCCCATTTGCCTTCGGGAAACTCCGGGATCGGCGCGACATGCTGGATGCCTGCATTGTTCACCAGAATGTCGCAGGCCCCCGCCTTTTCGATCAGCGCCCGGCACTGAGCGCCCTTGGACATATCCGCCTGGACATAGCGGGCGGTGACGCCATATTCGGCCGCGATCTCTTCGGCCAGCTTGTGATCGGCCTCGTCATCCGTATAGCTGTTCAGCACGACATCCGCGCCTGCCTTTGCCAGCTCTCGTGCGATGCCCAGACCGATGCCGGAATTCGACCCGGTCACGACCGCTGTCTTGCCCTTCAGAACATTCTCGAACATTCGAGTTTCCCCATTTTGTTGATGCCGGGACCGGACCATAAAAAAAGCGCCCGCACAAGGCGGGCGCCAGTCATGAGGCAGGTTTCATACAGGCAAGAAACCTATCGAGCAGTGAGTCATGTATAGGATAAACTGCGCGTGAGTCCAAGGCTGTTGTTTGTCACGGTAAACGCACTCGGATAGGCTGAGCGTTGAAATAACAGGCATTTGCCGAACGGGAGCGGCCGACAATATGCGAATCTTCAAAAATCCTAACGAATCCGCGATCAGAGCAGCCTATATCGCTGGATTCGCCGCCTTTACTACTGTTGCAGCGATGCCGCTGGCAAGCCTTGCCGAGCCGCAGCACGGCATCGCGATGTATGGTGAACCTGCTCTGCCGGAAGGGTTCTCCAGCCTGCCTTACGCCAATCCGGATGCGCCGCAGGGCGGATCGATTCGCCTGGGCGAATCGGGGTCATTCGATAGCCTCAAGCCCTGGGTGCTGAAGGGCAGTCCGGCCTGGCCGGTATTCACCATGCCCGGCGTAGTGGCCGAAACGCTGATGCTGCGCTCGATGGATGAGCCCTTCACACTTTACGGACTGCTGGCGGAATCGGTGGAAACCGACCCCGAGCGGACATGGGTGGAATTCACCCTTCGCCCCGAGGCGACATTCTCGGACGGCAGCCCGGTGACCATCGAGGATGTGATGTGGTCCTACGAGACACTCGGCACGCAGGGCCATCCGCGCTATCGCGGGGCATGGTCCAAGGTCGAGAAAATGGAGCAGACTGGCGACAACAAGATCCGCTTCACCTTCAACACCGAGGATCGCGAGCTCGCCCTGCTGATGGGGATGCGCCCGATCCTGCAAAAGGCTCAGTGGGAGGGCAAGGATTTCACCGAATCCGGGCTGGAGGTGCCGATCGGTTCGGGCCCCTATGTCATCGAGAATGTCGATGCGGGCCGCAGCCTGACCTTTCGCAAGAATCCCGACTGGTGGGGGAAGGATCTGCCGATCAATCAGGGGCTGCATAATTTCGACAGCGTCATCTATGACTATTACGGAGACAGCAGCGCCATGTTCGAGGCCTTCAAGGCCGGCGACATCGATGTCTGGCGCGAGCTCGACCCGACGATCTGGCAGAATGATTATGACTTCCCGCGCGCCGTATCGGGTGAGGTCACGCAGTCCGAGATCCCGAATGAACGCCCCTCCGGCATCATGGGTCTGGTGATGAATACCCGAAATCCGCTGTTCGAGGATTGGCGGGTGCGGCAGGCGATGATCGAGGCGTTCAACTGGAACTTCATCAACGCCACGCTGTCGGGCGGACAGGAAGAGCGGATCACCTCGTATTTCGCCAATTCGGAGCTGGCCATGACCCCCGGCGCGCCTGCGGAGGGCCGGGTTCTGGAACTGCTGGAACCCTTCGCCGATGAGCTGCCGCCGGGCACCATCGAGGGCTATACCCTGCCGGATGGGTCGGATCAGCCCATGGACCGCCGCGCCATGCGCAGCGGGATGAAACTGCTGCAAGAGGCCGGCTGGACAGTGCAGAACGGCGCGCTGACCAATGAAGACGGCACGGTCTTCGCCTTCGAGATCCTGCTGAACCAGTCCGGCAGCTCCATGTCGAGCGCCTCGGAGATGCGGCAGATTGCCGAGATCTTCAGCGAGGCGCTGCGCCAATACGGCATAGACGTGACGATCACCATGCTGGACAGTGCGCAATATGTCGAACGCACCAATAATTACGATTTCGACATGAGCTGGTATGACCGCGCGCTGTCGTTGTCTCCGGGCAATGAACAGCTTCTCTACTGGGGCGCGGCGGGCGTGACCGAGCCGGGGACACGCAACTGGATGGGTATAAACTCTCCTGCGGCCGAGGCGATGATCTCGGAAATGCTGAACGCGGATTCGCGTGAGAATTTCGTCTCGGCGGTCCATGCGCTCGACCGGATCCTGACCGCGGGACGCTATGTCATCCCCGCCGGATACTCGCCGATCAGCCGTCTGGCCCATGACGCGACGCTCGCCTTCCCCGAAACCATCCCGGCCTATGGGGATTATCCCGGCTTCCTGCCCGAGACATGGTGGCGCGAGGAGGCGGGCGAGTAACGGGAACCCGGCGGCGTGACGCGAAGTTTGTGCCAGAAGACCGCGAGGTCTGATGGTTTCACAGAAAGGAGCCGCACATGAAATGGCACCACGTCGCCGATAACTGGCCCGCCTTCTACGAGGCAATCATCGACAAATGGCCGCGTGCGGATGAAAGCGAGCTGGACGAGATCGACGGCGATCAGCGCGCTTTCCTGCGCTATATCGCCGAAATCGAAGAGCTCGAGACCGAAGAAGCCCGCGAGGAAATTCGCGAATGGCTCGCCGGTGAGATCCCCTCGGATGTGGTCATGGATGAAAGCCATGACGATATATCGATCCGGAACTCGTCGAAATATGTCGGCGAGGGCGAGGACGAATACGATGATGACGCCCGCTTCGGCGATGACGGGGGCGAGGCGCGCAGCCCGGCCTAAACCGGCTCGGCGATCCGGACGAGATGGTTGTCCCATCTGAGCGCGTGACGGCTCAGCAGGGTCAGACCGTCCGCATCGGCGGCCCAGACCGCGCCGCCGCCATCGGTCAGTGCAAAGCCACCGCCCGGTCGGGTCGAGGCCCCGCACAGATCGGCACGGCGCAGCGTCGCCAGATGCGCGCCCTCCGAATCATGGAACATGACCACCCCGCCGCGCGGCGAGGTGATCGCGATCTGCCCTTCTGCCGTCGCGGCGATCGAGCCCGCATAACCCTTCATCGTGAAACGATCCGCTTCGGCGGGCGCATGCAGGCTGAGCGGCGCATCGCCTTGCGCCAGACCCAGCAGAGGCACCGGCTCGGCCTCGCTGCCTTGCCATTGCATGGCAAAGCCGATGCCGCCCTTCAGCAGCGCCAGATGCCGGATGGAGTTGCGGTGCAGCTCTTCAGGAAGTTCGCGGACCGACAACGCCTCGCCCTCGCTTCCGATCACCGCGAGATTGGGCCGCATCCGGTCGAGGTTCAGCTTGCTGCGATCCTCCGGGTCGGTCTCGATCCCGCCATTCGCAACGACGATCCGGCCATCCGCCATCACTTTCAGCTCATGCGGACCGACGCCACGGCTGTCCCATTCGCCCAGACGGGCATAGCCCGCCCGCACATCCCAGATCCCGATCCGGCCGGCGGAACCCTCGGCAACCACCTCCGACGTGTAAAGCCGCCGCCCATCCGCCGAAAACGCGCCGTGCCCGTTGAACTGCCGCCCCTCGGGCGGTCGCAGCCGGTGGCGCACCGCGCCGTCGCGGCAGTCGATCACCAGCCCGAACCTGCCCGGACGGCGAGCAAAGCCCACCACCTCGGCACGGTAAGGATGGGCCGCGGCGGCATGGCCACGATCCGGCAGGGGAACGGCAAAGCGGATCGCGCCCTGCGCGTCGATGCCATGCAAAGCATGGCTGCCGTCCGGGCGCATCGCCGCCGCCACCCATTCCGGCGCGCCGACCGCCGCCCAACCGCGCACCGGCAGGATCGCGGCAGCGGCAAGCCCTTTCAGCAGGCTGCGCCGGTCAGCCATCAATCCCCGTCCCGCGAGTTGAACCCGACGCCAAGCCCGAGCGCCGCGCCGATCTCGGTCTCGGCGGTCTCGCGCAGATCACGGATCGCCGTCTGAAGCGACAGGATACGCGCCCTGCCCTCTGGCTCGGCCACCCCGTCCAGAACCGGGTCATCCAGCGTCTCGGCCTCGGCAATCACCGCGTTGAAGGCCGCCTCGATTACCGTACCGTCAGACAGCATCGCCACTGCCAAATCGCGCATCCCTTGCAGGGACAGCACGATATTGCGCAAGCTGCGCCCCGCTGCCCGCGCTTCTGCCCGTTCCGGCCGGGGCTGGTCCTCGGTGCCGAGCGGCCGGCCGAGCCGCGTATCGGCGAGCTGTTCCAGCCCACTCATCAGCTGGGTATAAACCGCCTGCTGCGCTTCGGTCGGCGTCAGGAAACGATCATTGCCTTCGGCCCCGGCGCTCAGCAGCGTATCGGCGAAACCATCCCACTCGGCGTCGATCTCGGCCGTCACCCGGGCCAGGTCTGCCGCCGTCGCGCGGCGCAACTCGCAAAGCACCGCCTCATCGCCGGTCACGCCGGGCGGATAGATCAGCCGTTCAAGCGCCGGCAGGCCGCGCGCGGCAACCGAGATGGTCCCGAATGCCTCGGGATCGACGATGATCTCGGATTCCTGATCGACCAGCTGTTGCTGAGTGCGCAGACCGGATTGCTTGGGATCGGGCCAGAAGGCAATGCCGAGCGCCCGCCCCTCTTCCTCGACCGGGCCGATCTGGAAAAACCCGATCCGGGCCCAGCTGTCCCAGAGTGCCTGATAGGGTTCGCGCAGATTCCCAATGCCGCAATCGCTTTGCGCCGCGACGTCCAGTTGCGCGGCGCTCTTGGCCAGATCGTCATAAGCCGGGCCGAGCACCTCGTTTTCAGCGCGGGCGAGATCGGCCTGCGCCCCCTGAGCCGCTGAGATCAGCAGCGCGGCCATCCAGAAAACTCGCATCCGTCATACCCTTATAGCAGTCGCGCCGCTTGCACGGCGTCCATCCTGGGAGCGAAGGCCGGAGCATAGCTGGCGTGAGATCGCTGGCAGCCGGACCTGACGTCATCGCATTGCCAGATTTTCGCCCGCCGATCAATTGCATCGGCGAAACCTTAGTGCCTGCCGAGGCGCGGCGCATGGCCGCATAGCCGCGCGGTGCCGTCTCGCAAGATCGGTGCCAATTCCAGCTTCTGAGCTTCTGAGCTTCTGAGCTTCTGAGCTTCTGAGCTTCTGAGCTTCTGAGCTTCTGAGCTTCTGAGCTTCTGAGCTTCTGAGCTTCTGATGGGCGCATCAAAACTCTTACCAAAGCGCAACACGCAGTCTCTGATCGCCACCGGCCACTCAGAAACAGAACGTAACGACGAATCCAACGCAAAAAGAAGCCCGCCGCATCACGACGGGCCTCCTGGCATTCCGCTATGGCGATCACAGCTCCGAAAAGCGCCGCTCAGGGATTACTCGTCTGAGAGCACATCCTCTTCGCCATGCGCCACATCGAATTCCAGCCCGTGGCTGGCGCGGATCTTATCCTCGATCTCAAGCGCCATCGCTTCGTTATCGCGCAGGAATTGCTTGGCGTTTTCGCGCCCCTGCCCGATCCGCTCATCGCCATAGGAATACCAGGCGCCGGATTTCTCGACCACGCCCGCTTTCACGCCGAGATCGATCAATTCGCCCATCTTCGAGATCCCGGCGCCATACATGATGTCGAATTCGACCTGGCGGAAGGGCGGCGCGACCTTGTTCTTGACCACCTTGACGCGGGTGGTGTTGCCGACCACCTCGTCACGATCCTTGATCGAGCCGATGCGGCGGATATCCAGACGCACGGAGGCATAGAATTTCAGCGCATTGCCGCCCGAGGTGGTTTCCGGGCTGCCGAACATCACGCCGATCTTCATGCGGATCTGGTTGATGAAGATCACCATGCAGTTCGAGCGCCCGATCGACGCGGTCAGCTTGCGCATCGCCTGACTCATCAGTCGGGCCTGAGCGCCGACCTGATGGTCGCCCATATCGCCCTCGATCTCGGATTTCGGGGTCAGAGCCGCGACCGAATCGACCACGACCATATTGACCGCGCCGGAACGGACCAGCGTATCCACGATTTCAAGCGCCTGCTCGCCCGTGTCGGGCTGCGAGATCAGCAGCTCGTCCAGATTCACGCCGAGCTTGCGCGCATATTGCGGATCGAGCGCATGTTCCGCGTCGACAAAGGCGCAGACCCCGCCCTTTTTCTGTTCCTCGGCCACCGCATGCAGCGTCAGCGTGGTCTTGCCCGAGCTCTCAGGGCCGTAAATCTCGATAATACGGCCCTTGGGCAGACCGCCAATGCCAAGCGCGATGTCCAGACCCAGAGAGCCGGTCGAGGTCGCCTCGATCTCGGCCACGGGGTTGTCCGCACCCAGCTTCATGATCGAGCCCTTGCCGAACTGCCGTTCGATCTGCGCAAGCGCGCTGTCCAGGGCCTTCTGCTTGTCGGCCGATCTCTTGTCCATGTTCACTTCGCTCATCCTGCCTACACTCCTTGCCCTTATGTCAGAACGCTCACCGCGCCTCAATCCGGGCCGCGGTCATGTTCTGTTAATGTTCTCATACGCGAATGCCGTATTCTTGGCAAGCGTTCCAGGCTCTGGATAGGGCCAAATGCTTAAGCGGAGGTTTACACGCGGCGGCGCAGCCCCTACTCCGTCGCCCGAAGATCGAAGGGGGCTGAATATGCTGATTTTCTGGGAGCAGAGGCTGGTGTTTCTTGCCACGCCCAAGGCTGGCTCGACCGCGATCGAGGTGGCGCTTGAACCGCTGGCTAGCCTGGCCGTGCAGCGCCCGCCCGAGCTGAAGCATGCCAATGCGGCGCGGTTTCACCGGCATATTCACCCCTGGCTGACCGAATTAAGCGGCGAGGCCTTTACCACCGTCGCGCTGATGCGCGAGCCTGTCGAATGGCTGCGAAGCTGGTATCGCTTCCACCTTCGCGACGCGCCGGATGCCGCCGAGCCGCAGCATGGCTTCGAAGATTTCGTGCGCCGCTATCTCGAACTGCCGAAATCGGTGACGCAGGGCATTGCCACGCAATCGTCGTTCCTGACCGCGGGCGGCAGGCCGGTCGACCGGATTTTCCGCTATGAGCGTATCGGCGATTTTACGCATTTCCTCGATGAGTGGCTGGATTGTGAGATCAGCCTGCCGCGGATCAACGTGCCACCGGCCGCGGATGTCAGCCTGTCTGCCGCGACCGAGGCAGCTTTGCGTGCCGAGCTCGGCACGGATTTCGCGCTTTACGAGGGGCTTGGCTAAGCCGGCTCGTCCAGCTTCGCTGCCACCGCCGCCAGCAGATCGGCGAGCGAGAAGGGCTTTTGCAGGAAGGCCGCGCCCTCGATCGGGTTGCGCCCGTCCTCGAACACATCTTCTGTATAGCCGGACATGAAAATCACCCGCGTATTCGGGCGATCGGCCAGGGCGCGGCGCACCCAGCTGACCCCGTCGAGACCGGGCATGACCACGTCCGAAACGAAGAGATCCACCGTCAACATTTCGTCACTCAGCATTGACAGCGCCTCTTCCCCGGAAGCCGCCTCGATCACCTGATAGCCGCGCAGTTTCAGCGCCCGAGAAGCGAAGGCCCTGACCGGGGCTTCGTCCTCGACCAACAGCACCTTGCCTTCCGGCGGAGCCGCGACAGCGAGGCCGACGGCGCCGGCAGGCTCTGCGCCTGTATCGGACGGCTCGTCAGCGCCGGTATGAACGGGGAGATAGATGGTAAACACCGTTCCCGTGTCCTCGGTGCTGTCGCAGATGATGTAGCCGCCAGTCTGCTTGACGATGCCGTAAACGGTGGACAGCCCCAGCCCGGTGCCCTCGCCCACGCGCTTGGTGGTGAAGAAAGGCTCAAAAATCTTGCCGAGGAGATCGGGCGGGATGCCGCATCCCTGATCGGCGATCCGCACCTCGACATAGTTGCCCGCCGGCACGGCGAAGCGGCCATGTTGCTGCTCGGTATCGAAGACCACGTTGGTCGTGGTGATGTCGACTTGCCCGCCCTCCGGCATCGCATCACGCGCATTCACAACCAGATTCATCAGCACCTGTTCGATCTTGCTGCGATCGGCGCGAACGGCCGCGAGCCTGGGGTCGTGGCGCACCACCAGACGGATCCGGTCGCCGACCAGACGGTTCAGCAGATGCGAGAGATCCGCAATCGTCTCACGAAGATCCAGCGTCTGCGGCTTGAGCGTCTGCTTGCGCGAGAAGGCCAGCAGATGGCTGACCAGATTGGCGGCGCGGTTGGCGTTCTGGCTGATCTGGTCGAGATCGGCGTAATCCGGATCGCCCTTGTCGTGGCGCAGCATCAGCAAGTCGCAATGCCCGCTGATCGCGGTCAGCAGATTGTTGAAATCATGCGCAATCCCGCCTGCGAGCTGGCCGATCGCCTGCATCTTCTGGCTCTGCACGAATTGCGCTTCGAGCGTCTTGAGCGCGCGCGCATCCGAGAGCACTGCGATCAGCGTGTCACTGCCCTCGCGCTCGGCGTGGAGCGAGACCTGAATAAAGCGGTCCTGACCGGCGCGCGGCGCCCGCAGCACCTCGGGCGGGCCCGGGGCACGAGCGCTGCGCGCCTCGGCGAGCCAGTCCGAAAAGGACCGACCGAGACCATCCAGCAATTTCGAGACATGCAGACCCGCAGCATCGCCGCCGCAATAGGGCAGCGCCGCACGGTTGGCGCGCATGACCGTGCCGTCCGGGGCAAGGCGCAGAACCGCGATTGGCAGCGCATCGTAATCCGGCAGCGGGGTCTCGCGCGGGGTCTCGACCGGGCGCTCATCGCCGCGCAGCAGAACGCGCAGAAGATTGCCCGCCCGCCGTTCGACCACGATCCGCTCGTCGCCGGGCAGGCTGTGCACCGCCAGCCCGTGGCGACGCGCATGGCTCAGAAGTCGCCGGATCTCGCCTTCGGCATCGGCCAGCCGGCCCGAGAGGATGGCGCTGAGCCCCTCGCCTATCCGGTCACCCTCAAGATCGGCGGCGATGGGCGATTGTCGCAGCACCCGACCGGCCGCGTCGACCACCCAATCGGCGTCATCGCTTGCCATGATCTCGGGGGTGAGCGTCGCCAGTTCACGCCGGCGCAGCCAGGCCTCGCGGAACCGGGCGAGTGCCAGTCCGACGCCCAGCAGATACCAGCCAAGCACCGCCATGGTCAGCCCGAGCGACCAGGCCGAGCCAGGATTCGGGCGATGCCCCTGAATGTGCAGCCATATTTCACCAAGCAAAAGCGGCAGGACAAGCAGCGGCGCCCAGAAGCCGGCATGTCGCGGCAAACGTTGCAGCAACTTCCCCATATCAAGCGACCCTTGCAGCGTATCTCTCACGATAATCGCACAAGACTTAAGAAAAGGTTAATATTATCAGGCGCGTCGCTGCAGCACCGACAGGAAGAAACCGTCCGAGCCACTCAGCGGTGTCCATCTCCGGCGGGTCTCCTCGAGGAAGTCCGGCTCGGCGCCGAGAAACGCCTCGATCTGCGCGCCATTCTCGGCGTCGAGCAACGAGCAGGTCATATAGGCAAGCGCCCCGCCCGGCGCGACCCGCGCAGCGGTCTCACGCAGGATCTCGGCCTGTGTCGCGCGCAGCTCTGCCAGCCGGTTGCGGCTGAGGCGCCATTTCGCGTCGGGGCTCCGCCGCCAGGTGCCAGACCCGCAACAGGGCACATCGGCGACCACCAGATCATAGGCGGAGCCGAGCCGCCCATGCGGCACGATGTTCAGCGAAACCCCTGCTCGCCGCGCACGCTCGGGCAGATCGCCCATGCGCTCGGGCGCCGCATCATGCGCGTCGAGCCGAAGATCGGCGCGCGCCAGCAATGCCAGAGCCTTCCCGCCGCCGCCCGCGCAGTAATCCAGCACCGACATGCCATCGCGCAGCGTCAGCGACGCACAGGCAAGCTGCGGCGACAAATCCTGCAACTCGACGATGCCGTCACGATAGGCGGCTGCGCGGCTGACCTTGCGCTCGCCCGACGTTACCCGCAGCGCGTAACGCAGCCGCGCATCTGGCAGGGTTTCGATCCCGTCATCGCGCAGCATGATCCGTGCCGTCTCGGGATCGGCCTTGCGCGCATTCACCCTCAGCCAGACCGGCGCGCGCATCTGCATTTCACGCGCCACCTGCCGCGCACCCTCGCCAAGAGAGGCCGACCATTCCGGCCAGAGCCAGTCCGGTATGTCGCAAATCGCCTCAGCGTCGCGGGCCGAGAGCCCCGATGCAGCCTCGGCCTCGCTGAGGGGTTGAGGGGCGTGGCGAATGCCGGAGAACACCTCCGCCGGGTCCCGCCCTTCGGCGCGCAGCATCCCGAGCATTACGCCGCGCCCGCTTAGCCCACCGCCCATCGCGGCGAGGCTGTCGCGGCGGCGCAGCGCTTCAAACACCAGATCGCGCACGGCGGCGCGGTCGCCCGAACCGGCAAATCTGCTTGCCCGCGACCAGCCGAGCAGCGCCGGCTCGGCCGGGCTGCCATCCAGCACCTTGTCGAGGATCTCAATCGCGGCGGCGATCCTTGCGGCGGGGGTCAAGTTCTGTCTCCTTCCGAGGCCTGCCGATCGAGGGGATCGGCGTCACGCGCAGCGATGCCATGAAACGCAATGGATGCAAACCCGCCACGCTGCCGATGGCGCTTCAAAGACTGAACAATGTTCACCGTCCTTGGACTGTTGACGAACCTCTGTCCCTGGGTCAAGTTCAACTCCCGCAACGCAGTTTCAGCCCGATCAGGCAGGCCGCAAAAGACATGACTCCCGACGATCGGTCCGAAACCGAAGGCAGCTTTCCCCGCGCCCGCCGCTCTCGCGATGAGCTGCGTCGGCAGACGCTTGACGTTGCACGCGAGATCATCCTGAAGGACGGCCCCGAGGCGCTGACCGCGCGCCGGCTGGCGAAAGCGGTCGGTTATACGCCTGGGACGATCTATAACCTTTTCGAAAGCCTTCCCGATGTTCTCTGGCAAGTGAACCGCGATAATTTCGCGCGGATCTCTTCGCTTTTTGCCGATTTGCCGGAGGGCGGCCCGGTCGAACGGCTGCGCACACTCGCCCGCCGCTATCTTGACCTGATCGAGGCCGAGCCGGCCCTTTTCAAGGCGCTTTTCGACGGGCCGCGCCGCTCCGAGAAATTCCCCGACTGGTATCTCAAGGCTATCTCGACTCTGCTCGACCAGACCGCCTCGGAAATCGTGGAGCTGGCGCCCGGTATCTCGCCCCGCGCGGCCCATGCCGAAGCCTCTGCCCTGTTTGCCGCGGTGCAGGGCGTCGCCACGCTGCGCGCCTCCGGCCGGCTCGAACTGCTGACGCCGGAAGCGGCGACAGAGCTGTCCGACACGCTCGTCACCCGCGTGTTGCGCGACATTCAGCGCCAGGAAAGCTGAGCCGATCGGCTTGCGGGCCGAGCCAGCCGGGCCACCACCGATCAATCCTGCGCTGGCGAAGTCCGGATCAGATGAAGATCAGATCGTCGTAGAGATCGTTGGGGTTATCGACGCCAAGCAGCTTGATCTTGTCGCCATTGCCCAGATCGATGATCGTATCGCCGTCATCGACTTCGGCACGAGAGATGACCTGGGATTTGCTCAGCCCGCCATAGCCGAGCGCGCCACGGTCGATGAGCAATTCGTCCAGATCGTCACGGAAATCTGTGATGATTTGCATGCCGCCCTTGAACACGAATTCATCCGCGCCCGCACCGCCGGTGACACGATCGATACCGGATTCAGAGATGATGCGGTCATTACCGTCACCGCCAAGAACCCGGTCATCCCCCTTCTGGCCCGCAAGCGTGTCATTCCCGCTATAGCCGCGGAGTTGGTCGTCATGCTTACCGCCGAATAAGCGATCGCTGCCGCCTCCACCGATCAGAATATCATTATGGTTGCCGCCATATAGCAGGTCATCGCCATTACCGCCGCGCAGCGTATCGTGGCCGCCTCCACCTTCGAGCTTGTCGTCATGCTTGCCTCCGTCAACGCGGTCCCTGCCTGAGTCGCCTATCAGCACATCGCTGTGGTTGCCGCCATAGAGCTTGTCATTGCCGCTGCCGCCAATGAGCTTGTCCGAGCCGTTGTTTCCGTGCAGCTCATCGTTGCCTTTTTTGCCTTCCACCCTGTCGCGGCCCGCTTCGCCGCGCAATCTGTCATTACCGGCATCGCCGGAAAGCTTGTCGTTCCCGGCCCCCCCGCGGAGCCTGTCATTACCATTGCCGCCGCCGATCCGGTCATTTCCGTCGCCGCCCAACAGCAGATCGTTGCCATCGCGTCCCAGAATGACATCGTCGCCGCCCCGACCCGAGATAAAGTTGCCGGCCCAGTTTCCGGCGAGCTTATCGTCATGATAGGATCCGATGACATTCTCGATGAGGGTCTTGCGCTCGATCACGATGCTTCCGGTGACGCCGAAGGCCGTGCTCGCCGCACCGGGTGTCAGATCGATGTCCACACCGTAGGCGTCTCGACTGAAGTCGAGCTTGTCGCGCCCGCCCCTGTCAATGAGTGTCAGGGTAACGGGATTGCGTCCAAAAACGTTATAGATGATCTGCATGATATAGCCGTAAAAACCGGTCGCATTACTGTTCCAGAAATACGTGGTGTCACCGGTATTCGCGTCCGACTTCATGCCAGGATAAAGCTTCTCGACCGCCGCGATGTCGCCGGGCATTGGCGTCAGCACATAGGCGAAATCCGCATCGATCGACGTGTTATCATCCTGCGAGAAATAGGACATGACCGACATCTGCCAGCTATCATTGGCGAAGTCGTTGTCCACACCATAGGTACCGATGCCATTGTAGTTCCCGGTGTGACCAAGACCCAATGCGTGGCCAATCTCGTGCAGCCAGCTTTGGTAGGTATAGCTGCCGACATGCGATCCGTAGTAATGGGTAAAGTCCGGCCCCACATTCGCGGTCGGCAGACCGTAAGGGCGGGTCCAGCTGGTTTGCGCACCGCTGGCATCGTCGGTCAGCAGCAGATCCGCATAGCTGGGCGAGGTCTCGATGAATGTAAAACCGACTTCTGACCAGGCTGCGAGCGCGACACGCGCGAGCCACTGGTTTTCTGGCGTCAGGGACGAGAGATTAACGGTAATCGTTTCACTCAGCTTCGGGGCAGTCTGCCCAAATTCCGCCCAGTACCCTTTGGATATATAGCTTCCGACCTCATTAACGCTGTAATTCCGCATCGCCGCACCCTTTACGCATCTCCCACAACCTTTTGTGGCCCATAATCATTCAAAATTCCAGCGTTAACCTTTGAACATCAGCAAGATCGTCGAGTGTTTCCTGCGGATTTTACATCAATTTTACCTAACCTGACGCCTCGCGCATCATCCGCCTCGCCATGTGCCAAACGAAAAAAGCGGCGCCTGTGGCACCGCTTTTTCCGAAAATTTAGATCAGGGTCGGTTCAGACCGCGCCCTTGATGAAGTTCACGGCGTCGCCGAAGGTCTGGATGGTTTCGGCGGCGTCATCGGGGATCTCGATCCCGAATTCTTCTTCGAACGCCATGACCAGCTCGACGGTGTCGAGGCTGTCCGCACCCAGATCGTCGATGAACGAGGCGGAGTCGACCACCTTGTCTTCATCCACACCGAGATGCTCGACGACGATTTTTTTCACGCGATCAGCGATATCGCTCATGTCTGTTCCTCATGTTCGCGGGCATCTGCCCTGGGGGTTGCGGCCGGGCCGCGATGCCGGGGCGAACCCCTTGGCCTCAAATCGGGATATAGCAGCCGGTCGGGTCCATGCAACCGCTTTTGCCTGATTTTCCGTGCTGCAAAGGCGCAAAATCTGCCGAAAATGCCATGCTGGCACGATCATGCCGCCCTGCGCGCCGGAACCGATTCGAAGCGCGTGAAATCTCAGATCATCGCCATGCCGCCATTCACATGCAGCGTCGCACCGGTGACATAGTTGGCCTCGGGGCTGGCCAGATAAAGCGCGGCCGAGGCGATGTCCTCGGGCTTGCCCATCGCCCCCGCGGGGATCTGGCTCAGGATCTTGCCCTTCTGATCGTCATTCAGCTTGTCGGTCATCGCCGTGGCGATGAAGCCCGGCGCAATGCAGTTCACGGTGATGTTGCGGCTGGCGACCTCATAGGCGAGCGATTTCGACATACCGACCAGGCCCGCCTTGGCGGCGGCATAATTGCCCTGCCCGGGATTGCCCGTGGTGCCGACCACCGAGGTGATGTTCACGATGCGGCCCCAACGTGCTTTCATCATGCCGCGCAGCACCGCGCGGCACAGCCGGAAGCTGGAGGTCAGGTTCACATCGATCACCTGCGCCCATTCCTCGTCCGACATGCGCATAAAAATATTGTCGCGGGTGATCCCGGCATTGTTCACCAGAATATCGACGCTGCCCATCGCCTCGGCGGCCGATTTCGGCAGCGCCTCGACGGCCTCGGCATCACCGAGATTGGCGGTCACGACATGGGCGCGCTCGCCCAGTTTCCCGGCCAGCTCGTTCAGCGGCGCCTCGCGCGTGCCCGACAGCGCTACGGTCGCGCCTGCGGCGTGCAGCGCCTCGGCGACCGCGCCCCCGATGCCGCCGGACGCCCCGGTGATCAGAGCGTTTTTCCCTGTCAGATCAAACATATGTCTCTCCTGTCTCGAATGAGGCGGCCTCCAGCGCCGCCCGGCAGTGAATTTCGACCGTGTCGAAGACCGGTGCCGCGACATTGTCCTGGTTCAGAAGCATGCCGACCTCGGTGCAGCCGAAGATGATGCAGTCGGCACCGGCCTCGATCAGCGCCGCGGCTTCGGCCTCGAAGCGGGCGCGGCTGTCCTCGCGGATCTCGTTACGAACCAGCTCGTCAAAGATGATGCGGTGAATCTCGGTTCGCGCGGATGCGCCTGGGATCACCGGGTCCAGACCCGCCGCCTCGAGCCTGTCGCGATAGAAGCGCTGCTCCATCGTATAGGCGGTGGCGATCAGGCCGGGACGTTTCAGCCCGGCAGCGCCGATCGCATCGGCGGTGGCGTCGGCGATGTGGATCAGCGGCAGGGCAGTCGCCGCGGCGACCTGCCCGGCGACATGATGCATCGTATTGGTTGCGATCACGATAAGCCCGGCACCCGCCGCCTCGAGCCCGCGCGCGGCATCGGCGAGCAGCTCTCCCGCGGCTTCCCAATCGGCTTCTTTCTGCATCTGCGCGACAGGCGCGAAATCGACCGAATGCAGCAGGATCCGCGCCGAATGCAGGCCGCCCATACGCTCGGCCACCATCTGGTTCAGCCGCGCGTAGTAATGGGCCGTCGAGACCCATGACATCCCGCCCAGAATGCCGATGGGCCGCATCACGCGCCCTTGATCGCCGTTACATCCGCCGGAGCGCCGATGGCGCGGGTCTCGGCGCCCTTGGCGATGCGTTTGATCATGCCGGACAGTGCCTTGCCGGCCCCGATTTCCCAGAATTCGGTGACGCCCGCTTCGGCCAGAAACTGGATCGATTCGCGCCAGCGGACCGAACCCGTGACCTGCTCGACCAGAAGGCGGCGGATCGCACCGGGCTCGATCACCGGCTCGGCGCGGACATTGGCGATGACCGGCACGGCGGGCGGCTGGATCTCGATCCCGGCAAGCGCATCGGACATGGCGGCGGCGGCGGGCTGCATCAGCACGCAGTGGAACGGGGCCGAGACAGGCAGCATCAGCGCGCGCTTGGCGCCACGTTCCTTGGCCATATCCGCCGCGCGCTGCACGGCGTCCTTGTGGCCCGAGATCACCACCTGCGCCGGATCGTTATCGTTGGCGGCCTGGCAGACTTCGTCCCCGGCGGCCTCGCGCGCGATTTCTTCGACGCTGGCAAAATCCAGCCCGAGGATCGCCGCCATCGCACCCACCCCGACCGGCACCGCGTCCTGCATCGCCTGCCCGCGCAGCCGCAGAAGCCGTGCCGTATCCGCAAGGCTGAGGGCACCGGCGGCACAGAGCGCGGAATATTCGCCCAGCGAATGCCCCGCAACGTAATCCGCCTGAGCGATGTTGATCCCCTCGCTTTCAAGCGCCCGGAACGCGGCCATCGAGGTGGCCATCAGCGCGGGCTGCGCGTTGCGGGTGAGGGTCAGATCATCGGCATCGCCTTCCCAGATCAGCGCCGAGAGCTTTTCGCCGAGCGCTTCGTCCACCTCACGGAAGACATCCATCGCGGCAGGATAGGCTTCGGCCAGTTCCCGGCCCATGCCGACGGCCTGAGCGCCCTGACCCGGAAAAACGAATGCACGCATGATCTTGCCCCCTCATTCGGTGTTTCCCTGTCCTAGCGCGGCCCGTGCGGCGCGGCAATGTGAAAGGGCGCGGCCCGAACCGGACCGCGCCCCCGCACAAGACCTGCGATGCAGGATCAGCCGACCAGTTCGAGGCCCGAGAAGAAGAAGGCGATTTCGCGCGCCGCCGATTCCGGGCTGTCGGAGCCGTGGACCGAGTTTTCGCCCTTCGAAATGGCGAATTCCTTGCGGATCGTGCCTTCGGCGGCTTCGGCAGGATCGGTGGCGCCCATCACTTCGCGGTTCTTGGCGATGGCGTTGTCACCGGCCAGCACCTGCACGACAACGGGCTCGGAGGACATGAACTCGCACAGCTCGGCATAGAAGGGGCGCTCGCTGTGTTCGGCATAGAAGGCACCGGCCTGCGAGGGCGAAAGATGGATACGTTTGGAGGCGACGACGCGCAGGCCGGCATCCTCGAATTTCGAGATGATCTTGCCGGTCAGATTGCGCTTGGTCGCGTCGGGTTTGATGATCGAGAGCGTCAGCTCGGTAGCCATGGGGATACTCCGTAAGGTTTGGCGCGAAACAGCATCGCGCGGAAAATCTGGGCGGCTCGTATCACGCAGCTTGTGGGTTGAAAACCCGTGACAGCAGCGCCCGCACGGCCCGGCAGCGGCTGCACCAACAGCTTTCAGGGGCGCACACAGCCCATGCACAGCCGCCACGCCTCAGGCGTTGGGATGCGCGGCATCCTCGAGCAGCGCGGCATGGCCGTGATCCTGCATATAGCGGCGCATCTCGGCGAAGTTCTCGAAGCTGTCGTCGAGCGGGATCGTGTTCTGGCGGAAATAGCTGGAGCTCAGCGCCGCGGCATCCCCTTCGGAGCTGATATAGTCGAGCAGCCGGGCCAGCACGGCGGGATCGTTCAGCTCGCGGTAATCGACCGATGTCACCCGCTTGGGCCGGCGTTCCTGCATCTGTCGGAAGCTGTCGCGGAAGAACCTGTCCTGCGCCAGCATCGCCTCGAACTGGGCCGGGTCGAAGCGGATCACCGCATTGTCCTGGGGCCGGGTATCGCCGCTGCGCTTGGTGAAGCTGCCGGTTTCGCGCGCCCGATGCAGCGAGAGATATTTGCGCAGCGGGTTGCGCATCAGAAATATCTTCTGCCAGCGCCGCGAGCGCAGCGTCGAGGCACCGATTCCGGTGTCGCGCAACCGGCTGGGAAATTCCTTGAAGCCGAAAACCGGCGTGTCGCAAAGGGCGAGCAGCCTGCCGAGATAGGCCTCGACATCGGCGTCACGTTTCGCGGGTTCGGATGGCGCAATGCCCATCGCCGCGCCGAGATCGGCCGGCAGTTCGACCCGGTCCGGCTTGTAGATCTCGCCGAGGCAGGTCACATCCGGCGCGCTGCCGAGAAGCGATGCCAGATGGTAAGAGCCGCTGCGAGGCTGGGTGACGATCAGGAACCGGCAGCGATGGCCGGTCTTGCCGAGTTCGGTCATGTGGCGCGTCGGGATCCGATGGGTCAGATCCTTCCTGATAGGTGCCAATTCCCATTGACGCAACTGGCTTGCTGGGTCATGGCGTGCGCCATGCTTCGCATCGACGATATTTCCTATTCCATCGCCGGCCGTCCGCTTTTCGAGTCGGCGAGCGCGGTCGTGCCTGCCGGCCACAAGGTCGGGCTGGTCGGGCCAAATGGCGCGGGCAAAACGACGCTGTTCCGACTGATTCGGGGCGAGTTGTCGCTGGATGGCGGCGCGATCTCCCTGCCCTCGCGATCCCGGATCGGCGGCGTCGCGCAGGAGGCTCCGGCGACGCAGCGCAGCGTTCTCGACACGGTTCTGGACGCCGACACCGAGCGCGCCCGGCTGATGACGGAGGCCGAGGCGGCGGTCGACGCGACGCGCATTGCCGAGATCCAGACACGGCTGGTGGATATCGACGCCTGGTCCGCCGAAGCGCGCGCCTCGACCATCCTCAAGGGGCTCGGGTTCAGCGATGCCGACCAGCAACGGCCGAGCGCGGATTTCTCGGGCGGGTGGCGGATGCGGATCGCGCTGGCGGGGGTGCTGTTTTCGCAGCCCGACCTTCTGTTGCTGGACGAGCCGACCAACTATCTGGACCTCGAAGGCGCGTTGTGGCTGGAAAACTATCTGGCGCGCTATCCGCATACGGTGATCGTCATCAGCCATGATCGCGGGCTGCTGAACCGGGCGGTGGGGCATATCCTGCATGTCGAGGACCGCAAGCTGGCCCTGTATACCGGCGGCTACGACCAATTCGCCAAGCTGCGCGCCGAGCGCCGCGCGCTTCAGGCGGCCGAGGCGAAGAAGCAGGATGCCCGCCGCGCGCATCTGCAAAGCTTCGTGGACCGGTTCAGGGCCAAGGCGACCAAGGCCAAGCAGGCGCAGGCCCGGATCAAGATGATCGCGAAAATGGAGCCGATTACCGCCCCCGAAGAGGCGAAGTTCCATCGTTTCAGCTTTCCCGCGCCCGAGCAGCTGTCTCCGCCGATCATCGCGATGGAGGGGGTCAGCACCGGCTATGGCGAGCGCGAGGTGCTGCGGCGGCTGAATCTAAGGCTGGATCAGGACGACCGGATCGCGCTGTTGGGGCGGAACGGCCAGGGCAAATCGACGCTGTCGAAGCTGCTGGCCGAACGGCTGGCGCCGATGGCCGGCAAGATCACCCGGTCGAACAAGCTGCGGATAGGCTATTTCGCCCAGCATCAGGTCGATGAGTTGGTACTGGACGAAACGCCGCTCGATCATGTCCGCCGCCTGCGCCCGGATGAGGCACCCTCGAAGCTGCGTGCGCGGCTGGCGGGTTTCGGGCTGATGGAGGCGCAGGCCGCGACCCGCGTAGGGCAACTGTCGGGCGGTCAGAAGGCGCGGCTGTCGCTGCTGATCGCCACAATCGACGCGCCGCATCTGCTGGTGCTGGACGAGCCGACCAACCATCTCGACATCGAATCCCGTGAGGCGTTGACCGAGGCGCTGAACGATTACAGCGGCGCGGTGGTGCTGGTGAGCCACGACATGCATCTTCTGTCGCTGGTCGCGGACCGGCTGTGGCTGGTCGATCAGGGCATGGTCTCGCCGTGGCAGGGCGATCTGGACGATTACCGGGCCATGTTGCTGCAAACGACGGAGGACAGGCCTGAAAAATCTCTGCCTGCGCCGAAAGCGAAACGGCCGGGCCGCGACGAGATCCTCGACCTGCGGGCCGAGGCGCGCAAGGCCGAAGCGCGGGTCGAGAAGCTGACCGAGATGCTGGACAAGATCGGCGAGAAAATGGCCGATCCGGGCATTTACGACGACGCAGCCGAGGTCGAGAAATGGGGCCGCAAACATGCCGAGGCCTCCGAGGCGATGATCCGCGCCGAGGCGCTCTGGATGGCCGCCATGGAGCGGCTGGAGCGTGCCGAAACCGGCTGATTTCCGCCGTCCGGGCGGCTGCGTCGGCGCCGGGCTGTGTCGTCGCGGTCACGGCGGGGCGACGGTGCCAGCGACTGACATCTGATGGCTTGATTTCCGTCACCGCGCTTGGCACATCGGAGGGACACGCTGCAAAGCGCCCCTCTGGCCGGGACCGACCCATGAAAATCATTCTTCCGCTGCTCGCCACCCTCACAGCCTCGCCGGTTCTGGCGCAGGAGGTGGTCATCAATCCGGCGCAGTCGGTGTCGATGGATGTGGGGATCGGGGCAGAATATCGCCCGACCTATCCCGGCTCGGACGATCACGAGGCCGCGCCGTGGCTGATCTTCCGCAATCTGCGGCTGAACGGAAACAGCTCGGACGACCGGCAGGGATTCTCGATCACGCCGAGCTTCGACTATCTGGGCGAGCGTGACAGCGATGACGACGAAAGGCTGGACGGGCTGGACAAGATCGACCGCGCCTATGAGCTGGGGCTGCAGGCGACCTATCGCAATGGCCCGACCCGCGCCTATGTCAGCGCCCGAAAGGGGTTCGGCGGCCATAAGGGCGTCGCGGGCGAGTTCGGCGCAGAATACCGCATCGACGCTTCGGACCGGCTGACCATGTGGGCCGGGCTGGAGGCGGGCTACGGCGACGACAGCTATAACGAGACCTATTTCGGTGTCACCGAGGACGAGGCCGGGCGCACCGATTACAGCGTCTATACGCCGGGCGGCGGCATCAATTCGGCCGCGGCCAAGCTGGAAGCGCGCTATGACCTCAGCCCCGCAACCGCACTTCTGGGCGAGGTCAAGTATTCCCGCATCATCGGCGACGCCGCCGACAGCCCGATCGTGCTGGACGAAAGCCAGCCCTCGGTCCGGCTGGGCATCGTGCGGACGCTGAATTTCGGGTTCTGATCCCGCGCCAGACCGGCCGTTCAGACTGAAACGCAAGGGCGGCTTCCGCCGCTATTTTTCGTGTCCGATGGCGCCTTCCGCCCTGGCGGGCAGCAGCGGCCCCATTCAGCCCCCGAGGCGGATTCAACGCTTTGCCGAAAGCCGCATGGTGCATTCGCTCACGGCGCCCGTCTTGGGGGCGGTCGCTTTGTGGTTGTTTCCGCCTGTTTTTCGGTTGCGCCACTCTTTAAACTTTTTTAAACCCTGCTCAACAAGATTTTTGGCGGGATTTTCATGGAAATTAAAGGTATTAACATCGCGGCTCTGCCTGATGTCACCCAGGCAAAGGTCGCGGTAATCGGGCTTGGATATGTCGGCCTGCCGCTCGCCGTGGAGTTTTCCGCAAAATATCAAACCGTTGGGTTCGATATTTCTACCAAAAGGATAGAAGAACTTCGTCAGGGCAAGGATCGCACCGGCGAGGTCGCGGATCTGAGCGTCGCGAGAGAGCTGAATTTTACCAACTCGCTCGATGAGCTGCGCGACTGCAACGTCTATATCGTCACGGTCCCGACCCCCATCGACGACAATCACCAGCCGGATCTGACGCCGCTGCTCGCCGCCTCCGACACGGTCGGGCGGGTGATCGGCACGGGCGATGTGGTGATCTATGAATCGACCGTTTATCCGGGGGCGACCGAAGATGATTGCGTGCCGGTGATCGAGAAGAACTCCGGCTTGCGCTTCAACAGCGATTTTTTCGTAGGCTACAGCCCCGAGCGGATCAATCCGGGCGACAAGGCGCGTCCGCTGACCAAGATCGTCAAGGTGACTTCGGGATCAAATGAGGAGACGGCAGAGTTCGTCGACGCGCTTTATCGCTCGATCATCACCGCCGGAACCTATCGCGCCAGTTCGATCAAGGTCGCCGAAGCGGCGAAAGTCATCGAAAATACACAACGTGATGTGAATATCGCCCTGATCAACGAGCTGTCGATGGTGTTCGCGCGGCTCGGGATCGACACTTCAGAGGTGATCGATGCAGCGGCGACGAAATGGAACTTCATGAAACTTAAACCCGGCCTTGTCGGCGGGCATTGCATCGGGGTCGATCCCTATTACCTGCTGCATCGCTCGGCCCGTGCGGGGCATATCCCGGACATCATCAGGCTTTCCCGTGAGATCAACGACGGGATGCCGCGTGAGGCCGCGCGCCGGCTGATCCGTTCCATGATCGAAAAGGATATTCGCATCAGCAGGGCGAAGGTTCTGATCCTTGGGGCGACCTTCAAGGAAAATTGCCCGGATGTCCGCAACACCAAGGTCTTCGACCTGGCCGCGGCGCTGCGCGAATGGGGTGTCGAGCCGGTGATCGCGGACCCTCATGCAGATCCCGACGAGATCATCGAAGAATATGGCGTGGCCCTGTCCGAGCCCGATGGGCAGGCAGGCTACGAGGCTGTCGTGCTGGCGGTGATGCATGACGAATACACGCGCGACGGCGGCGCTGCGCTGAAAAGCCTTGCCAAGCCAGGCGGTATCTTTTTCGACATGAAGGCCGCATTCGCCAAGCAGGATAGCGACCTGAGGCTTTAATCCGGCCCGGACCCCATGACAACCGAGACAGACCTCACACGGGAAGCGCTGATCGAGGCCGGTCTCTTCGACCCGGACTGGTATAGGGCGCAATATCCTGATGTCGCAGAAGCGGGTATGACACCGCTGGATCATTTCCTGACCATCGGTATCGCGCTGCGCCGCGATCCCGGTCCGGATTTCAGCGAGACATTCATGCAGCTTGCCGTTCCCCGGCTGA
Organism: Paracoccus sediminicola; assembly: GCF_027912835.1. NCBI lineage: Bacteria > Pseudomonadati > Pseudomonadota > Alphaproteobacteria > Rhodobacterales > Paracoccaceae > Paracoccus > Paracoccus sediminicola. The sequence goes on from NZ_CP115768.1 coordinate 1,661,698, forward strand.
CAGCAGACGGGCCGACCGCCCTGGAACAAAGGTTGAAGAACGCCACGCTGGCCCCAGCGAAGCCGCGCGTCATGATGGGCGCGCAGGCGCTGGCCGAGAATGGCCGGCTCGAAGATGCAGTCCGGCAGAGCCGCCGCCATCTGGGCGAGCGGGCCGATGGCCCATTGCGGATAATGGCCGCGAATGCTGCGCTCGACCGCGGAAGCCGTTCGGAATGGCTCACGCAGCTTAATCTCTATCTCGCTCAGTTCCCGATCGCGCCCGTCATGCTGCGCAGCGCCAGGAGCCTTTTTCAGCAGCTTGCGACCCGTTCGATCCGAAACATCTCGGGCGGACCTCTGGTCAGCATCATCATGCCCGCCTGGAATGCCGAAGCCCATATCCGCGCAGCAGCGAATTCGATCCTACAGCAGAGCTGGACGAATCTTGAGCTTCTGATCGTTGATGATGCGAGCAGCGATGGCACATGGCGGGTGCTGCAAAACCTCGCGGCCGAGGATGACCGGGTGCGGATTCACCGCAATTCGCGAAATCTCGGACCATATGTTTGCAAGAATTTCGCACTTCGCGAGGCAAGGGGGGCGTATGTCACCGGGCAGGATGCGGATGACTGGTCGCATCCTCAGCGTATCGAACGCCATGTGACCCACTTCCTAAAAACCGGAGGCGAGATCAAGGCCGGCACGACGATGATGCTGCGCATGTCGCCCGAGGGACGCTTTGCCAATATCATTCCGACCAGCGCGCATCATTCGCCCGATGGGATCAGGCGACGCTCATTCATCTCCTGCATGTTCGAGCGCGAATTCATGGTCGGGCAGCTCTGCAATTATGATCCTGTCCGCTTCGGGGCCGATGGCGAGATGCTCTCGCGCGCGCGCTGCCTGCTCGGCGAGGCGTATCGGGATCATGACGAAATCGGGATGCTGTGCCTCGACCGCGCCGGCGGGCTGACCAACCACCCTGTCTACGGTCTGCGGACGAGGCAGGCCGGCTCCTCCCTGCGGGAGACTTACGTCAGCGCCTATCGGCAATGGCATGAGCAGGCCCAGCCCGCCGGGCTGCGGATCGACGGTTTTGCCGCGTCCCGCGCCTTTCCGGCCCCGGCCGAAATGGTCGTTCCTCCCGCCGAGATCGGGGTAGAGGCCGGCCGCCAGATCTTCCCAAGCAAAAGCGACAAAGATGACTGACAGATACCAGAGAATTGCAGACTGGACGCTGGCGAATGGCCAGCTCGACCGTGACTGGTATCGCCGGACTTATCCGGATGTCGCGGCCATCGGGATGGATCCGGCGCATCACTTCCGAGAATACGGCGTAGCAATGCGGCGCGCGCCGAGCCCGCGCTATGAGGGCGATATGGAGCTTCTGGAAATGCAGTCGCTGCCCGCCCCCGCAACCGGGTCCGAGCTGATGACCGCAGAGAAGATCTGTCGCGAGCAGGGTTACGGACTTGGCATACGCTTTGCTGAACGTCATGTCCCTGAGGCGCTGCGCTACAGCATCGAGACGCTGCGCGCCAACCAGGCCCTCAGCGCCGGAGACGAGGCCGGGTGGCTGGCGCGGATGAACGGGTTCCTCGCCCATCACGGCGCTGCGCCGGTGAGGTTACGCAAGGGCAAGACGCTGCTCGACCGGTTTTCGACCGACGCCCTGCCGCGGGTGAACGGCGGGCCTCTGGTTTCGGTCATCATGCCGGCCTGGAACGCAGAGGATACGATTGCCGCAGCCGCCGCCTCGATCCTGTGCCAGACATGGGGCAATCTGGAGCTGTTGATCGTTGACGATGCAAGCGAGGACGGCACCTGGGCCGAAATGCAGCGCATCGCGGCGAGCGACAGCCGCGTGAAGATCCTGCGCAACAAGATCAATGTCGGCCCCTATGTATCGAAGAACCTCGCCATGACGAAGGCGAAGGGCGATTGGATCACCGGCCACGACGCGGATGACTGGGCGCATCCGCAGCGGCTGGAACATCACCTGAACGCCGTGCTGGCCGAGGACAGCCCACCCCGCGCGAGCGTAGCCTGGATGCTGCGTCTGCTGCCGGACGGGATGATCGACAGGTTTACGCGATTGTCCTATTTCTCGGATGATGGCGTGTCACGGCACGCGCCCATTTCATGTCTGATAGAAACGCGGTTCCTGCGCACGCATCTCGGCGGCTGGGACTGTGTTCGTTTCGGCGCCGACAGCGAGCTGATGGGCCGGATAACCACGGCAATCGGCGATGAGTTCCGTAGTCTGCCCGTGATCTCGATGCTCTGCATCAGCGGAGAGGGGAGCCTGACCAATCATCCGACACTCGGGGTCGACCGTGAGACAGGTCCGTCGCAGGTCCGTCGCGATTATGCAACCGCGTGGCGGAAATGGCATCAGGGTCTGGACGGACGGCTTCGCATGGCGTTTCCGCCGCCATTGCACAAAGAGCGCCCCTTCCAGACCCCCAGCGAAGTCGTTGTGCCCGCGCATCAGGTCTGGCGCAACTATGCTTCGGTCACCGATCTCGATGACTCGGTGCAGGAGGATGTGACAGCCATATGCTGCTCGAAACGGCCAGGATTTCTTAAACATATCGCGCGTCAACTATGCGAGCAGAGCTATCGGAAGCTTCATGTGATCTATGTCGCGCATGGGCCGGGCCACGATCCCGATCAGATCAATGACGCGTTCGGAGAGCTTGCCAATTTCAAGCTGCTTTCCCTGCCCGATCCCGAGGCGACGCTGGGCGAGGCGCTGAACCTCGCGCTCGACCATTGCAAGACCGATCTGGTGGCAAAGATCGACGATGATGATTTCTACGGCCCCGATTATATCCGCAGTTCGGCGGCGGCACTGAAGTTCTGCGGCAATGTGACTGTCGGCGTCGTCGGGCGCGCGCGCGCCTACTGCTATGTCGAGGAAAGAGACCTGCTGGCGCTGCGGTTTAAGCCCACCAAAAGTAACAACCTCACTCACCGGGCTTTTGGGAGCACGATCTTCTGGTCACGTTCAAAGCTTGGTGATCTACGCTTTCAGGATCTGCCGCGCGCTGTCGACACGGCCTTCTACAACGATGCAAATGAACTTGGAGTATCGGTTTACTCGTGCGATCCATATGATCATGTCGCCGTCAGATATGCGCGGCCCGGCTTGCATACCTGGAGTATAGATGCTGATGAGTTTCTACGCCCTGCGACTCCGCTTGCCGACGGGCTGCGTCTCGACATTGCTTATAGCACCCAGTTCGACGCTACTCGAGTCCAGTTTCCGACCCGCGAAGATAAAACTGAAGTAACCAGACAATCTACAGTCAAAGTTGACGAGAGAATATCATGAAACCCGCTTCACGTATTAAAACGGCATCCGAACTCATGAATGCGACGGGCCGACAGATTATAGAATTGGGTGGGGTCGATATAAATCTAAAGCTCACGAAAGCAGAGGGTGCAGACACATTATTGATCGGTTTTCATGGTGCGATAGACCGTAAGCTCCGCAAATTACCTGTATATACTGACCCGATACCTGAGGTGGAGAACCATGCCCATCAACTCATGATCTCCGACCCTTCATTGGAGCTGGGCGAAGAACTCAGCATGGCTTGGTATGCTGGCGATCACCGATTTGACGCGCAGGCACTGCTTGGAGAGCTTTTCCGCGAAGCTGCAGAGGTCCTCGGCGTCAGAAAAGTTATTTACTTTGGATCGTCCGGCGGAGGCTTTGCAGCCCTCTACTATTCGTGGATACATCCGGGCAGTCTTGCATTGGTCGGAAACGCACAGACGAACCTCGAGAAATATTATCCTAGACATATCGCAAGATACCTAGAGAGTTGCTGGCCCACTGCAAAAGACATTTCGGCGCTAGACGAAAAGATCGTGACAGATGTCTGCGCACTCTATGCGAAAAATGTGCCCAATTACGTGATCTATTGCCAGAATCCGACTGATACCTTCCATATGTTCAATCATTGCACGCCATTCATCGCCGGGATCGAGAGTGCTGCCGACCGAAAGCGTGTCGTTTTCGAGTGCACCTATCCCGGGCGCACCGGTCATGGCCCCGTCTGGTCGGTCTTCTCTCCGTGGCTGCGCGCCGCCGTGGCCGCGCCGTCCTGGGATGCGGTGGAGCTGATCGAGACGAAATACCGCCTCCATCCCGGCAGCGCCCCGCCCCCGGCGAGGTTGCGCGGAAAAGATCTGAAGTCGGTAAGCTTTTCAGAATCTGATATCGCGTTCGGCAAACTGCTGCGCGACCATACACTGCGCGGCGCGAAGAAGGAGGCCAGCAATGGCTGAAGCACCGAAGAATCCCTATAAGATCCAGCCCGAGAAAGCCTTCTGGCGCGCCTCTGTCGGGACGCGCCACTATGCGGATATGGAAAACCTCTGGGAGCCGATGGCGCTGAAGCGTGCGGATCGCGTGGCGACCGCAGGCAGCTGCTTTGCGCAGCATATCGGCAATAACCTCGCCCGCCGCGGCGCCGCGTTCATGGATATGGAACCGGCGCCGCCCGTCTTCGCCAACGAGACCGAGGCGCGGCGCTGGGGCTATGGCGTCTTCTCGTGCCGCTACGGCAATATCTACACCTCGCGCCAGCTCGTGCAGCTTTTCGATGAGGCGCATGGCCAGCGCATTCCGGGCGAACGGGTCTGGGAAAAGGATGGCCGCTTCTTCGATGCGCTGCGCCCCGGTCTGGACCCGGTCGGGCAGGAATCCCCCGAAGACGTTCTGCAAATGCGCAACCGCCATCTGGAGGCCGTGCGGCGCATGTTCGCCGAGCTCGATGTGTTCGTGTTCACGATGGGGCTGACCGAGGGATGGGAGTCGGTCTCTGATGGGACGATGTTCCCGGTCGCGCCCGGCACCATCGCCGGGACCTATCGGCCTGAGGATTACCGGCTGCATAATCTGCGCCACCACGAGGTCAGCCGCGACATGCTGGAATTCTGGGACCGGCTGCGCAGCGTGAACCCCGCTGCGCGTATGCTGCTGACCGTTTCTCCGGTGCCGCTTGCCGCCACAGCGACACAGAACCATGTGCTTGTCGCGACCATCCAGTCGAAATCCATTCTGCGATCGGTTGCCGGCGAGTTGAGCGAGGATTACGACGGCATCCATTATTTCCCCTCATTCGAGGTCATCTCCTCCCATCCTGCGCGCGGTATGTTCTTCGAGCCTGATTTGCGTAATGTGAACATGTTCGGCGTCGATCTCGTGATGAAGCATTTCTTCTCGGGTCCGCTGGCAGAGGAATTCGGAGGAGAGGTCGAGAAGCCGTTGCAGGAACCGGAACTGATCTGTGATGAGGCGCGGCTGGATGCGTCCTGATTTCCCCAAGCGCCGGGTCGTCCGGTCATGAGCCAGCGCCGTCGTCTTATCCTGCATGTCGGTCAGACAAAGGCCGGCAGCACCTCTATCCAGAATTATCTGGAGTCGCAGCGAGAGGCGTTACGCGGACACGCCGTGTTGTTTCCAAAGAGCGGCATGGCGCGACAGAACCCCTACGATCAAGATCGCACGCCGGGCCACCTTAGGCTTTTGTCGCAGATAAGAACTGGCGACACGTCCGAATTCGAATCGGAACTGGCGCAAGATCAGAACGCGACGGTTTTGCTCAGCGTCGAAAACATCTTCTCCGACGTCCCCGAGAAAACGCTTCTGGCCGCGGCAGAATATTTCGAAGACTGGGATGTCGAGATCATCGCGGTGCTCAGAAGCCAGCAGGACTGGCTGAGATCGCGCTATACAGAAAACATCATGAGCGGCTTTCGCTCGTCGCCCATGACGCTGGCCGCCTTCGTCGACGAGTCCTTGTCGCGCGGTTTCCTGAACTATCCGAAGCGGCTGCGGGAATTGGGAACAATTTTCAACGCAGAAAAGCTGCGGGCGATCGTTTTCGACCACCATGAAAAGCCGCTGGTGCTCCGCTTTCTCGACGAGCTGGGATTGCCTGTCACGGACCCCGATCTCGCCGCAGCCATGCACGCCAATCAACGGGAAAAGTCACACCAGCTTGTCGAGACAAAGCGTGTTCTGAACCTTCTCCTTCAGGACGGATGCAGCGTCGCCGACCGGCTGGAAATCGAGCATCTTATGCGGCTGTCGGGCAAGCGGCTGCTGTCCGAAGTCACGGCGCAGCCGATCAGGATCGAGCTTTCGGAACATCATCTTGATATCATCGAGGCCGGCAACCGGCAGCTGGTCGATGAGGGGATCATGGACGATCCGATCACCGGCGGATCGACACAGCCGGCACGGGCCGTGGCCCAACATGATATGCAATCCGATCAGACAGAGGAGCTTTTCTTCGAATCGCTCTGTCATGCCTCGGACGTCATCGCGCGCGCCGAACAGAAGCCCGAATTTTCGCCACTGAATTTCGCCGCTGGCGACCTTGGGGCACTGCGCTCGGCGCTGGCGGATCGGAACCTCACGGTCCATGTCGATTCTGCCGATATCGCAATGCTTTGCGCATGTCAGCGCAATTGCTTGGTCGTGCTGCTGCTGAGCGGTGAAGACGCGGCCTATGCGATGCAGAAACGCATCGATAGGCTGCATTGGCCAGCACGTTTCGTCGCCATGCCGATGGAGCTTTTCGACGAGCTGCGCAGCGCCCTGGAATCGGTCGGGCTGGAGAGCCCGGATCTGGTCTCTTTCGGACCGGAGGTGACTGTGGCGACCGGCGCCCGCGTGGTGGACGCGCTGGCACCCGACCGCATCATTCTGCGGGGCGCGACGATGGACCACGTGATTGCGCAAAAAGACACGCCTTGCGGCGATGGAACGGACAAGCTGCTGATTGTTGACGCGCACCAACAAGAATTTGCATTGGCAAAGCTGTTCTCCACGCCAGAGAATTTCGAAGGTTGAACCAGATGGATGAAAAGACAGTCGCAACTGAGCCGGACGCCGCTGGGGCCCTGCCCCCCTCCCTGCTATGGAGCCCGCTATTCATCGGCGACGAAACCGTCGCGCTGCATGTTCCTCTGATTTTCTGGATCGTAGACCGTTTGCGCCCCGCGCGCAGCGTGGTGCTGGGTGTCGGCGCGGGGACGGCAACATTCGCCATTTGTCAGTCTGTTGATCGCAGCGGGACGGGCGGGGTTTGCGAGGGGTTCGGGGTCTGGTCAGGCACTGTCCCCGTCGGCATTGAACGGCAGGCAGCCACCTATCCCGAGATCGCGGTGATAACGGATTGCGAAGTGCTGGAGGAAGCGGCGGCAGGTCTCGGGGCCGAATCGCAAAATCTGATCTTTGCCGATCTCACGGAGTTCGACAGTGAGAACGATATCAGCGCGCTGATCTCGACATTACGCGAGCGGCTTGCGCCTGATGGGGCGTTGCTGCTGCATGGTGCCGATCGTTCAGTGACGGGGAAAAGCGGCGTTTGGGTCGATACCGGGTCGGGCATGGTGATCCTCGGCAAGGGCGACGGCTTGCCCGCATCGCTGAAAATGCTCGAGGATCTTTCCGAGAACGGGCGTCTCGCAGGCGACATGCAGTGCCTGTTGCGCCGTCTGGGTCAGGCAGCCTCGCTGTCTTTTCAAGCGCGGCGCGCCACGGCGCGGCTGCAGCCGATCGAAACGCGGCTTAAAGCGGCCGATACGCGGGCGAAAGAGCTTAACGCCGAGCTGAGCACGCTCAGATTGGCATATGATGCAAGAGCCGCCAAGCTCGCGCGGTCACAGCTTGACCTGTTCGCTAAGGAGAAGGAAGTCAGCTCGTTTGCGCTCAAGCTGGAACAGACCGAGCCGCAGCTCCTCCGCCATCAGGAAGCAGCGGAACGTGAGCGGAAAACCCGGTTTGACGAGACCGCGGCGCTGACGAAGATGCTGGAAGCCAAGCTGGAGCAGATCTCCGCCCTTGAGGGGTCTCTTAAAGCGCGCGACGAGCGTGAGACAACCCAGGGAAAGCAACTCTCGTCTCTGCAACAACGCATCGAAGAACTGAAGCGGCAGATCCAGGATATGGAAGCCAAGCCGGATCGGATCTCTGCGCTCGAGGAGTCTCTCAAAGCGCGCGACGAGCTTGCGAAAACCCAGGCAGAACAGCTTAAATCCCAGCAACAGCGCGTCGAACAGCTGAAGCGGCAGATCAAGGATATGGAAACCAGCAAATCCTGGCGGATCACGGCGCCGATAAGGGCGTTTCGGCGCGGTCTGAAAGTCTAGGGCCGTCGCGGGACGGCCGGGGATGAAACCCGCGCTTCCCTACCCCGCCACGCCGCGCAGGAGCTTCTGGCGGCCAGCCGGGATAGTGGCGATTTCGAGGCCGGTGAAGACATGCAGCGTGCCGAGTTCGTCATCGACCACGGCGTGATCGCTGACCCAGCCACCCATCATCAGATAGCTGCGCAGAAGCGGCGGCAGCCCTGCCTGCGCGCGTTTCAGATCGGGCTTTTGACGGCGCAGCGCGCGGGCGAAGCGGAACACCTTTGGCGCCTTGACGCGCGGCAGCCAGCGGCGCGGCGCGAGGTGGCGCTCTTTCAGCAAGGCGAAGGTATCGGCATAGCCTTGCGTGTCGGTGCCGGTGAAAGAGGAACAGCCAAACAGCAGCTCGATCCCGTTCTCGTCGACGAATCGTGTCATCGCGCCCCAGGCGACGCGGAGCAGATCGGGATCGGCATGTTCGGGATGAAGACAGAAGCGGCCCATCTCGACCATGGGGCCGGAAAAATCGCGCAGACGTTCCAGATCGTAATGGCTGGCCGCGTAGCTGCGACCGATCTCGGCCCCGCTTTCAAGAAACATGAAGCGGAAGGTCGCCAGAAGTTGTCCGCTGCGCTGATCCTCGATCAGCACGTGGCGGCAGGCCGCGTCGAAGCCATCCGCATCGACCGACGCCCCGTCATCCGCAGCGCCGCGCTTGCCGATGAAGGCCAGCCAGCGAAGGCGCTGCGCGGCGCGCAGATCATCCGCACTCTCTGCCAGACGGACGCGGTAGCGACCCTTGCTCAGCATCATTTCCTTACCTCGCGGCCCGGACGGCCCGGTTGTCGGTCGATTCATAATCTCATCATGTGACGATGGCGCAACAGGAGAATGTCGCGGAACGTCTCGAACACGCGCCTCCCCCGGCATTTTATCACGGCCAGAGGACAATCCCCGCGTCGCCGTCGCTGCGACGAGTGGCGCCTTGAGGCGTGGATCGCGGAGCGGGGCGATTGCTGATGCATCCGGTTTTGCCGCAGGCTAGCATCGACGCCTGACAAGAAGGAGTGGGGCCGATGCCGCAGCATGATACCGAGGAGGACACCGGCGCTGATCTGGAGGTCAGCTCGGACGAAAAGGAGGATGCCGAGCAAAGCCACGCGCTGAGCGCCGTCTCGGTTTATCTGGTCGTTCATGAAGAGGGGTTGGAAGAGCTGAACCGCCCGGCCATGTCGCTCTGGTGGTCAGGGGTCGCGGCCGGGATCGGGATTTCTGCCTCGGTTCTTGCCGAAGGAATTCTGCACACCACCTTTGCCGGCCACGCCTATCGCGCGGCGATCGAGAACTGGGGTTATACGGTCGGCTTCGTGCTGGTGATCCTCGGGCGCTTGCAGCTGTTCACCGAGAACACGCTGACCGCGATCCTGCCGCTTCTGTCGCGGCGCTCGGGCGAGATGCTGTGGTGCACGGCGCGGCTGTGGAGCGTGGTTTTCCTTGCCAATATGGCCGGCACCTTCGCTTCGGTCCTGCTCGCCTATCGGGTCGGGGTGGTGCCGCCGGAATATGTCGAGGGCATGATCGCGATCTCGGAGCATTACGGCGAGCTGAGCGCCTATGACTCCTTTGTGCGCGGCATCCCCGCCGGATTTTTCGTCGCGGCTATCGTGTGGATGCTGCCTTCGGCACGAGCCTCGGCGATCTTCGTCATCATGATGTTCACCTATTTGATCGCGATGGGCGGGTTCACCCATGTCATCGCCGGATCGGGCGAGCTGTTCTTGCTGATGCTGGCGGGCAAGCTGGGCGCGGGCCATGCGGCGGCGGTGCTGTTCGCGACATTGGCGGGCAATATCGCCGGTGGCACCGGGCTGTTCGCGTTGCTGGCTTACGGTCAGGTCGCCAACGAGATCGAAACCTGACGAGGCGCGGGCGCGGCGCGGTTTTAGCCCTGCGCCGCGCCGTCGCCGTCCTCCGGCTTGTCGTCCGGCACGTGATCGGGCAGATCGTCGCCGAGCACGCCCTCGATATAGAGCCGCTGTACCAGCACCATCGCCACCACCATCAGCGGCGCGGCGACAAGGATGCCCGGCAGGCCGAACAGCACGCCGAACACGATCACGCCGAAAATCGTCATCACCGGCGGCAGCCCCGCCGCGCGCCGCTGGATCAGCGGCATGATGACATTACCCTCAAGCTGCTGAATGGCGATGAAGAGCAGCAGCACATAGAACGCATCGCGCGGCCCCTGGGTCAGCGAGAACAGCACCGCCGGCACGCCCGAGAGAAACGGGCCGATAAAGGGGATGGCGTTGGTCAGCCCGGCAATGATGCCGAGCACGAGCGCCAGCGGAATATCAAGCAGCCACAGCCCGCCGCCGGTCAGAACGGCGACGATCAGCATGTCCAGCGACTGCCCGGCGAGCCAGCTCCACAGCTTGTCGCCGATCTCGCGCAGGATCTCGGCGGCGTGGTCGCGATGGACGATGGGCACCAGGCGCAGCAAGCCATGGATATAGGGCTGAGGGTGCAGCGCCAGAAAAATCGCCACGGTGATGATCAGCACCAAATTGGCGATGCCGCCGATCACTGCGTTCACGGTGCCCCGCAGCACTCCGAAGACGCTCATCACCGAGCCGGCGAAAGGGCCCATGCCGCTGCTGCCAGAGCCAGAGCCTGCACCGCCAGCCGGGCTGCCGCCCTGCCCGCCTTCGATGGCGGCATCGGCAGGGGGCGGGGCGCGTTCGAGCAGGAAATTTCCGATGGCCGAGCTGTTGAGCCAGTCCATCACCTGCGACCAGGCCTGCGGAATGGCGGCGAAAAGCTGGCGCATCTGCTGGGTGATCTGCGGCCCGGCAATCATTGCCAGCAATCCGAAGGCCAGCAGCGCAACGGCCAGGACCACAAGCACCGCCACGCCTGACGAGAGGTGCAGATAACGCATCAGATAATTCGCGGTCTTGCGCAGAGCGATGCCGAGAAGGATCGCGGCGAAGCCCATCAACAGCACGAAGGATAATTTCCACAGCAGCGCCAACGTCAGCGCCACGGCGAAAGTGGTCAAAATCGTCGGCACCGGCACCGGGCGGCGCGAGATGCGCAGCGCGCCGTCATCCTCATCACGGGGCGGCATCTGGCGCGGGGCGGGCATGGCGGGCTCCTGTCGGCGGTCGCGGCGGCTGCGGCGCCGTGCGAACGCCGTGCCGGGCGGATCAGTCGAGAACCGATCCGGGGTTGAAATTGCCGATATTGCCGACGATCTGGCGGATCAGCCCCACCGAAGTGACATTCGAATCTGTCACGCGGCGCGACAGCACCACAACGCGCCCGTCTTCGAGCCCAAACCGTTCGACATTGGTGACGACACCGTCAGGAGCAAAGCTGATCGCCACGACTTCGCGGCTGATCTCCTGCGGCTGAAGCGGACCATAGTGACGCCAGCGCGAGCCGACGTAGTACCAGCCGGAGCCTTGCAGCAGCCCTTCGGCGGTGGGCCGCCCGATCAGGCTGTCCAGTTCGAGCCGGCTTGTCTGACCGGGCTGGACGAGCGCCAGATCCTCGGCGGGCGGGATATAGCCGTGATTCCGATAGACCGGGGAACAAGCGGTGATGAGCAGCGTCGTGAACACAAACATGCTGCGGATCAACAATTTCATAACTGGTCTTTCCCGCTTGACACGCGCCGCCGGTTGACGCCGCTCGCATGGCTTAGCAAACTCGGACAGCCCGCTCAAGAAGATCACTGCCCGTGGTCTCAATCCATTGGAAAGGCCCGTGATATGCGCAACCCTCTTTCGGAAAGGCTGCGGGTGGCGCATCTGTCGCCAAGCCGCGACAATGCGTTCGATCTCGAACCCGACGCCGACGCCCGCAACCGCATCGCCGGCAGGCTGGAATTGCTGGAACTGCCCCGGATGCGGTTCACCGGCGCGATACGTGCCTCGGGCGCGGACGAATGGGCGTTGAACGGCACGCTCAGCGCCACCGTGGTTCAGCCCTGCGTGGTCACGCTGGAGCCGGTGCAAAGCGAGATCTCCGAGGAGGTCGCGCTGATCTTTTCGCCCCATGTGACCGCGCCGGAGGAAGACGAGATCGAGATGGGCGACGACACGATCGAACCTCTCGGACAGTCGATCGACCTCGGCGCGATCGCCATCGAGGCGTTGTCGCTGACGCTTCCGACGCATCCGCGTGCCGCGGGCGCCGAGCTTCCCGACACCGCGACCGACGATGACGATGCAGAGGACGAACGGCCAAAACCCTTTGCCGGGCTGGCCGAGATGATGAAAAAAAACGACTAGCCCGACGCCGCGTCACCGGCGCTTTCGCGCGGTTTGAAAGGCTTCATCCCGGCGCGCGCCAGCTCGTCGGCGCGTTCGTTCTCGGCATGGCCGGCATGGCCCTTGATCCATTCCCAGCGGACCCGATGCCGTGTCTGCGCGGCATCCAGCCTCTGCCACAGATCGACATTCTTCACCGGCTTCTTCGCGGCCGTCTTCCAGCCGTTCTTCTTCCAGCCGTGGATCCAGCCGGTCACGCCGTTCTTCACATAGGCCGAATCGGTGGTGATGGTGATGTCCGATGGCCTTGTCAGCGCCTCGAGCGCGGCGATCGCGGCCATCAGCTCCATCCGGTTATTGGTGGTGTCCGGCTCGCCGCCCTTAAGCTCGCGCTCTTTCACCACCTCGTCGCCGCGCATTGCGCGCATCAGCACGCCCCAGCCTCCGGGGCCGGGATTGCCCGAACAGGCGCCGTCGGTCCAGGCATAGAGATCAGACATGCAGCAGCACCACGATCAGCGCCGCAATGACGATGCCGCTCAGCAGCAGGCGCAGCCGCATCCACCAGCGGGGCGCGAGCCCCCAGGACCAGAACAGCGCGTCGATCAGCAACAGCGCGGCAAAGCCTGCCATCAGGGACCAGATCACTTCCGCCGGGTCCGCCCAAGCGGTGAACAGCACCCAGAGCGCCGGGATCACCGACAGCACATAGCCCACCATCGCCCGCGCGCCACTGGCCTTGGCGGCGAATCCCCAGATGACGCCCGACATGAAGGACAGGATGATCTGGCCATAGATGATCGCCACCGAAACCGGCGCGGGCGAGAAGGGCACGAGCCGCGTCCCCAGCCACAACGAAAGCGCCGCGCCGAGAAAGGGCAGCGTGCCGGCAAGGCCGAGAATCAGGGGGATGGCGGGAATTTGCATCGGCTCGGTCTCCTACGGCTCAGCCCCGCGCCGCGGCGCGGCAGGTGAAGGAGGCGGTCAGCAGATCGTCCCGGCTCATGCGGCAAGCCCCTTATAACCCGGCAGCGCGGCGACGCGCGCAATCCAGCGATTGATGCCGGGAAACCGCGCCATGTCAAACCCGCCCTTGCTTCCTGCGCTATGGGTGTAGCCGTAAAGACAGAGATCGGCGAGGCTCACCGCATCGCCCGCCAGCCAGTCATGCGCCGAAAGCCGGTCCTCCATGACCTGCAACAGCGCGTGGCCTCGCTCCAGCAACTCGGCCATCCGTTCGGGCGTGGCCAGATGGCGGCGGTTCTTATAGCTTTGCAACGCGGCACGCACGGCGATGACACCCTCATGCGCGTTCTGTTCCCAGAACATCCAGCCCAGCATCTGGGCACGGGCAAACCCATCCTCGGGCATGAACGCGCTTCCCTCACCCAGATAGCAGAGGATCGCATTCGATTCGGGCAACAGCCGCCCGCCCTCCAGCTCCAGCACCGGAGCCTTGCCAAAGGGCAGCCGCCCCTGCGCCTTCGCCTCGAGGATCTCGGTCGAGCTGTCCTCGACATCGACGATCTCGATCTCGCGGCCCAGCAACGAGAGCAACAGCCGCACCTTGTAGGAATTGCCGGAGGACGGCATCGAATAGAGTTTCATCGCTTCATCCTGACGCAAATATCCTCTGGGGGCTCCGGGGGGCGACGCGCCCCCGGTCCGGCGGCTCAGCCAGGTTGACGCAGAATGCGGGGCACCTTGAATTCGACATTTTCCTGCGCGGTTTCAACGATCTGCACGTCGACATCGAAGCGGTCGCGGAAGGCGTCGATCACCTCGTTCACCAGCACTTCCGGCGCGCTCGCCCCGGCGGTGACGCCGACCGAGCGGACCCCTTCCATCGCCCGCCAGTCGATCTGGTCGGCGCGCATGACCAGCTGGGCATAGTCGCAGCCCGCCGCCTTTCCGACTTCGACCAGACGGCGCGAGTTGGACGAGTTCGGCGCCCCGATCACCAACAGCGCGTCGATCCTGGGCGCGACTTCCTTGACCGCCGCCTGACGGTTGGTGGTGGCATAGCAGATGTCTTCCTTGGCCGGCCCGATGATCGAGGGGAACCGCGCCTGAAGCGCCCGGACGATGGCCGCGGTGTCATCGACCGAAAGCGTGGTCTGGGTGATGAAAGCCAGCCGCTCGGGATCGCGCGGTTCGATCCCGGCCACGTCCTCGACGGTTTCGACCAGCAGAACCTCGCCGGGCGGCAACTGGCCCATCGTACCAAGCACCTCGGGGTGGCCGGCATGGCCGATCATCACCATTTGCAGCCCGTCGGCATGGTGGCGCTCGGCCTCGACATGGACCTTGCTGACCAGCGGACAGGTCGCATCGACATAGATCATCTCGCGCCGCTGCGCCTCGGCTGGGACGGCCTTCGGCACGCCATGAGCCGAAAAGATGACCGGGCGGTCATCGGGGCATTCATCCAGCTCTTCGACAAAGACCGCGCCCTTCTCGCGCAGGCTGTCGACCACGAATTTGTTATGCACGATTTCGTGACGCACATAGACCGGCGCGCCCCATTTCTGCAGCGCCATCTCGACGATCTTGATCGCCCGGTCCACACCGGCGCAAAAGCCGCGAGGCGCGGCAAGATAGAGGGTCAGGGGGGGAAGCGCGTTGTCCATAGGCGGGACGTAACCTGCCGACGCGGGAAAATCCAGTGGACCCGTAGCGCGGGCCCTGCGTTGTGATCAGGAACGCCAACGAAAAGGAGTTGTGACGTGACCCATCCAATCCTCACCACCGCCACCGCTGTTCTGATCGCCAGCGGCGCCTCTGCCGCGCCCTGGCCACAGGGCGAGCCGAACACCGATTTCCAGCCCGCCTTCCCCGAGCAGACGCGGGCCGAGGCGATGGACAGCGGCATCACCCTGAAATCCGAACCTGTCGTGCAGGGTCTCGTCCATCCCTGGGCGGTCGAGCTGCTGCCCGATGGCGGCGCATTGATCACCGAACGGCCCGGGCGGCTGAAATATTATACCGGCAGCGAGGTGCATGACGTCACGGGCATCCCGGAGGTTTCGGCCGGCGGCCAGGGCGGTCTTCTGGACGTGGCGCTCTCGCCGGATTTCGCGGATAACCGTGTTATTTTCCTCAGCTATGCTGAACCGCGCGATGGCGGCAATGGCACCTCGGTCGCGCGCATGGTGCTGGCCGAGGACGGCATGTCGGTCAGCGATGTGCAGGTGATTTTCCGCCAGACACCGACCTATGACGGCGACAAGCATTTTGGCAGTCGCATCGTGCCGGCGCCCGACGGGACGCTGTTCATCACCCTTGGCGAGCGTTCCGACGTGCCGATCCGCGACACGGCGCAGGATATGCAGAACCATCTGGGCAAGCTGATCCGCATCACGCCGGACGGGAATATTCCCTCGGATAACCCCTATTCCGACGGACAGCAGGCGCTGCCCGAGATCTATGCCAGCGGGCTGCGCAACGTGCAGGCGGCGACGCTGGACGGCAACGGCGAGCTTTGGACCATCGAGCATGGCCCGCTTGGCGGCGACGAGGTCAACAAGCCGCAATCGGGTGAGAATTACGGCTGGCCCACCGTCTCTTACGGCTATAATTACGACGGCACGCGGGTCGGCAGCGGCGAGTCCTCGAAAGAGGGCTTCGCCGAGCCGATCTATTACTGGGACCCGGTGATCGCGCCGTCGGGGGCCGAATTCTATCAGGGCAATCTGTTCAGCGGCTGGCAGGGCGATCTGCTGATCGGGGCAATGAACCCGCCTGCCTTGGTACGGCTGACCATCGAGGGCGACCGCGTTACCGGGGAAGAACGTTTCGAACCCGGCATCGGCCGCATCCGCGACGTACAGGAAGCACCGGACGGCACGCTGTGGGTGGTGACGGACGAAGATGATGGCGGGCTTTACCGCCTGTCGCCCGAAGGCTGAACACGAAGGGGCCGGCCCGCATCCGGCCCCTGAAACGCCGATTTCTGTGCGTTCTCAGGTTTCTACGGTCTGCTCCTCGCGCGGCGCATATTCGCGCGGAGGTCGGCCGATCACCTCGCGCAGCGCATCCAGCTCGATGAAATTATCGGCCTGACGGCGAAGCTCGTCGGCGATCATGGGCGGCTGGCTGCGCGTGGTCGACACCACCGACACCCGCACCCCCTGACGCTGCAACGCATCGACGAGCGGGCGGAAATCCCCGTCGCCCGAGAACAGCACGGCGTGATCCAACCGCGGCGCGAGTTCCATCGCGTCCACGGTCAGCTCGATATCCATGTTGCCCTTGATCTTCCGGCGCCCGACGGCATCGGTGTATTCCTTTGCGGCCTTCGTCACGAGGGCGAAGCCGTTATATTGCAGCCAGTCGACAAGCGGACGGATGGGAGAATATTCTTCATTCTCCAGCAACGCGGTGTAGTAATAAGCGCGAAGCAGCTTTCCGCGGCGCTCAAATTCCTGCCGTAACAGCTTGTAATCAATGTCAAACCCGAGGGACTTGGCGGCGGCGTAAAGATTAGCACCATCAATGAACAGCGCCAGCCGATCGTCTTTATAGAACACGTAATCTCCTCGACACGCCTCTTGCGGTGCGTCAAATGATAATTGCAACTGCTGGAAACGACAGTCGAAACCAGAATGCCGACCAAATTATCGCTCATCGCTCTTGGGGCAAACTTGTCTTCTTTGGCAGGTTCGCCGGAGCAGACAATTCGATTCGCCATTAGGTTGATATCGGCCATTGACGGCGTCCAGCTTAAATCCGTCTCACGTTTTTACAGGACCCCTGCCTTTCCGGCCGGTAGCGGTCCGGAATTTGTCAATTGTTGCGCTGGCTTACAGAGCTGCATCGATCCTGCCGATTTGCTGGAAAATCTTCATTCGATCGAGGCGCGGCTTGGCCGGACGCGGGAAAACGGGCGTTGGAGCGCGCGTGGAATCGATCTCGATTTGCTCGCGAGAGGCGAAATGGTAACTCCTGACACACAGACATTTGACAAATGGAGGCGTCTTTCGCCCGAGCGACAGCGGGTTGAAACGCCGGATCGGATGATCCTGCCGCATCCGCGCATTCAGGATCGCGGTTTCGTGCTGGTCCCGCTGGCCGATATCGCGCCCGGCTGGCGGCATCCGCGCAGCGGGCTGACGGTGCGACAGATGCTGGCCGCCCTGCCCGCCGCTGCACGCGCCGAAATCCGGGCTTTTGCTTGACATTGGTGGCCCTTCTGATCACAAAGCGTTTTCCGCCTCTGTAACTGATTCGAACCGATAGGTGATTCATGGCTCGCGTGACCGTCGAAGACTGCGTTGACAAGGTTCCAAACCGCTTCGACCTGGTGATGCTCTCGGCCCATCGCGCCCGCGAGATCGCAACCGGCAGCCCGCTCACCGTCGAGCGTGACAACGACAAGAACCCCGTCGTCGCCCTGCGCGAAATCGCGGATGAAACCCAGCAGGTCGACGAGCTGCGAGAGCGCATGATCGAGGGCAATCAGACCCAGATCGAGGTTGACGAGCCCGAAGAGGATGCGATGGCGCTGATCCTCGGGGCCGAGGTCGAGCGTCCCAAGCCCGCCGACGAAGAATCCGAAGAAAAGATGCTGCGGATGATGCTGGAAGCGAACGAGCGCGGCTGACAGTAACGGGGTCTTCGAGTGGAAAAATTCGACGTCGAAGACCTTCTCGCGCTGATCCGCAACTATAATCCGCGCACCGACGAAGATCTGATCCGCCGGGCCTTCAGCTATGGTCAGCGGATGCATGATGGCCAGTTCCGTCATTCCGGCGAACCCTATTTCACCCATCCTGTTGCCGTCGCCGCCATTCTCACCGAGATGCGGCTCGACGATGCAACGCTGGTGACGGCGCTTCTGCACGACACGATCGAGGATACCCGTTCGACCTGGTCCGAGGTGGCCGAGAAATTCGGCCGCGACATTGCCGATCTGGTCGATGGCGTCACCAAGCTGACCAATCTCCAGCTCTCGGGCAGCCACTCGAAGCAGGCCGAGAATTTTCGCAAGCTTTTCATGGCGATGACGCGCGATCTTCGCGTGATCCTGGTGAAACTGGCCGACCGTCTGCACAATATGCGCACGATCCGCGCCATGCGGCCCGAGAAACAGGCCAAAAAGGCGCGCGAGACGATGGATATCTATGCACCTCTCGCCGGGCGCATGGGGATGCAGTGGATGCGCGAGGAGCTGGAGGATCTGGCCTTCAAGGTCATCAATCCCGAGGCCCGCAATTCCATCATACGGCGCTTCCTGACGCTGCAGAAGGAATCCGGCGATGTGATCGCCAAGATCACCGCCGATATCCGCACCGAGCTCGACCGCGAGGGGATCGAGGCCAATGTCTATGGCCGCGCCAAGCGCCCGTTCAGCGTCTGGCGCAAGATGCAGGAAAAGCAGCTCACCTTCTCGCGGCTGTCGGATATCTACGGCTTCCGGGTGATCGTCGGCACGGAAAGCGAATGCTACCGCGCGCTTGGCCTGATCCATCGTCGCTGGCGGGCAGTGCCGGGGCGGTTCAAGGATTATATCAGCCAGCCCAAGGCCAACGGCTATCGCTCGATCCATACCACGGTGACCGGGCGCGACGGCAAGCGGGTCGAGGTGCAGATCCGCACCCGCCAGATGCATGAGGTGGCCGAGGCCGGGGTCGCCGCGCATTGGGCCTATCGCGACGGCGTGCGCTCGACCAACCCCTTTGCGGTCGACCCGGCCGAGTGGATCGCGCAGCTGAACGAACGGCTGGGTGGCGAGGATCACGACGAGTTTCTCGAACATGTGAAGCTCGAGATGTATTCCGACCAGGTCTTCATCTTCACCCCCAAGGGCGATGTGATCCAGCTTCCCAAGGGG
Source organism: Paracoccus sediminicola (assembly GCF_027912835.1). Classification (NCBI taxonomy): domain Bacteria; kingdom Pseudomonadati; phylum Pseudomonadota; class Alphaproteobacteria; order Rhodobacterales; family Paracoccaceae; genus Paracoccus; species Paracoccus sediminicola. Next base: position 1,680,942 of record NZ_CP115768.1, read on the forward strand.
GCAACCCCGATCGACTTCGCCTATGCGATCCACACGCGGATCGGAAATTCCACGGTCGGCGCGAAGGTCGATGGCATCCGCGTGCCGCTCTGGACGCGGCTCAAGAACGGTCAGCTGGTCGAGATCATCACCGCCGCCGGCCAGCGCCCGCAGGCGGCGTGGCTGGAAATAGTGCAGACCGGGCGGGCGAAATCCGCCATCCGCCGCAGCCTGCGCGAGGAAGACCGCGCCCGGCTGATCCGGCTGGGGGCCGAGCTGGTGCGGATCAGCTTCGATCATCACGGGCGGCGCGTGACCGACAAGGCGCTGCGCACTGCCGCCTCTAAGCTGGCCCTGCCCGATGCGGATGAGCTTCTGGCCCGGATCGGCTGCGCGGAACTGTCGGCGCAGGAGGTTCTGGCCACGCTTTACCCCGAACTGGGCGAACGTAAGGAAACCGTCGATCCCAAGCGCCCTGTTGCAGGGCTGGAAGCGGATCAGTCCCTGAGCCGCGCGACCTGCTGCCAGCCCCTGCCGGGCGAGCGGATCGTCGGCATCACCTATCGCGGGCGCGGCGTCATCATCCATTCCATCGACTGCCCGGTTCTGGCCGGTCTCGACAATGAGGAAGACCTGAAACGCTGGGTGGATCTGCAATGGCGCGAGGGGCGCCACCCGCCCGCCTATCCGGTCACGCTGACGGCCACGATCCGCCATGATGCCGGGGTCCTGGGACGGATCTGCACGCTGATCGGCAGCCAGGGCGCGAATATCTCGGATCTGGTCTTCATAGACCGCAAGCCGGATTTCTACCGGCTCCAGATCGAGGTCGAGCTGCATGGCATGGATCAGCTTCACGCGCTGTTGACCGCGCTTGAGGCGGAATCGGACGTGGCGCAGGTGACGCGGCTGTTGCGCCCGGAACTTGCCCCATGACCCCGCGTTTAGCCGGCTGACGAGCAGTCCACGGCAATAAGATGTTCAAGCGCCGCAAGCCCCGCAGCTATTCGCAAATGGCGACCGAGATGATCTATCCGCGCGGCGGGTGGTGGCGGGCCGGGATCTATGTGCTGCACCGGCTGCGCCGCCTGCCGGATCAGCCGCATCGCATCGGCCGCGGCATGGCGGCGGGCGTTGCCGTATCCTTCACCCCACTATTCGGGTTCCATTTCCTGGCCGCGGCGGGGATCGCCTGGGCGCTTGGCGGAAATGTCCTGGCGGCGCTGCTGGCGACCTTTGTCGGCAACCCGATCACCTTTCCCTTCATCGCCTATAGCGCGACCTGGCTCGGCCGCGAGCTTCTCGGCACCCGCGGCAACCTGTCGCCGCGCATGATTCTGAACGAATTCGCCGACGCCTCGACGCAGATCTGGAACAATATCCATGCCATGTTCGGACCTGAGCGCGCGCATTGGGACCGGCTGCACAGTTTCTTCGACGATATCTTTCTGCCCTATCTGGTGGGCGGCACGATTCTTGGCATCCTCGCCGGGGTCGCCACCCATTACCTGACAGTGCCGGTGATCCGCGCCTATCACCGCCGCCGGGCGCGGGTTCTGGCAAAGCGGGTCGAGCGGATGCGTGACGCGGCCTCGTCCTCGGCGGCGGCATCTCATCGCGCCGGCCCTGCCCCCTTGCCGCCTCGCCCCGAACCGACCCGGCGCGACGAATAGGGGTTTTCATCGCCGCAACCATTTGTATAGTCACGGCTATGACCCGGATGCGACATAACGCCCCCAGCCGTGACGCGCAGAATGGCGCGCGTTTCGCCGTGAACCTCCGCGGTCTGCTGCTTCTTACGCTGCGCTGAGCGGGTCCCGCCGGGCCGCCGCTCAGCCGGTCCCGTGCCCGGCACCTGACCCATTCAAGCCAGAGAAGCGAAATGTCCGACGAAAACCGCGTATTCATCTTCGACACCACCCTGCGCGATGGCGAGCAATCGCCCGGCGCCACCATGTCCCATGCTGAAAAGCTGGAAATCGCCGCCATGCTCGACGAGATGCATGTCGATATCATCGAGGCCGGGTTTCCCATCGCCTCGGAAGGCGATTTCAAGGCGGTCTCCGAGATCGCCAGGCAAAGCCAGAACAGCGTCATCTGCGGGCTGGCGCGGGCGCAGCTGCCCGATATCGACCGTTGCTGGGAGGCGGTGAAACACGCAAAGCGCCCGCGCATTCACACTTTCATCGGCACCTCGCCGCTGCATCGCGCGATCCCCAATCTGGATCAGGACCAGATGGCCGAGCGGATCGAGCAGACCGTGACCCATGCCCGCAATCTCTGCGACAATGTGCAGTGGTCGCCGATGGACGCCACGCGGACCGAGCATGATTACCTGTGCCGCGTGGTGGAAATCGCGATCAAATGCGGCGCCACCACGATCAATATTCCCGATACGGTCGGCTATACCGCGCCGCGGGAAAGCGCCGAGCTGATCCGGATGCTTATCGAAAAGGTCCCCGGCGCGGATGAGGTGATCTTTGCGACCCATTGCCACAACGATCTGGGCATGGCGACGGCGAACAGCCTGGCCGCCGTCGAGGCGGGTGCACGACAGATCGAATGCACCATCAACGGGTTGGGCGAACGCGCGGGCAACACCGCTCTGGAAGAGGTCGTGATGGCGATGCGGGTGCGCAATGATATCATGCCCTTCTCGACCGGGATCGACACCACGAAGATCATGGGGCTGTCGCGCCGTGTGGCCCAGGTCTCGGGCTTTCCGGTGCAGTTCAACAAGGCGATCGTCGGCAAGAATGCGTTCCTGCATGAATCCGGCATTCATCAGGACGGCGTGCTCAAGAATGTCGAGACATTCGAGATCATGAAACCCGCCGATATCGGCCTGAATGCTGCCAATATCGCGATGGGCAAGCATTCCGGCCGGGCGGCGCTGCGCTCCAAGCTGAAAGATCTGGGATATGAGGTCGGCGACAACCAGCTGAAAGACGTGTTCGTCCGCTTCAAGGCTCTGGCCGACCGCAAGAAAGAGGTCTTCGACGAAGACATCGTCGCGCTGATGCAGGACAGCGCCGCGAATACCGGCGACGACTTTTTGCAGGTCAAGCATTTGCGCGTGGTTTGCGGCTCGGACGGGCAGACGGCGGATCTGACGCTGATCGTGGACGGGCAGGAACAGACCGCCTCGACCACCGGCGACGGGCCGGTGGATGCGGTGTTCAACGCGGTCAAGCAGATCTATCCGCATAACGCGGTGCTTCAGCTCTATCAGGTTCATGCGGTGACGGAGGGAACCGATGCGCAGGCGACGGTTTCCGTGCGCATGGAGGAAGAGGGCCGCATCGCCACCGGCCAGTCGGCGGATACCGACACGATCCTCGCCAGCGTCAAGGCCTATGTCGGCGCGCTGAACCGGCTGCGGGTCCGCCGCGGCCAGGTCGGTGAAGGCGCCGACGCCAAGCAGGTCAGCATGTATTCGCACTGAAATCCCATGGGAGCGTCCTCCTTCGGGGCGGTGCTTCCATGCGATTTTCGCGGCCTCCGGGGCGACGATGCCCGTGACCGCTTCCCCGTATAATCTTGCGCGTCCGGCGGCGACGGCGATGCTGTGCCCGCCGGAGGCTGCACCCTGCGGCGCCAATCAAGAATAGGGTTTCGCGCTCGCGGCTGCTGGCCTATACGAGGCGTCATTCTGCGCTTCGGGGTGACTCGTGCCGCAGTCACGGACCAGACCAGGCCGGGAGAAGCCCGGCATTAAGGACAAGGCAATATGGCATTCTTCGGGCTGTTTTCGACGGATATTGCAATCGATCTCGGGACGGCGAACACGCTGATCTACGTCAAGGGCAAGGGGATCATCCTGAACGAGCCCTCGGTGGTGGCCTATCACGTCAAGGACGGCAAGCGTCAGGTTCTGGCGGTGGGCGAGGATGCCAAGCTGATGCTGGGCCGCACCCCGGGCAGCATCGAGGCGATCCGGCCGATGCGCGAAGGCGTCATCGCGGATTTCGACAGCGCCGAAGAAATGATCAAGCATTTCATCAAGAAGGTGTTCAAGCGGACCACTTTCTCGAAGCCCAAGATCATCGTCTGTGTGCCGCATGGCGCGACTCCGGTGGAAAAACGTGCGATCCGCCAGTCGGTGCTGTCGGCGGGCGCCCGCAAGGCGGGGCTGATCGCGGAACCCATCGCGGCGGCAATCGGTGCGGGGATGCCCATCACCGATCCCACCGGCAGCATGGTGGTCGATATCGGCGGCGGCACCACCGAGGTTGCGGTGCTGTCGCTGGGCGATGTGGTCTATGCACGCTCGGTCCGGATCGGCGGCGACCGGATGGATGACGCGATCATCAATTATCTGCGCCGCAACCATAACCTGCTGATCGGCGATCAGACGTCCGAGCGGGTCAAGACCTCGATCGGCACCGCGCGGATGCCCGATGACGGGCGCGGCGCGACGCTGCCGGTGCGCGGGCGCGATCTGCTGAATGGCGTCCCGCGCGAGCTGGAGATTACGCAGGCGATGGTGGCCGAGGCCCTGGCCGAACCCGTCCAGCAGATCTGCGAAGCGGTGATGGTCGCGCTGGAGGCGACGCCGCCCGATCTTGCGGCGGATATCGTCGACCGGGGCGTGATGCTGACCGGCGGCGGCGCGATGCTGGGCGATCTGGATCTGGCGCTGCGCGAGCAGACGGGGCTGTCGATCTCGATCGCCGACCAGCCGATGAGCTGCGTGGCGCTGGGCACCGGCAAGGCTCTGGAATATGAAAAGCAGCTGCGCCACGTCATCGATTACGACAGCTAAGGCGGAGGCGGCGCGATGGCCCGCAAGGGTTACGACTTTGCCACGCCTGTCCGCCGGATCCTGATCGGCCTGCTGGCCCTTTTCCTGCTGCTGCTATTCCTGTTCTGGCGGATCGACAGCCCCCGCGCCGAGGCGATGCGTTCGGATTTCGTGGATCGTTTCGTGCCGGGTTTCGAATGGGCGATGACGCCGGTGACGCGGATCACCCGCATGGTGTCGAGCCTGCAAAGCTATGCCCGCATCTATGAACAGAACCAGGAGCTGCGCCGCGAACTCCGCGAAATGGAGGGCTGGAAGGAAGCCGCCGTCCAGCTCAATCAGGAAAATGACAAGCTTCTGGCGCTGAACAATGTCCAGCTCGACCCGTCGCTGACCTCGATCACCGGAGTGGTGCTGACCGACAGCGGCACCGCGTTCAGGCAGTCGGTGTTGCTGAATGTCGGGCGCCGCGACGGGGTGGTCGATGGCTGGGCCGTAATGGACGGGCTGGGGCTGGTCGGGCGGATATCCGGTGTGGGCAGCCAGACCAGCCGGGTGGTGCTGCTGACCGATCCCTCATCGCGGATCCCGGTGCAGATCCAGCCCTCGAACGAGAACGCGCTGCTGAACGGCGACAACTCGATCCTGCCGACGCTGGATTTCATCGAACGGCCGGAGAATGTCCGCCCCGGCGACCGGGTGGTGAGTTCCGGCGATGGCGGTGTGTTCCCGCCCGATATTCTCGTCGGTCAGGTGGTCGAGGATGGCGAGGGCCGGCTGCGGCTGCGCATGGCCGCAGATTACGGAAGGCTGGAATTCCTGCGCGTGCTGCGCTCGCACCCGGCCGAACGGCTGGAGGATGGCGGCGCGCTGATCCTGCCGCCCGATCCGGGCATGATCGGCCCGCAATTCCCCGCCGCCCCGGCAGAGCGTCCCGCCGCCAGTGCCGCGACCGACGGAGGCAGCGACGAGGACGCCACTGCCGAAAGCATCATGCGTGACAGCGATGAGCGACAGCAGCAACTGCAAGACAGCGGCGCGGCAGACCGATGAGCGCGGCGATCAGGCGGCGGAAATTCGTCGGGATCTCGGTCTATATCGGCCTCGGCCTGGCCTTTCTATTCTTCCGGCTCATGCCGCTCAGCCCCGGTGATCCTGGGCTGCCGGGGCCGGATCTGGCGCTGTGCCTGACCTTCGCCTGGCTTCTGCGCCGCCCCGACCAGCTTCCCGCGATCATCATCGTGGCGCTGACACTGACCGGGGATTTCCTGCTGTCACGCCCGTTCGGGTTGTGGAGCTTCGTGATGCTCTGCGGCACCGAGATGCTGCGGCCCCGCAGCCAGAGATGGTCCGATCAAGCCTTCTTGTTCGAGTGGCTGCGGATCGCATTGTTGATGGGGTTGATGATGCTTGGATACCGGCTGATGATGATGCTGGTCCTGCTGCCGGTGCCGGGTCTGGGGCCGGTCATGCTACAATGGCTGGCGACGGTGGCCGCCTATCCGGTGATGGTGCTCTTTATCCATGTCATCGGCGTGCGGCGGCTGAGCGCCGCAGAAATCGAGATGATGGTGCGTTAATGCGGAAATCGCCCAAGGATGTGATCGACAGCGCGCGGATGATCTCGCGCCGCGGGGTGATGCTGGGCGCGGCGCAGGCAGCGGTGATCGGCACGCTGGCCTGGCGGATGCGTTCGATGCAGATCGAGCATGCCGATGAATATCGGCTGCTGGCGGATGGCAACTCGATCAAGATCCGGCTGCTGCCGCCGGTGCGCGGGCTGATCCATGACCGCAATGGCCGCGTCATCGCCGGGAACGAGCAGAATTACCGCGCCACCATCACCCGCGAACTGGCCGGTGATGTAGACAGCGTCGTCGCCAAGCTGCGCCGTCTGGTGGCGATGTCGGACGAGGAAGCCGCCGAATTGCTGGAGACGATCTCGAAGCGCAGCGCCATCACCCCGGTCAGCATTGGCGAACATCTGAGCTGGGACGAGTTCAGCTCGATCGCGGTGAACGCCCCTGCCCTGCCTGGCGTGCAGCCGGAATCGGTGCTGTCGCGCGTCTATCCGCAGCGCGGCGATTTCGCGCATGTGCTTGGCTATGTCGGGCGGGTGTCGGATTACGACCTGTCGAAGATGGAAGACCCCGATCCCGTGCTGATGCTGCCGGAGTTTCAGTTCGGCAAGGTCGGCGTGGAAAGCAAGCTGGAACCGATCCTGCGCGGCAAGGCCGGCACGCGGAAGGTCGAGGTCAACGCCGCCGGGCGCGAAATGCGAGAGCTGTCGCGGCAGGAGGGTCAGCAGGGCGCCACGGTTCAGATGACGCTGGATGCCGGGCTTCAGAACTATGCCGTGCAGCGGCTGGGAGAGGAATCTGCAGCCGCGGTGGTCATCGATGTGACCAATGGCGACATCATGGCGATTGCCTCGGCACCGGTCTTCGATCCCAACCTGTTCGTGCGCGGGATCTCGTCGGCGGATTACCGGGCGCTGATGGAACATGACCACCGCCCGCTGGCCGACAAGACCGTGCAGGGCGTCTATCCGCCGGGCTCTACCTTCAAGATGGCGACGCTTCTGGCCGGGCTCGAGGCCGGGGTCATCAATGGCGGCTCTCGTTTCTTCTGCAACGGCGCGCTCGAGGTGGCGGGCCGCAAGTTCCATTGCTGGAGCCGGGGTGGCCATGGCCATGTCGATCCGGTCGAAAGCCTGCAACGCTCTTGCGACGTGTTCTATTACGAAACCGCGCGGCTGGTCGGGATCGACCGTATCGCCGCGATGGCGCGCCGCTTGGGTATGGGGGTCGAGCACGAGCTGCCCATGTCGGCTGTCGCCGCAGGCATCGCGCCCGACAAGGCCTGGAAACATGAGCGCTATGGCTCATCCTGGGTGATCGGGGATTCCCTGAACGCCTCGATCGGTCAAGGCTTCGTGCTGGCCTCTCCGCTGCAACTGGCGGTGATGTCGGCCCGCGTCGCGACGGGGCGCGAGGTCAGGCCAAGGCTCGTGCGCGCGGTGGATGGCATCCCCGAGCCGGTTGCGGAATTCGCCGATCTCGGCATCCCCGAGAATTTCCTCGGCATCGCACGGCGCGGCATGGATGCGGTGATGAACAGCAGCAGCGGCACGGCGCGTTCGTCCCGGATCGTGGCAGAGGAGTGGCGCATGGCCGGCAAGACCGGCACCAGCCAGGTCCGCAACATCACCGCCGCCGAGCGCGCCCGCGGCGTCATCCGCAACGACCAGCTTCCGTGGAACCGCCGGGACCACGCGCTGTTCGTCTGTTTTGCCCCTTACGACGCACCGAAATACGCGGTGTCGGTCGTGGTCGAACATGGCGGTGGCGGCTCGGCTGTGGCGGCACCGATCGCGCGCGACATTCTGCTTTATGCGCTGGCGGGCGGTGTGCCTCCGCTCACCGCTTATCCAGACGGTCAGCGCGCGGGGATCGAAGAGATGCACCGCAATATGCGGCTTTATAATCCGGTCGCCACAAGCAGCAGCGGGAGCACGCGAGCCTGATGAGCTATCTCGATTATCAGGTTGCCGAAACGCCGCGCGGGCTGCGCAAGATCTTTTACCTCAACTGGCCGCTGGTGTTTCTGCTGACGGCTGTGGCCTCGGTCGGGTTCCTGATGCTGTATTCGGTGGCGGGCGGCGATATCGACACTTGGGCCCGCCCGCAGATGGAGCGTTTTGCGGTGGGCATGGTCGCGATGATCGCTCTGGCTTTCGTGCCGATATGGTTCTGGCGCGGGATTTCCGTTTTTGCCTATCTGGGCTGTATCGCCTTGCTGATCGCGGTGGATCTGTTCGGCCATGTCGGCATGGGTGCGCAGCGCTGGATCGATCTCGGTCCGATCAGGCTGCAACCCTCGGAACTGATGAAAATCGCGCTCGTGCTTGTGCTGGCCGCCTATTACGACTGGCTGGACCTGTCCAAGGTCTCGCATCCGTTCTGGGTGCTGGTGCCGGTGGTGCTGATCCTGATCCCCACCGGGCTGGTGCTGCAACAGCCCGATCTGGGCACCTCGCTTCTGCTGCTGATGGGCGGCGCCATCGTGATGTTCGCGGCGGGGGTCAGCCTGTGGTATTTCGGTGCCGTCATCGCCGCCGGGGCCGGCGCGGTCTGGACTGTGCTGGAAAGCCGCGGAACAAGCTGGCAGCTTCTGCATGATTACCAGTTCCGCCGCATCGACACATTCCTCGATCCGTCATCCGACCCGCTCGGCGCGGGGTACAACATCACCCAGGCGCATATCGCGCTGGGTTCCGGCGGATGGTCGGGACGCGGCTTCATGCAGGGCACGCAATCCCGGCTGAACTTCCTGCCCGAGAAAGAGACCGATTTCATCTTCACCACGCTCGCCGAGGAGTTCGGCTTCATCGGCGCGGGATCGCTTCTGCTGCTTTATGCGCTGATCGTCGGCTTCTGCCTGTATTCCGCGCTGACCAATCGCGACCGCTTTGCCAGCCTGCTGACCATCGGCATCGCGGGAACCTTCTTCCTGTTCTTCGCGATCAATATGGGCATGGTCATGGGGCTGCTGCCGGTGGTCGGCGTGCCTCTGCCGCTGGTGAGCTATGGCGGCACGGCGATGATGATCCTGCTGATGGCCTTCGGCATGGTCCAGTCGGCCCATACTCACCGACCGCGCTGACCGCCCGCCCCGCACGGTGGGAGGTTTCGCTCCGGCGCGGGCGGGGATAGGGTGCGGATCAGCAACCGACCGCAGGAGGAAGACCGGATGCGCGTTCTCTTTGCCGCCGACGGGTGGGATGTCTGGGCGCCTGCCCTGCGCGAGGCCTGCCCCGAGATGGAGCTGGTGCAGGACGCCGCAGCCGACAGCGTCGATGCGATCATCTATGCGCCGAATGGCGGCGGCTGCGACTTCGCGGCCTATCCCTCTGCGAAGCTGGTGCAGAGCCTCTGGGCCGGGGTCGAGCGTATCGCCCCCGATGAGACGCTGACCCAGCCCCTGGCCCGGATGGTCGATCCGTCACTTGAACAGGGGATGGTCGAATTCTGCGCCGGGTGGACGCTGCGGCTGCATCTGGAGATGGACCGCTTTGCGCAGGACGGCCGGTGGCGCAACGAGGCCGTGCCGCCGCTCGCCTCTGCGCGCCGGGTCACGGTGTTCGGCGCGGGCGCGCTTGGCGGGGCGGTGGCGAAAGCGCTGCGCAGGCTGGGCTTCGATGTTGCGACCTGGTCGGCATCGGGCCGGAGCACGGGCGACATTCCGGCGCTCGCGGGGCAGGATTTTGACGCGGCTCTGGCGCGGTCCGACATCGCCATCCTGCTGCTGCCGGATACCGCAGGCACGCGCGATCTGTTCGACGCCGAGGCCATTGCGCGGATGCCGGAGGGCGCGGCGTTGATCAATCCCGGTCGCGGCACGCTGATCGACGACGGGGCCCTGATCGCTGCGCTGGATCGCGGTCATCTGCGCCACGCGGTGCTCGACGTGTTTCGGACCGAACCGTTACCCGAGGATCACCCGTTCTGGTCCCATGACAACATCACCGTCACCCCGCATATCGCCGCCGCGACACGGCCGGAAACCGGCGCGCCGGTCGCCGCCGAGAATATCCGGCGCGCCATGCGCGGCGAGACGCCGCTGCATCTCGTGGATCGCAGCCGGGGCTATTAGAAGCGCAGCTTGGGCGGCTTGTCGGGATCGCTGCCGGGTGCCACCGGACCGGTGCCGCGCGGCGGGGCCTCCGCCTCGTCGAGCCTCAAGATCAGCGCGCCGGCGGGTAGTCCGAGATCGAACGCGACATCGCAGCGATCCGGCAGTGGCGGCAGAAAGGCCATGAGCTCGGACAGCGCCTTCGCGATGCGCGGGCGCTCTTCTTCCGAAGCGCCCGACACGGCGATCAGATGGCCGGACGCGCCGTCGGGCCAATGCGCCTCGACAAGCGCCGCGCTCTCGGCCAGGCCCGCCATATCGGTAAGACGCTGGGCCAGCGGCTCGGAAAGCGCCGCGACCATCTCGGGCCGGGGCGCGGACAGGCGCGCAGCTGCTGCGTCCTGTTCTTCGGGCGCGGCATTAAGCGCCTGCGCCAGCCAGCCAAGCGTCGCGGCGTCGAGCAGCATCTCGGACGGATCGCCGGAATTGACCATCAGCCCGATTTGCTGGGCCGAGAGCATCGCCGCCAATGCCCGGCCCGGCAGCGCGGCATAGGCGACCGGCTCGCCGAAGAATCCCGAGAGACGTTCTTCCAGATCCGCCGCGACCGCCATCTGGGCTGCGCCGAGATCGAAGAGCCGCAGCGTCACCTTGTTGCCCGCGGGCTCGGCGGCAAGCGCAACGAACAGCTCTGTATCGGCGAGCCGGTTCAGCACCCTCGCCCGCGCGGCATCCGGCAATTCGTGAAACGGCACGCGGCACAGCGCATCAAGCGGGGTCATTCAGCACCTCTTGCACACGGGCGCGCAAAACCGGCAGCAGCTCGTCTGCGAACCACGGATTGCGCCTGAGCCACCCGGTATTGCGCCATGACGGATGAGGCAAGGGGATCGCGCCGGGAAGATGCTGCCGCCAACCGGCAACGGTTTCCGTCACGCTGCGCTTCGTCCAGAGGTGCCAGCGCTGCGCATGGCCGCCGATCAGCAGCATCAGCCGGGGCCGCAGCCGTGCCATGACGGCATCGCGCCATGTCGCCGCGCAGATCGGCGGCGGCGGCAGGTCGGAACCCTTCGCGTCGTAACCCGGAAAGCAGAACGCCATCGGCACGATCGCGATGCGGCCTTGGTCATAGAATATCCGCTCGTCGATTCCCATCCACGCGCGCAACCTTTCGCCAGAGCGATCGTCGAAGGGCCTGCCACTCGCATGAACCCGCGCGCCGGGGGCCTGCCCGACGATCAGCAATCGCGCGCCCGGCGCGAACCAGACCACCGGGCGCGGATGGTGCCCGGTCTTGGTGGCGGCAAACCGGTCGGCGCAGATCCGGCAGCGGCGGATTTCGTCGGCAAGCTGGCGGGTCGCGTTCATCGTCGCAGGCTAGCGCGAGGCCGGCGGCTGCGAAAGCACTTCTGAAGGGTTGTAAACCATGCGCTCAACCATCGGTGGACTTCGCGCAGCTTCCTTCCTATCTTGCCCCGGCCCGGTCATGTCATCTTCGGGGGAGATTTAACGGTTCGGGTCGGGTTGCGGCCGGCCAACGGAAGCGGTCCATGCTGGAATTCGACAATGTCTCCAAATCCTTCTGGACGGGAACGCAGCGCAAGGTGATCCTTGACCGCGCATCGTTTCGCGTCGATCTGGGCCGCTCGCTGGGTATTCTGGCCCCGAACGGAACCGGCAAGACCACGATCATCAACATGATGTGCGGTCTCGAACAACCGGATGAGGGGACGATCCGGCGCAATTGCCGGATATCGTTCCCGCTCGGATTTATGGGCGGCGTGGTCGGCAAGCATTCCGCCAATGAAAACGCCCGTTTCATCGCCCGCATCTACGGGCTCGACCCAGATTATGTCGCCGCCTTCGCGCGATGGCTGACCGATATCGATGAATATTTCGATATGCCGGTCGGCACCTATTCTTCGGGGATGCGGCAGCGTTTCGTGTTCTCGCTGCTGCTGGCGCTGGAATTCGACATCTATCTTATCGACGAGGGCATGCCGACCGCGACGGATGCCGAATTCAACCGCAAGGCCGGGCAGGTTCTGGAGGAACGGCTGAAAAGCTCGACCGTGGTCATCGTGTCGCATCAGCCGGAAATTCTGGAAAAATTCTGTCGCGAGGCCGCGGTGCTGCGCGATGGCAAGCTATACATCTTCGAGACGCTGGACGAGGCCAGGCAATATTATGACTACACCGCCTAGGGTGCGCATCTATCGCAGCAAGCGCCGCGACGCCGTGCTCGGCGTGCAGGGCGATGCCGGCCGCGAGGCCGCGCGAACCGCCGCTGCCGCCGAAAACAACGCCGCCGCCGGACCCGCGCCGCCCATCGATCAGGAACAGCAAATCTCGGCGATCCGGGCTGAGGGCCTGACCGGGCGACAGCTTCGTCTTGCCCGCCGAATCGCGGCGATGCACGGAATCGACGTCGCCTCGGACGAAGAGGCGGTGCTGGTGCTGCGCAATCGCGGCATCGACCCGTTCCATCGCTCTTCCCTCTCGAAGATCGTTGCGAATGCTGGCACGAGCGCCGCCGACGCGCAGATTGGAGAATCGGAGCCCCCGCGAGGCACGGGCAATCAGCTGGCATTGCTGCGCGAACCGAGGCTGCCCGGCGCCACCCGCCCCTTGGGTCAGATCACCCCTGCCCAGATCCCGGCGGATCGCGATGCCCTGCCCTCGCGAGAGGCGCTGACCGAACAGAGACGCGCCGCAGAGATCCTGCGCATCCAGCGCGATATCGCCCGAAGGCGGCGGATCAAGCAGTTCTGGCTGGCGGTGCGCCTGCTGTTGCTGGTCGGCATCCCGACCGCGATCGCCGGATGGTATTACTATGTCGTGGCGACGCCGCTTTACGAAACGCGGTCGCAATTCCTGATCCAGCAGGCTGACACCGCCTCGGTGGGCAGCGGCAACTCGATTCTTTCGGGCATCCAGCTGAATCCCGATTCGGTGGCGGTGCAAAGCTATCTGACCTCGAAAAACGCCATGCTGCGTCTTGATGACGAGATCGGCTTCAAGTCCGCCTTCCAGGATCCGGCTCTCGACCCGCTGCTGCGGCTGCCACCCGATGCGACCGATGACGACGCTTTCAAGACCTACAGCGATATGCTCAAGGTCGGCTATGACCCCACAGAGGGCGTTCTGGACATGGACGTGATCGCCCCCGATCCGGCGCTGAGCGAGGAATATTCCCGCGCGCTGATCCGTTATGCCGAGGGGATGGTGGACGACATGACCTCCCGCGTGCGCAGCGATCAGATGGCCGGGGCGCAGGAAAACTATGAAGAGGCAGAGCGGCGCGTCCGCGACGCCCAGGCCGAGGTTCAGGCGCTGCAGGAACAGATGGGCGTGCTGGATCCGCAATCCGAAAGCGGGCTGGTGATGAGCCGGATCGGCCAACTTCAGGGTGAGCTGACCAGCAAGCAGCTGGAACTGGCGCAGCTTCAGGCCAACGCGCAGCCGAATCCCAGTCGGGTCCAAGGGGTCGAGGGCGATATCGCCCGGCTGCGTGAACTGATCGCCGAAACCCGGTCCGAACTGACCGAGGGCAGCGATGCGCGCGGCTCTCTGGCCCAGGTCACCGGGCGGCTGCGCATTGCCGAGGCCGATCTGGAAACCCGGCAGGCGCTGCTCGCCTCGGCGGCGGAACAGCTTGAGATTGCGCGCGTCGAGGCGAATAAACAGGTCCGCTATCTCTCCCTGTCCGTGGCCCCGGTCGCCCCGCAAAATGCCACCTATCCGAAGGCCTTTTCGAATACGGTCGTGGCATTCCTGATCTTTCTCGCTATCTATCTGATGCTGTCACTGACAGCCTCCATTCTGCGGGAACAGGTATCGACATGACGCGCGTGACCATCGGAAATTTCGACTGCGGCAACGATCTGCCGCTCACCATCATCGCCGGGCCCTGCCAGCTGGAAACCCTGGACCACGCGCTGATGATCGGCGAAACGATGGCGAAGGCCTGTGAAGATGCGGGCGCGAATTACATCTTCAAGGCCAGCTATGACAAGGCGAACCGGACCTCGCTTAAAGGCCGCCGGGGCGTCGGGATGGATGAAGGGCTGCGCATGCTGGAGGATCTGCGTGACCGGCTCGGTTGTCCCGTGCTGACCGATGTGCATGACATCGAACAGGCGCGCGCCGCCGGGGCGGTGGCGGATGTGATCCAGATCCCGGCCTTTCTGTCACGCCAGACAGATCTGCTGATCGCGGCGGGCGAAACCGGTGCCGTGGTAAACATCAAGAAGGGCCAGTTTCTTGCCCCCTGGGACATGCCGAACGTCGTCGACAAGGTCGCCTCGACCGGGAACAACAAGATCCTCCTGACCGAGCGCGGGGCAAGCTTCGGCTATAACACGCTCGTCGCCGATATGCGCGCTCTGCCGATCATGGCGCGCACCGGCTATCCGGTCATTATGGATGCCACCCATTCGGTGCAGCAACCCGGCGGTCAGGGCGGCTCGTCCGGGGGGCAGCGCGAATTTGCCCCGGTGATGGCACGGGCCGCGGTTGCGATCGGCGTGGCGGGCGTGTTCATCGAGACCCATGAAGACCCCGATAACGCGCCCTCCGATGGGCCGAACATGATCCATCTGGACCGTATGCCCGCCCTTGTGTCGAGCCTGATGCAATTCGACCGGCTGGCGAAAGCCGACCCGGTCATGGCGAAATGACGCGCCCAGTCGCGCTTCTTCTGGCGATGATCCTGACGCTGGCGCCGATAGCCGTCATCGCGCAGGAGGATGCCAGCCGCCCCGAAGGCACCATCGCCGTCGCCGCCGACGATGCCAGCGACAGCGCCATTCGAAACCGGATCGAGGATATTCTGTCCGAGCTGGACGGATATGGCGATGTGGCGGTGGATGTCGAAGCCGGCATCGTGACGCTTGACGGCACCGCGCTTGATGGCGCCGCAGTGGATCGTCTGGACCGGCTCGTGGCCCGCGTCGATGGCGTGGTCGAGATCCAGAACCGGGTGCAGGAAAACACCGATCTTCGCGCCCGTCTTGAACCCGTGGCCGAGCGGTTCCGGGACCGTCTCGCGCAATCGGTCGCCTTCCTGCCGCTTCTGGCGGTGGCGGTGCTGGTGGCGCTGCTGATCGGCTGGGTCGGAAGCCTCGTCGCACGGCTGCGCCAACCGTGGGAGCGTCTGGCCCCCAACCCCTTCATCGCCGAGATCCTGCGCACCGCGATCCGCCTGGCCTTCTGGCTGGCGGCGGTTGTAATGGCGCTCGACATACTGGGCGCCTCGGCCCTGCTGGGCACATTTCTCGGCGCTGCCGGGATCATCGGGATCGCGCTCGGTTTCGCGGTGCGCGATACGGTGGAAAACTTCATCGCCTCGGTCATGCTGTCCCTGCGCCAACCCTTCCGCCCCAATGATCTGGTCGAGATCGAGGGCAATGAGGGCCGGGTGATCCGCCTGACCAGTCGCGCCACGACACTGCTGTCGCTCGACGGGAACAATATCCGGATCCCGAACTCCACCGTGTTCAAGGCGGTCATCACCAACTATACGCGTCACCCCGAGCGGCGCTTTATCTTTGATCTCGGTGTCGATGCGGAATCGAACCTCGCCGCGGTGCGCGAGCTGGGGCTGACCACGCTGGAAAGCCTGGACTTCGTTCTGCCCGCGCCGGAACCCGCCGTCTGGGTGCATGAGGTCGGCGATTCCAATGTCATCATGCGTTTCTCGGGCTGGGTCACCCAACAAGGGGCCGAGTTCAACAAGGCGCGCGGCGAGGCGATCCGGGTCTTGAAAGAAACGCTCGAAGCGGCGGGTTACGGACTGCCAGAGCCGATCTATCGCGTCCGGATGGAGGATATCACACCGCAGGATCCGGATGATGAGACAGCGACCATCACCGAGACGACGCCGAAACCCAACGACATGCAACCCAAAGCGCGAGAGATCACGCCGCCTCAGACCGACATCAAGCCCGACAAGGCTTTCGAACGCATGGTCGAGGCGAGCAAAAGGGACGGCGAGAAGAACCTGCTTTCCGAGCATGCGCCGCAGGAATGAAACCTCCGTCGGGATGTGCGGGGCCGGGACGCGCGGCGCTCCCCTCCGCTTCTAACGTCGAGCCTGCTGCATCCGCCGTGTAAGATGTGCGCATCGCGGCATATACGGGGCCGGCAGGTTTTTGTTCTCTGTGGGGAGAGGCGAAACCTTCACGAAGCTCCGGGGCCAGCGGCGGCGGCGCAGAGCGACCGCGTTTCTCCCACGGACCCCACTTTCAGAGAATCTCGCGCAGCCGCTCGACAGGGCGAACAAGCCGGGTGCCCTTGTCGGTCACCACGAAGGGCCGCTCCAGCAGTTGCGGATGGGCGAGGATCGCATCCAACAGCGCCGCGTCGCTCAACCCCGGATCGGCCAGTCCCAGCGAGTCATAGGGCGTGCCCCGCCGCCGCAGCAGACCACGCACGCCGAGCCCCGAATCGCGGGCCAGAGCGCGCAGCGTCTCCCGGCTGGGTGGCTCGGTGACATAGCGAACGATTTCTGGCTCGATCCCTGCCTCTTGCAGCGCAGCAAGAACCTTTCGCGAGGTTGCGCATTTCGGGTTATGGTAAATCGTCGCGGTCATGACGGGCTCCCGGATGGGCTGGGGGTGGAAGCAGGGCGCAGCATTGCCTATATGCTGGGGCAGCAGAACGGGATGGTATTTATGGATGACAATCTTCAGGAAGGCGAGCCGCTGATCCGGCCTTCAACCACCGAGCATCCGCTGTACGATCAGGTCGTCGAGGCCTGCCGTACGGTTTACGACCCTGAAATCCCGGTGAATATCTATGATCTCGGGTTGATCTACACGCTCGATATCGCCGATGACGGCAAGGTCGGGGTGGTGATGACGCTGACCGCCCCGGGCTGCCCCGTCGCCGGAGAGATGCCGGGCTGGGTCGCGGATGCGGTCGAGGCGGTGCCGGGTGTGCGTGAGGTCGATGTCGAAATGACCTTCCAGCCGCAATGGGGCATGGACATGATGTCCGAAGAGGCCCGGCTGGAACTCGGATTCATCTGAAGGCTTCGCCATGTTGATGCGCTGAGGCATAGCTTACGGGCTAAGTTCCGGCGCCGAGCAACCGGCATTACCAATGCGGCGGCCGCTGATCGGCCAGCGGAATGCCAGATCCCGACTCGGCTTCGCGCTCGGCCTCGCGATCCAACAGCATCCCCACCCGCGCCTGCAGCCGTGCGATCTCGCGGTCCTGCCGGGCCACCACCTCGGACAGCTCCTCCACCATGCGTGTGAGATGCGCGATCGCCTCTTCCAGCCTCTGCAACTTGTCCATTCCATCCATCTCCGCTAAGCCCACCCGCGAGACGGAGACAGGTTCCATGCCGCAGGACAAGAAGAAATCACCGCGCCCCAAGGCCCAGACGCCCAAGGGCTTCCGCGACTATTTCGGCGCTGAGGTGACCGAACGCAAGCAGATGCTGGACCGGATCGGCGAGATCTACCATCTGCACGGCTTCGAACCCCTGGAAAGCTCGGCTGTCGAGACGGTCGAGGCGTTGGGCAAGTTTCTCCCCGATGTGGATCGGCCCAATGCCGGCGTCTTCGCCTGGCAGGAGGAAGAGGTTCCGGGCGGCGGGTCGGGTGACTGGCTGGCGCTGCGCTATGACCTGACCGCGCCGCTCGCGCGGGTTGCGGCGCAATATCGCAACGACCTGCCGACCCCCTATCGCCGCTATGCGATGGGTCCGGTCTGGCGCAATGAAAAACCGGGTCCGGGCCGGTTCCGGCAGTTCTATCAATGCGATGCCGATACGGTTGGCAGCGCCTCGGTCGCGGCGGATGCGGAAATCTGCGCCATGCTCGCGGACGCGTTGGAAGGCGTCGGCATCGCGCGCGGCGACTATCTCGTGCGGATCAACAACCGCAAGGTGCTGAACGGGGTGCTGGAAGCGGCAGGCGTCGCGGGCGGCGACAAGGCCGATGATGTGCTGCGCCAGATCGACAAGTTCGACAAGGTCGGCGAAGACGGCGTGCTGGCGCTTCTGACCAAAGGCCGCAAGGACGACTCGGGCGCCTTCATCGACGGTGTCGGTCTGACGGAAGAACAGGCCGAACCGGTGCTGCGCTTCCTGACCTCGCGTGGCAAGGACAATGCCATGACGCTGATGAACCTGCGCACGGCGGTCGGCCCTTCGGCCATCGGCGCGGAAGGGGTCGAGGAACTGGCCCAGATCGCCGCGCTACTACGCGGGCTCGGCGTGGGCGAGGATCGCGCCATCATCGACCCTTCGGTCGTGCGCGGCCTCGGCTATTACACCGGCCCGGTCTTCGAGGCCGAGCTGACCTTTGAAATCCTCGACGAAAAGGGCCGCAAGCGGCAATTCGGCTCGGTCGCGGGCGGCGGGCGTTATGACGGTCTGGTCGAGCGTTTCACCGGCCAGAAGGTTCCCGCCACCGGGGTCAGCATCGGCGTCGACCGTCTGCTGGCCGCACTGCGGGCCAAGGGTCTGACCGGCGATGCGGCGCGCGGGCCGGTCATCGTCACCGTCATGGATCGCGACCGCATGGCCGAATATCACGCCATGGCCGCCGAACTGCGCGCCGCAGGCATCCGCGCCGAGGTCTATCTGGGCAATCCGAAGAATTTCGGCAACCAGTTGAAATATGCCGACAAGCGCGCCGCACCCATCGCCATCATTCAGGGCGGGGACGAGGCCGAACGCGGAGTCGTCCAGATCAAGGACCTGATCCTCGGCGCCATGCTGGCATCCGAGGCCAGCCACGAGGAATGGAAATCCCAGCCCGCCCAGACCGAGGCCAAGCGTGGCGATCTGGTCGCCGCGGTGCAGGAGATGCTGGCCAGATGGTAGGCAAATCGGCCAAGCAGCAGGCAGGCCAACGCCTGCTTGCGGCCTTCCGCGACGCCGGGGCGGCAGAGGTCGCGCCGGATATCCTGCTGGATGCCGCCACCCTGCTTGACCTTTACGGCGAAGACATCCGCGCCCGCGCCTATGTCACCACCGATCCCGTCCGGGGCGAGGTCGTGCTGCGTCCCGACTTCACCGTCCCGGTGGTGCAGATGCATATGCAGGACGGTGCCGAGCCCGCGCGCTATTGCTATCTGGGCGAGGTTTTCCGCAAGCAGGATCACGGCGATACCCGGCCCGAGAACCCGCGCGAGAACGAATACCTGCAAGCCGGGTTCGAGATCTTCGCCCGCGACAGCGAAGCCGATGCCGAAATCTTTGCGCTGTTTCACAGGCTGCTTTCCCCCTACGGGCTGACGGCGACGATGGGCGACATGGATATTCTTCTGGATGCGGTGCGCGCCCTGCCAGTCTCGGCCCCGCGCCGCACGGCGCTGCTGCATCACGTCTGGCGCCCGATCCGCTTCGCCCGGCTGCTGGCCCGCTTCTCCACGCCGGCCCAGCCGCGCGACCTGCCCGAAACCGACGCGCCCTGGACCGGGCTGCGCAGCGGCCCCGAGATGGAAGCGCGCATTGCGACGCTGAACGCCGAACCGGACGAGCCCCCGCTGCCCGCGACATGGGCCGACCGGCTGACCCGGCTTTTCGCCGTGGACGCCCCGGCCCCGGAGTCGCTCGACCAATTGCGCGGCCTCGCAGCCGAAATCCCCGAGATCGCCGAGGCGGTGGACCGCCTTGCCGAACGCCTGAACCAAATTGCGGCGCGCGGCGTCGATCCCGCGACGATCCGTTTCGCCGCCAGCCACGGGCGCGAGACGATGGAATATTACGACGGCATGACCTTCACCTTCACCGCCGATCATCCCGACTGGCCCCCTGTCGCCTCGGGCGGGCGCTATGACGCGCTGACCGCCCAGCTTGGACAGGGCCGCGCCATTCCGGCAGTCGGCGGCATCATCCGCCCCGGCCTGATCGCGGAACTGGAGGCGTCATGCTGAAGCTCGGCGTGCCGTCCAAGGGGCGGCTGATGGAAGACACGTTCGGCTGGTTCGCGGATCGCGGCATCACGCTCAGCCGCAGCGGCTCGGATCGCGAATATGCGGGCCGGATCGAAGGGGCGGATCTGACGCTCGTGCTGCTCTCAGCCGGGGAAATTCCACGAGAGCTCGCGGCGGGGCGGATCGATCTGGGCGTCACCGGCTCGGACCTCGTTCGCGAAAAACTCGCCGGCTGGCGCTCCGATGTGCGCGAGCTGACCGCGATGGGCTTCGGCCATGCCGATCTGATCCTCGCCGTGCCCACCTGCTGGCGAGACTGCGAAACCCTCGACGATTTCGCCGCCATCACCCGCCAGTTCCGCGAAACCCACGGCTTCCGCCTGCGCATCGCGACGAAATATCATCGCCTCGTCCGCGCCTTCCTGTCCGAGGCCGAGATCGCCGATTACCAGCTCGTCGACAGTCAGGGTGCGACCGAGGGCACCGTCGCCAATCTCACCGCAGAAGCGATTGCCGACATCACCAGCAGCGGCGCAACGCTGCGGGCCAACCACCTGAAGCAGTTGCCCGATGCGCTGATCCATGCGAGCCAGGCCACGCTGTTCGCCTCGCTGAAAGCCGATCAGGCCGGGATCGACCGGCTCGCGGCGCAGCTCGACGCAAACGCGCCTTCAACCTGACGGAAATATCCCGCGGGGTCCGGGGGCGCGCAGCCCCCGGCGCTTACCTCGCCGCGTCGAACACCGGTTTGTAGATCTTCTCCAGACGCGCCACCGCATCCGCCGGAGAGATCTCTTCCGATTCTCCTGTCCTGCGCGAGGTCAGCTCGACCTTGTTATTCTGCAGACCGCGCGGCCCCACCGTCACCCGCCAGGGTAGCCCGATCAGGTCCATCGTGGCGAATTTCGCCCCTGCGCGTTCGTCGCGGTCGTCATAGAGCACGTCGAACCCCTTTGCCTTCAGATCCCGATACAGCGCCTCACAGGCGCTATCCACCGAGGAATCGCCCTGTTTCAGATTGACGATGCCGACATGGAACGGCGTCACGCCCTCGGGCCAGATAATGCCCTTCTCGTCATGGCTGGCCTCGATGATCGCCCCGGCCAGGCGGCTGACGCCGATGCCGTGGCTGCCCATATGCACCGGGACGCGCTGCCCGTCTGGTCCGACCACGGTGGCGCCCATCGGTTCGGAATATTTGGTGCCGAAATAGAAAATCTGGCCGACCTCGATCCCGCGTGCGCTGCGGCGGCGCTCCTCGGGGATCTCGTTGAACTTCGCCTCGTCATGGGTTTCGTCGGTGCGAGCGTAACGGCTGGTGAATTCTTCCAGCACCGCCTGGCATTGCTCGACACTGTCATAGTCGATCTCACGGTCGCCGAATTTCAGCTCGGTGATTTCGCTGTCATAGAACACCTCCGACTCGCCAGTCTCGGCCAGCACGAGGAATTCATGCGTGTCATCCCCGCCGATCGGGCCGCTATCCGCGCGCATCGGGATCGCCTGAAGCCCCATGCGTTCATAGGTCCGCAGATAGGTCACCAGATGCCGGTTATAGGCGTGCAGCGCGTCCTCGCGCGAGAGGTCGAAATTATAGCCATCCTTCATCAGGAACTCGCGGCCCCGCATGACGCCGAAACGCGGGCGGACCTCGTCGCGGAATTTCCACTGGATGTGATACAGCGTCAGCGGCAGATCCTTGTAGCTGTTCACATGGCTGCGGAAGATGTCGGTGATCATCTCTTCATTGGTCGGACCATACAGCATGTCGCGTCCGTGGCGGTCGGTGATACGCAGCAACTCCTCGCCATAGGCATCATAGCGGCCGCTTTCGCGCCACAGATCCGCCGATTGCAGCGTCGGCATCAGCACCGGGATATGCCCGGCGCGCTGCTGTTCCTCATGCACGATCTGCTCGATCCGGCGCAGCACCTTCTGGCCCAGAGGCAGCCAGGAATAGATTCCCGCCGCCTGCTGCTTGATCATGCCGGCGCGCAGCATCAGCCGGTGACTGACGATCTGCGCCTCCTTGGGGTCTTCCTTGAGGACGGGCAGGAAATAACGCGACAGACGCATGGGCGGGCCTTCCGTAACGGGTTTCCGCGACGGTTAGCGGAAGCCCCTGCGCGGGGCAAGGGTGATGGCCGCGTTCGGCCTAGCGATTGCGGCCAATCGGCCCCAGATGGGTGTGTCCGAACCCGGCATCGGTCTTGAGGCCATAGCCCAGCATCCGGTCGAACCCCGCATGGCCCAGCCAGAGCGCAGCAAGGGCCATCATGCCCCCATTCCCGATGACGCTGCCCAGCATCAGCAGCATCAGTCCGAACGCATAGAGATGCACCAGGTTATAGACAGCCGCCCCGATCTTCGGCCCCCCGGCATAGCCCGCAAAGGCCAGATCCGGCGCAAAGAACAGCAGCAGCGCCAGCCACCAGGCAAAGCCGCCGCCGAGGGCGCTGTAGATCCAGATCCCGGCGAAAAAGACGACCGCGCCCTCGACGCGCTGCCAGATGACGACTCTGTTCATCGCTTTAACCTTTTGCCTTTCAGCTTCGCACGGTCTAATTCCTCTGCAACGAGAAGCATATACTGCGGAAGCTCCGCCATGACCGCCACTCCGCAATTTTCCGCCGACTTCAAACCGCAGAACGACACTGCCATCATTCTGGCCTGCGATGCGGCCTATCTGGCCTATGCAGCGATCCCGGCACTGCAGCTCGCCCGCGGCAAGCGCGACTACGATCTTCTGATCGGCGGACCGGTTCCGCTTGCGCTGCCGGCGCTGTTGCGCGAGGCCGGGATAGGCCATGTCGCGGCGGCGGACGCAACGCTCGTCGATGCGCTGCCCACCGATGCGCGGCGGTCGATCGCGACCTATATGGAGCTGTTCTGCGCCTCGGCCCTGCGCGGGATCTATCGCCGGATCCTCGTGCTCGACAGCGACGTGATTTTTCAGCGCGGCGATCCGGGGCGGCTTCTCTGCGCCGACATGCTCGGACATGCCGTTGCGGCGGTCCGTGACAACCGGCAATGGCGCTCGCCCCGGAGACGGGTGCGCGAGTTCCGGCAGCTCGGCCTGCCGGCGGCGCCCTATTTCAACGCGGGCGTGGTGATGATCGACACCGAGCGATGGGCAGAGGCGGATCTGAGCGCCCGTGCCGCCAGCTTCGCGCATGCGCATCTGGACAGGCTAGGCCGCGATCAGGCGCTGATGAACGGGATGCTGCACGGCGACTGGGCCGAGATCAGCCCCTTGTGGAACTGGCAGTTTACCTGGTCCTCGGCGCATCTGATGTCGATGGCGGATCCCTGCCTCGTGCATTTCATCGGGCCGCATAAGCCCTGGCTCGACAGCGCGGATGGGCGCATCCCGATGCGGCTTCGTGCCGATTACGCTGCGATCCTGCCACGGCATTTCCCAGATGCGCCGCGCGGCACGGCGCTGGAGCGCCGCCACTTGCCCGAGCGGCACGATCTCGGGAAATCGCTGTTCAAGCAGTGGCGCTCGTCTGGCGCGATGCTCGACTATCTGGGCCGCTTCCCGGATGAATATACGCTCCTAAAGCCCTGAACTAGATCCATTTATCAGCGATCCATTTCGCCGGAAGGTAGTAATGGCGGAGATGTTTTGAAACGCTCTCACGCCGCCGCCCGTCAAAAGTCGCCCTCAGATGGTCGCCGGGGCTGCGCAGCGGATCGTTCTTGGACCACTGGCCGAGCACGGCATCATCCGGGTTCAGATGGCCCGCGAAGATCACCACTTTCGTGCCACGCGGGATCCGCGGGGGCTGCACATAGTTCAGCGGAAATGGCGGGATGCAATGCATGCGGAAATGGCTTACCCATCCGCGCGGCCAGAACTTCACCCCGCCCGGCGCGTTATGGGTCACGAAGCGCTGCTCATAGCGGTATTTGTCGGCGAAGCCCTGCGGGTCCGAAAGAAATTTCTCGCGCATCGGTGCCAGCTTGCCGACCTTCATCCGATAGATCGAGGTCTGCGCCATACGCTCAAGCGGGGTGTTGGGGTTCTTCGCGGTGATGGTATCCGCAGGATCGCCATACTCGAAGAACGCGTCGAGACTGCCGGTCACGATCACGTCGAGATCCATGAACAGCACGGTCCCGGTGATATCGCCAAGATCGCCCCAGAGCTGCGATTTCGGCCATTTGCCGGGGGTGTTCCTCGGCATGACGAAATCCGGATCGGGCAGAGGCCGGGTCTCGATCGCGGGGTTCAGCCCCTCGGTGCTGTCGGTGAAGCAGATGACCCGGAACGGCGGGGTGATATTCTTCGCCACCATGTTATAGAAGCGATTGGCATAGTCGGGACCGTATTTCGCGCCCCATTTGATGCAGATGATCTGTTTCATGGCTCTTCTTTTGCCGGTGTTTCGGCAATGCGGCAAGAGCTGTTGACTCTGCCCGCCACCGCGCTATAAGCGCCGCTTCATTGGTGTTGGGGGCCCTCGCAAGAGGATGCCTGTCGCCCTTCGGGGAAAGGACAACGCCCTTTTGAAACAGCAAAAGGAGATCAGCGGTGAGCAAACGCACCTCTGCCAAGTATAAGATCGACCGCCGCATGGGCGAAAACATCTGGGGCCGCGCCAAGTCCCCGGTCAACCGCCGCGAATACGGCCCCGGCCAGCACGGTCAGCGCCGCAAGGGCAAGATGTCCGATTTCGGCACCCAGCTGCGCGCCAAGCAGAAGCTGAAGGGTTACTACGGCGACCTGACCGAAAAGCAGTTCCGCCGCATCTATGCCGAGGCCGAGCGGGTCAAGGGCGACACCAGCGAAAACCTGATCGGCCTGCTCGAGCGCCGTCTGGACGCTGTCGTCTATCGCGCCAAGTTCGTGCCGACCATCTTCGCCGCGCGCCAGTTCGTGAACCACGGCCATATCGAAGTGAACGGCCAGAAGGTCAACATCGCCTCGTATCGCGTCAAGGAAGGCGATGTGGTTTCGGTCCGCGAGCGTTCGCGCCAGCTGGCCATCGTGCTGGAAGCCGTGCAACTGCCCGAGCGTGATGTGCCGGATTATCTGGAAGTCGACCACAACAAGATGACCGCGAGCTTCGTGCGGACGCCGGCTCTGGGTGACGTGCCCTATGCCGTGCAGATGGAGCCGAACCTGGTCGTCGAATTCTACGCAAAGAACTGATCTTCGCCGCATCGGATTTGCAGGGGCCGTCCTTCGGGGCGGCCTTTTTGCATTATTGGTGTGGCCGGACCGGGGCGCTGCCCCGGACCCCAGGATATTTCGGTCAGGATGAAGAGGCGCCGCCGCAAGCAACTGCGACGGCGTTCGGCATCTGCACCCGTGCGGATCAGGCTGTCGCCGGGAAGTTCTGTCTTACTTCTTCTCTTTCAGCGCGGCGAGCACCGCGAAGGGATTGTCCGGATCCACAGGCTTTTCCGAGCGGGGCGGACGGGCGCTGAAATTCTTCGGCTTGTCGCCGCGGTCATTCTTGCCGCGTCCCGGTTTGCCGCCTTTGGGTTTGCCGCCACCTTTGGGACGGTCGCCGCGCGGCTTGCCCTGACGGTGATCGCCATCGGCGCGTGCATTCTGGCGACGCGCACCGCCCTGACCGCGCGGGCCGCGCTGCTTGGGCACCCAGCGGAAGGTATAGAAAACCTCCATCTCCGTCTCGGCGGGGGTTTCCCCGGTGGCGGTGGCGCTGTCATCGGCAGCGGTTTCGCCCGTGGCCATGTCAGAGCTGGCAGCCTCGGCGGCAGCGGCCTCCGCCTTTTTCTTCTCGGCCTGTTCGGATTCCCATTTCGCCCGGGTTTCCGCGGCGAGAACCGATTCCTCTTCGGTCATCGGATGCTCGCCCTCAGCCTCGGCCACCGTGGCCGGTTCCGGCGCAGCCTGCGGCGCGGTGTCAGGCTTGACCTTCACCCTCTCGCCCTTTTCGGCGGCGTAACCCAGGCCTTCCATCAGCCCGGCGAACTGGTCCAGCGTCATGCCGGTGATCGACAGCATGTCGGCGTTCGCCTCGAACCCGCCGCGCGTATCCTGGGTGCGCAGCATATCGGCGAGCCGTTCCAGCATGTCGATGCGGATCGCCCGGTCGCCCGCCGGACGATAGCCCGAGAGCGTATAGGCTGACGCGGGAACTTCGGGCAGGTTCGGGATCGTCACCAACCCCGGAGGCGGGCTTTCGGGGAATTCGGACAAGCCTTCCCAAAGCCCCGACAGCACAAGCCGCAACCGCGTCGGGGCGGGCTTCAGCAAAGCAGGCATGAAGATGGTGAACTGACCGAAGCGCACGCCATGCTTGCGCAGGCTGCCCCGCGCCTCCTGATCGAGTTCCTTGACCTCGGCGGCGACCTCTTCGCGGCGGATCAGACCGAGATTCTCGACCAGACGGAAGGCAAAGCCACGGGCCAGCCCGGTCAGGGTCTCGTCCCGGCTCATCGCCTGAAGAGGTTCGAACAGCGACGCGATCTTGCGGTCGATGAAATGCTGAAGGCGTCGGCGCACCTTGTCGGCGATATCCTGCCCAGCTTCCTCGTCGACGAAAGCCTCGACACCCGGCTTCATCGGCTCGGCGCCTTTGACCAGCTTGCCGACAGCGGTGTCGCCCCACATCAGACCGCCTTGTTCGGTAAAGTCCAGCTCGGTGTCGGGCGCGTTATAGAGACGGTCGGCGCGCAGATGGAATTCGGGCCGCAGCGCCTCATAGGCGGCGCGGTTCAGCATCCGCGCCTCGTCGGAATTCTGGGTTTCGTCCGCGCGGAAGCGGAATCCTTCCAGCCGACCGGCGAATTCGCCCTCGACGCTGACTTCACCCTTGTCGTTCACCTCGGCCACGAGGGTCTCCTTCTGCTTGAGCCGGCGCATCAGCACGGATGTGCGCCGGTCCACAAATCGTTGCGTCAGCGCGGCGTGCAGCGCGTCCGACAGGCGGTCTTCTACAGTGCGCGTCGCCTCGCGCCAATACGATTCATCCGCGACCCATCCGCTGCGCTGCGCCACATAGGTCCAGGTCCGGATAAAAGCGAGGCGCTTCGACAACGCGTCGATATCGCCCTGGGTTCGGTCGATTCGGTCGATGGCACGGGCCAGCCAGTCATCGGGGATCGGCCCGTCCTGCAGGAAGGTGAAGATGCGCAGCAACAGGCTGGTGTGTTCCGCAGGCGAGATCGAGCGGAAATCGGGGATGCGGCAGACATTCCAGAGCAGGCGCACATCCGGCCCGGTGGTCACGCGGTCGCGGATCTCGGGCAGGTCGCGCAGGGATTTCAGCGCCGAGAGGTCATCCGCCTCGCGTCCGCGAACCAGCAATTCGTGATCCGGCGACGCCTCGAGACTGGCAACCAGCCGGTCCATGCTGCCGAATTCCAGCCTCGGATTGCGCCACATCAGCCGGCTGATCGGGGCAAAGCGATGATTCTCGATGGCGTCGATCAGCCCCTCATCCAGAGGCCCGGCCTCGCCGGTGACGCCGAATGTGCCGGGTTCCGTATGCCGCCCCGCGCGGCCCGCGATCTGGCCCAGCTCATGCGGGAAAAGCGGCCGCATCCGGCGCCCGTCGAATTTGACCGTCGAGGCGAAGCCGACATGGCGAATATCGAGATTGAGCCCCATGCCGATGGCATCCGTCGCCACGAGATGATCGACCTCGCCCGATTGATACATCGCCACCTGCGCATTGCGCGTCCGCGGCGACAGCGCCCCCATCACCACCGCAGCACCGCCCTTCTGGCGGCGCAGCAGCTCGGCAATGGCATAGACGTCATCGACCGAGAAACCGACAATCGCCGAACGCGCGGGCATCCGACTGATCTTCCGCGTCCCGGCCCAGCTCAGAGTCGAGAACCGGTCGCGCCGCATGAACTGCACCCTGTCCAGAAGTGCCGCGATGGCCGGGCGCATCGTGTCAGACCCCAGAAGCAGAGTCTCGTGATGGCCCCGCGCATGCAGCAGCCGGTCGGTGAACACATGGCCGCGCTGCGGATCTGCGGCAAGCTGGATCTCGTCCACCGCGACGAAATCGGCGGCGATCTCGGGCATGGCTTCTGTGGTGGCGACCCAGTATTGCGCACGGGTCGGAACGATCCGCTCTTCCCCGGTCACCAGAGCCACGACAGAGGGGCCGCGCGCCGCGACGATCCGGTCATAGACCTCTCGCGCCAGCAGGCGCAGCGGCAGACCGATCACGCCGGTCCGGTGCGCAAGCATCCGTTCGATCGCGTAATGCGTCTTGCCGGTATTGGTCGGGCCAAGCACGGCCGTGATGCGTGACATGAATGCCCTTCCGTCTCAGCCGTCAGATGTTGGTGCCATTATCCTCGGCGTCAAGCCGGGCGGCGGCATCTATGGCATCCTGCTGGTGCGGATGGATCTCGAGAGAGCGGCGCAGCGCCTCGATCGCGGCATCCGTGCGGCCAAGCTCTTCCAGCATGGCGGCAAGCTGGTTCAGCGCCAGATATTGCTTCGGCTCGATCTCGAGCGCGCGGGCCAGATCGGCGGCGGCAGGCCCCGCATCGCCGTTCAGCCAATAGGCCAGCCCGCGCAGCTGATAGCCCATGGCGTGATCCGGCGCGTGATCGACAAGCGCAGTCAGATGGCCGATGGCGGCAGGCACATCGCCCTCATCAAGCGCCGTCTCGCCGCGCGTCTGGATCATGTTCAGCGCCTCCGAGCCGGTATCGGCCCAGCCATCTAGGATGCGGGTCTCGGCCTCCATCCACGCATCGCCCCGCTCCGCGGCCAGGGTTTCGAACAAAGCGGGGTCGACAGGTTCAGCAATTGCTTGCGCCGCGACGAATGCGGTGGCAAATGCCGTGACGGCACGATGGAAATACGGGACGCGCCTTCTCATATAGGCGTTCTAACCCGACTTGCTGGCGCTCTGCCAGTCAACTTTACGGAGGACATCATGAGCAATGTAGTCAACGCCGCGGTCGACGCGCTGAATGCCAAGCTTGGCAGCTTCGATGACGGCACCGCGAAATTCGTGATCGAGGATGAGGGCGCGATCATGATCGATTCCGACGGCGCCCGCGCCGCCGATGACGCCGCTGAATCCGAGGTGACGCTCACCGCCAGCCGCGAAACCTTCGAGGGAATGCTGAACGGCGATGTCAATCCGACCACCGCCTTCATGACCGGCAAGCTGAAGGTCGACGGAAATATGGGCCTGGCGATGAAGCTTGGCTCGGCACTCGCCTGATCGGCGGCAATCTGCCCCTGCAAAGCCCAGATGACCTTCGAGCCAGCATCATGACCCTCTCGCCTGCCCCGTTTCACCAGTTCGCCGACACGCAGGAACCTCCCGCCGAAGCCTATTGGCTGCGCACGGATGACGATGTTCGGCTGCGCGTCGCGCTCTGGCGGGCCGAGGCGGCAGAGGGCACCGTGCTGCTGTTCCCGGGCCGGACCGAATATGTCGAGAAATACGCCCCCGTCGCGCTGTTTCTGAATGCGGCGGGGCTCGACGTGCTGGCCATCGACTGGCGTGGTCAGGGCTGCGCCGATCGGTTGCAGGATAATCCTCGCCCCGGTCACGCGCTCGAATTCGCGCATTACCAGCTCGACGTGATCGCCATGATCGAGACCGCGACCGAACTGTCCCTGCCCCAGCCCTGGCATCTGCTGGCGCATTCGATGGGTGGCGGGATCGGGCTTGCGGCGCTGATGAACGGCCTTCCGGTCCAGAGCGCGACCTTTTCTGCGCCGATGTGGGGGATCAACCATTCCCCGATGCCGCGTGCGTTCGCCGCGGCATTCGCGTCAATCGCCGGACGGATCGGTCAGGGTGGCCGCGCCGCCTTCGGCACTGGCGGCGATGGCACCTATGTGCTGGACGAGCCGTTCCGCAACAATCTGCTGACCGGCGATGCGGATGCCTGGGCCCGTCTGGTGCGCGAAGCCGCCGAATGGCCCGAGCTGACGCTCGGCGGGGCGAGCTATGGCTGGGTGCGCACTGCGCTCGACGAATGCCAGCGCATGGCGGACGACGCCTCACCCGACATTCCGATGCTGGTTTCCGTCGGCTCGCATGAACTCGTCGTCTCGCCCGAGGCCATCCGTCAGCGCGCCGCCTCCTGGCCCGGCAGCCGCTTGCTGGAAATCGAGGGCGGCAATCACGAGGTGATGTTCGAGACGCCAGAGCGGCAGGCCCGCTTTTTCGCAGCGTTTCTGGACCATATCGGGGCGTCCCTCCCCACCGCCGAGCATCGCGGCGAAACCGCGCCGCAACAGGCCCAAGCCGCCATCGGGGGTTGAACCGCCCCGCCCCAGGCGGCACATCAGGAGCAACAGAAAGGATGCTTTTGATGCGCTTTGACCGCGAACTCTGCCGCGACGCCGAACCGGCCTCGACCACCACCACCGAATTCGGTGACTTGCCGGACTGGGATCTCACCGATCTCTACCCCGCCCCCGATGCGCCGGAACTGACCGAGGATCTCGACAAGCTGCGCAAGATGGTCGCGAGCTTCGCGGCAGATTACGAGGGACGTCTGGCCGATCTGGACGCCGCCGCGATGCTGGACTGCATCGACCGCTATGAACAGATCGACATCGTTGCCGGGCGCATCATGTCCTATGTCGGGCTGCGCTATTACCAGAACACCAGCGATCCGGCCCGCGCAAAGCTGCTTTCGGATATTCAGGCGCGGATCACGGACGACACCACCCCGCTGGTCTTCTTCAGCCTCGAATTCAACCGCATCCCGGAAGAGACATATCAGTCCGTATTCACCGCGCCGGGCGGTCCCGCGCGCTATAAGCCCGTCTTCGACCGGATGCGGGCGATGCGCCCATACCAGCTTTCCGATGAGCTGGAGAAATTCCTGCACGACAACTCGGTCGTGGGCGCGGCGGCATGGAACCGTCTGTTCGACGAAACCATGGCCGGGCTTGAATTCGACGTGAATGGCGAAACGCTTGGACTGGAAGCGACGCTGAACCTGCTGACCGATCACGACCGCGACCGGCGCGAAGCGGCGGCCCGCGCGCTTTCCAAGGTATTCGGCAGCAATATCAAGCTTTTCGCACGCATTCATAACACGCTCGCCAAGGAAAAATCCGTCGAGGATAAATGGCGCCAGCTGCCGACGCCGCAACATGCGCGCCACCTGTCCAACCATGTCGAACCCGAGGTGGTCGAGGCGCTGCGCAACGCGGTGACATCCGCCTATCCCCGCCTTTCGCATCGCTATTATGCGCTGAAGGCGCGTTGGCTCGGGCTGGACAAGCTCCAGATCTGGGATCGCAATGCGCCTCTGCCCACCGCAACGCCGGAAACCGTCAGCTGGGATCAGGCGCGCGAGACAGTGCTCGACGCCTATTCCGGATTCTCGCCGCGTCTGGCCGAGCTGGCGCAGCCTTTCTTCACCGATGGCTGGATCGACGCGGCGGTGAAACCCGGCAAGGCGCCCGGCGCCTTTGCCCATCCGACCGTCGCGACCGCGCATCCCTATGTGATGCTGAACTATCTCGGAAAGCCGCGCGACGTGATGACGCTGGCCCATGAGCTCGGCCACGGTGTCCATCAGCGCCTCGCCGCGCAGCAGGGCGAATTGCTGGCCGCGACCCCGTTGACCCTGGCCGAGACCGCCAGCGTCTTCGGCGAGATGCTGACATTCCGCAAGCTGCTGGCGGAAACCACTGACCCGGCGCAGAAGAAGGCACTTCTGGCCGGCAAGGTCGAGGACATGATCAACACGGTCGTCCGCCAGATCGCCTTCTACGACTTCGAATGCCGCCTGCACGCCGCCCGCGCCGAGGGCGAGCTGACCCCGGACGACATCAACGCGATCTGGATGGAGGTCACCCGCGAAAGCCTGGGTCCTGCCTTCGAGTACATGCAGGGCTATGAGACCTTCTGGTCCTATGTCCCGCATTTCGTCCACTCGCCTTTCTATGTCTATGCCTATGCCTTCGGCGACGGGCTGGTGAACGCGCTTTACGCCGCTTATGAGGACGCGCCCGAAGGATTTCAGGAAAAATATTTCGACATGCTCTCGGCGGGCGGCTCGAAGCACCATTCGGAACTGCAGGCCCCGTTCGGGCTCGACGCCTCGGACCCCGCCTTCTGGGACAAGGGGCTGTCGATGATCGAAGGCTTCATCGACGAGCTGGAGGCGATGGAGGGCTGAGACCCGCCAAAGCGCGTTTCCACCTTAACGCTGTCGCGCTGCGATGCGCGGCGTTATATCATGCGCTTATGGAGACAGAAGTCACGCTCAGCCCGGTGCCGCGCCGCAGGCTCCGCGAATTGGCGGTGCTGCTTCAGCATCCCGGACAATATGCCAATGACGGCGCGGTGATGATCCGCGACGACACCGTCGGGCTGAGCTTTCATGCCATTCATGAAGGCCAGCGGCTTGCCGGCATGTTCAAGCTGGACCCGCTTTACCCCGACCGCCACCCTTTCGCCGAGCCGGGCGATCTGGGGTTGCGCGGCGTTCTGATCGACAGGTCCCTGCAAGGCCGCGGACTGGGGTCTCGCGCGATGGCCGCCATTCCCGGCTATGCCGCCGGGCTCTACCCCGATAAGCGGCGGCTGGTGCTGACCGTCAATCTGTCGAACCCTGCCGCCTATCGCGTCTATTGCAAGGCCGGTTTCCGCGACGAGGGCGGGATCTATGCTGGCGGATCGCGCGGGCCTCAGCATATCCTCATGACAGATCTCTCCCCAGCACGAGAACCGGCATGCTCCGCAAGATCCTCCTCGCCGCACTCGGCCTGATCGCCATCGCTGCCATTGCCTTCTTCGCCCTCGCCCCGGCCTGGGTCGAGCGGAACCTGAACCCGGTCGACACGCCCGAGGCCGGCTGGCCGGTCAGCGAAGCGGCGCAGAGCCTCCATGACCGGCTGATCATCGGTGACTGGCATTCCGACGCGCTGCTCTGGGATCGTGACCTGCTGCGCGAGGTCGAGCGTGGCCATACCGACATCCCCCGCCTGCAACGTGGGAATGTCGCGGTGCAGGTCTTCACCACGGTGACGAAAAGCCCTTCGGGTCTGAATTACGGCGAAAACAGCGCCGACGCGCCCGACAACATCACCCGGCTGGTGATGGGCCAGCTTCGCCCGATCCGCACCTGGAACAGCCTGCTGGAACGAGCGCTGGATCAGGCCGCCCGGCTGACGCGCATGGCCGAGCGCGACCCCGCGGCGCTGCGGCTGATCCTGACCCATGCCGATCTCGCCGCCCATCTCGACGCGCGCGCGAATGGCGAAAAGACCATTGGCGGCATTCTCGGCACCGAAGGCGCCCATCCGCTGGAGGGCGATATCGCCAATCTGGACCGCCTCTACGCGGCCGGGTTTCGGGTGGTCGGTCTGACCCATTTCTTCGACAACGAACTCGGCGGCTCGCTGCATGGTCAAAGCGGCGAGGGGCTGACAGAGTTCGGCCGTCAGGTCGTTGCCGGTTTGCTGGACCGCGACATGGTGATCGACCTCGCCCATGCCAGCCCGCAAATGGCCCGCGATGTGCTGGCCATCGAAGGCACCCGCCCGATCGTCTCGCATACCGGGATCAGCGGCAATTGCGAAACCCCACGCAACATCCCCGACAAGCTCATGTCAGAGATCGCAGCCAAGGGCGGCGTCATCGGCATCGGCTACTGGAGCGACGTGAATTGCGGCGACACCCCCGCCGACATCGCCGCCTCGATCCAGGCCGCCATCGCCCTTACCGGGGAGGATCAGGTCACGCTCGGCTCGGATTATGACGGCTCGGTCGATGCGCCCTTTGACACGGCGGGGCTTTCGGCGCTGACCCAGGCCCTTCTGGATGCAGGCCTGACCGAGGATCAGATCGCCAAGGTCATGGGCGGCAACATGATGCGCTATCTCGCGGAGACGCTTCCGGACGGCTGAAACGCACCGGCGCTCTTCGGTGCTGAAATACCTTGGGGGAATCGCCGCAAGGCGATGGGGGCAACGCCCCCTTTACCAGATGATCTCTTCCATCGGATCGTACCACGCAGCGTAATCGGACCACACGGCGCGGCCCAGCATGCGCGGGCGGTGATGCAGCTTTGCCAACTCGGCCCGCGTCACCCATCGGGCGCGGTTCACGACGCCTTCGGGATCTTCCAGCACGATCCGCTCGCCATCGGAATCGACCAGCGAGGCGCGGTGGATCAGATCGACCTGATGGAATCCGGCCTTGGAATCCTTGAATTCATTCACCAGGATCAGCGCCCCGACCGAGACACGCAGCCCGGTTTCCTCCATGACCTCGCGGATCAGGTTTTCATGCAGGGACTGTCCCGCCTCGGCCCCGCCGCCGGGCAGGCACCACAGATCCGATCCGTAATGCGGCGGATAGGCGTTCACCACCAGCAAACGGTCGGCGTTCAGGATCGCGGCCCGCACCGCCAGACGGGGCCGCGCCATCTTCACCGACGCACCCGGTTCACATGACCCATCTTGCGCCCGGCCCTGACCTCTGCCTTGCCATATAGATGCAATTGCGCATCCGGCGCGGCCAGCAATTCGGGTACCCTGTCCATATCCGCGCCGATCAGGTTCTCCATCACCACATCGGCGTAGCGCTTGCCGTCGCCCAGAGGCAGCCCGGCCACCGCGCGGATATGCTGTTCGAACTGATCGACCGTGCAGCCCGCCTGCGTCCAGTGGCCCGAATTATGGACCCGCGGCGCGATCTCGTTCACCACCAGCCCACCGGCGGTGACGAACAGCTCCACCCCCATCACCCCGACATAATCTAGGGCATTCACGATCTTGGCCGCCAGCAGCACGGCATCGGTCTCCACCGCGCGGGCCGCCCCGCTCGGGACGGTGGTCGTTCGCAGGATGCCGCCCTCATGCACATTCAGCCCCGGATCATAGGCGGCGACCGCCCCATCCGCGCCGCGCGCCACGATCACGCTGATCTCGCCCGAGAAATCGACGAAGCCCTCCAGCACAGACGCCGCCCCGGTCCAGTCGCGCTGTGTGGCATCGCTGAACCGGATCTGCCCCTTGCCGTCATAGCCCAGCCGCCGCGTCTTCAGGATCGAGGGCGCGCCAATCGCCTCCAGCGCGGCAGGCAGATCGGCTTCGGTCTCGACATTGGCGAAAGGTGCCGTGCGCAGCCCCAGCCCATGCAGAAACTCCTTTTCGGTCAGCCGGTCCTGCGAGACAGCCAGCGCGCGCCGGTTCGGACGGATCGGCCGGATCGATTCCAGCAGGTCGAGCGACTCTGCCGGGACGTTCTCGAATTCATAGGTAATGACATCGACCGATTCGGCAAAGCGGCGCAGCGCCTCGGCATCGTCGTATCCCGCCTGCGTCACCGCATGAGCCACATCGCCCGCGGGTGCCGCGCCGGGTTCATAGACATGGCTGCGATAGCCCAGCCGCGCCGCCGCCACCGACAGCATCCGACCCAGCTGCCCGCCGCCCAGAATGCCGATCACCGCGCCTTGCGGCAGTGCCTCACTCATCACGCGGCTCCTCCGGGATCGAGGCCGAAAGCCGTTCGCGCCAGCCATCCAGCCGTTCGGCAAGCGCGGCATCCGACAGGGCAAGGATACCCGCCGCCATCAGCCCAGCATTCGCCGCCCCCGCCGCGCCGATCGCCATGGTCGCAACCGGAAACCCTTTCGGCATCTGCACGATGGAATACAGCGAATCGACCCCCGACAGCGCACGGGTCTGCACCGGCACGCCAACCACCGGCACACGGGTCTTGGACGCCATCATGCCCGGCAGATGCGCCGCCCCGCCCGCGCCCGCGATAATCACCTTCAGCCCGCGATCCGCCGCGCGCTTTCCGTAATTCCACAGCCGGTCCGGGGTGCGATGGGCGCTGACGATCCGCGCCTCGTAGCCCACGCCAAGCTCATCCAGTATCGCCGCCGCCTCGCGCAGGGTCGGCCAGTCCGACTGGCTGCCCATGATGATGCCGACCGGCACGCCCGCTTGATCACTCAGATCCATAATGCCCCCGCTTGAAGGAAGCCCGCACTATATTCACCCCGTCGCGGGACGCAATCGCGGGCGCGGCGGGCGGCAAGCTATCCCGACGAAATCAGGCGATAATATCGGGCAGCAGTTCATCTTCCAGCCGCGCGATCCGGTCCTTCAGGGCCAGTTTCTGCCGCTTGAGCCGCTGCAAGGTCAGCGTCGGCGCTCCGGGCTGTGCCGCGAGCGCCGCAATCGCGTCATCAAGATCGCGATGCTCGCGGCGCAGCACCTCCAGCTTTGCGCGGGCAATATCCTCGTGGCTCATCTCGGCGTGATAGTTCATTCTGGCGTCTTTCTGCTGGCCTCGCCGGATTATACGCCGCGACCGGGAAAAGTTAACTCTTTCGTGCTTGCGGCCTCTGCCCCTTGTTCCGACGGGCCGCGCAACACATATTAACCCCACAGGTCGCCGAAACGGGGCCTCTCCCAAATGACGAGTCGCTGACAAGGGCTTGAACGACATGACCAAACTGACATTGGCCACGCATCCGCATCTTCTGGGCTTCGACCAGATCGAGCGGCTTGCCGAACGCGCTGCCAAGGGGGCCGAGGGCTATCCTCCCTATAATATCGAGCACCAGGCGCCGGACGGTTTCACCATCACCCTCGCCGTGGCCGGTTTCGCAGAAGACGATCTGACCGTCTCGCTGGAAAACCGCCAACTCACCATCAAGGGCCGCCAGCCGGAAACCGACGAAGACCGCGTCTTCCTGCATCGGGGCATCGCTGCGCGCGCATTCCAGCGCAGCTTCGTGCTTGCCGATGGGGTCGAGGTCGGCGCGGCACGGCTTGAAAACGGGCTGCTCACCGTCGCCCTGCAACGCAAGCCCCAGCAGAACATCGTCCAGACCATTCCGATCAGCCGCAAATAGAAAGGGGATCGACATGAACACGAAATTCGAAGAACTGCCCGAGATCGACGGCAACACCGTCTATATCCGCCAGGTCGCAACCGAGAGCCTTCCTCAGGAGCTGCGCGAACAGGTGAAGGGCGTGGACAGCCTCTATGCGGTGCACGGGCTCGACGGCGAACGTCTTGCACTGGTGAAGGATCGCCAGATGGCGTTCTTCCTGGCCCGCCAGAACGATCTCAGCCCGGTCAGCGTCCACTGACACCGGACCGCAAGCGCCGCCCCGGATGCCACGGGCGGCGCTATCACATCCGGGCCATATTCAGCCCGGCCAGCCATAAGCGTCGATCATCGCCTGAATCGCGCGATCATTTCCCCCGGTCCCGAGATTCGTCGCGCGCAGATTTTGCGTCTGTGAATCCGGCCATTCGATCACGCGGAAATTCCCGCCGATCTTTTCCGGCTCCGATCCGCGCAGCCGGTGCATCCAGTAGAACCAGACATCATCCGCCGAGGGCGCAAGCCGCATGAATTTCCCGGCATCGGTCGCGTCGGGATGGAACACGCCAGGTCCATACAGCACCCCGCCCACCCCGGTTGGAAAGATCAGCTTCCCGGCATCGGGCCGGGGAATATTACGCTGCCAGTTATCGTATTTCTGCGGCAGCCCCTGCTCCAGCGTCACGCGATGCCCGCGATGGCAGGCCACTTTCGCCCCGGCTTTCGCGGCTGCCACCAGCCCCTCCAGCCAGTCGGGGCCGTAATAGAGATCGTCATCGGCGGTGACGATATAGGCTTCGGGCGACTCCAGAAGCGTCGGCACCAGCTTCTTGTAGGATTTCCAGTTCGGGCAGACCCGGATCTCGGCACCCGAGTCGCGGATCCCGCCCGGCAGCCGGTCCAGATCCTCCTCGTCCAGCCACAGGATCACCCGATCCGCCCGTACCGTCTGGCGCAGCAGCGAGGCCAGCACCAGCTCAGCCGCCGCAAGCCGCGCGCCGTAGCTGGTCAGGCTGACGATCAGCGGCGCATCCAGCCAGTGCGGCGCGCCCGGACGCGGGTCACGCCCGGCAATTTCGGCCTTCGCGCGCACGATACGGCGCGCGTGTTTCCAGCGCCGGAATACATCCGCGATCATCCCTGCCAGGCCTTTCGCAGCCAGTCGATATTGCCGATGCGCCGATACCATTTGCCGCCCCGCCCGGCGAAAACATCCTCCATTTTCGGATTGCCGGCAAAGGCCACGATCTTCGCGCCTTCGGGCAGCGACGGATCGGCGAAATAGCTGCGGAAATTCCGCGGGACGCAATCATTCTTGAAGCTGACCACCCAGCCCTTGGGCCAGTAATTCAGATGCCCATGCTTTGCCAGTTGCGCGGACTGGAACTGTTGGCTGATTTCGTAATTCGAGGTCGCCGCCTTCGGATCGGCCAGATAGGCGTCCAGAATATAGGCGTGACCGCCGACGATAAAGCGGAAGACCGACGAATTTCCCACCGAATGCAGGAAACGGTCTCGTTCCGGGTTCACCTTGCGCAGCGGCTTGGCGCGAAACAGGTCGTCGTCGCGGATGATGAAGAAATCGCCCTCCAGATCGAAGAAGGGCGACAGATCGTCAACCACCACCAGATCCAGATCCAGAAACAGCGCCACCTGCCCGGTCATCCCGCCCAGATCGCGCCGGAACAACGCCAGCTTGCGCCAGCGCGTGTCTCCGTGCCCCTCGGGCAGCCCCAGCTCGGGCAGAGGCTGGCAATCGACCCCCGGATCGATCCCTTCCGCATCATCGGTAAAACAAACGAAGCGATGCGCCCGCGACAGATGCCGCCGCACCTGCCGATACAGCCGGTTCACATCCTCGGCGCCATAGACCGAGCCCCATTTCATGCAGATGATGTTGACGGTCTCGGTCATGCAGCCCCGCGCAATGAAAAACGCCGGGCGACTATGGCCCGGCGCATGATCTGGTTCAAGATCGAGGGCTTATTGCAGCCCGATCAGCCCCATCTGTTCCAGCTTCAGCAGCACCTGATGGGCGGCGTTGTCCACGTCGATATCGGTCGTGTCCACCCGCAGCTCGGGCGCCTGCGGTTCCTCGTAAGGGTCCGAGATGCCCGTGAATTCCTGGATCTTGCCCTCGCGCGCCAGCTTGTAGAGCCCCTTCCGGTCGCGGCGCTCGCATTCTTCCAGCGGGGTGGCGACATGAACCTCGGCGAAAGCGCCATATTGCTCGATCATCTCGCGGACCGAACGGCGGGTCGCGGTATAGGGCGCGATCGGCGCGCAGATGGCGATGCCGCCATTCTTCGTGATTTCCGAGGCAACATAGCCGATCCGCTTGATGTTGATGTCACGATGCTCCTTGCTGAAGCCCAGCTCGGACGACAGATGCTTGCGGACCACATCGCCGTCCAGAAGCGTGACCGGACGGCCGCCCATCTCCATCAGCTTGACCATCAGCGCGTTGGCGACGGTGGATTTGCCGCTTCCCGACAGCCCGGTGAAGAACACGGTAAAGCCCTGCTGCGCGCGCGGCGGCGAGGTGCGGCGAAGCTGCTCGACCACCTCGGGGAAGCTGAACCATTCCGGGATCTCCAGCCCCTCGCGCAGACGGCGGCGAAGCTCGGTGCCCGAAATGTTCAGAACGGTCACACCCTCTTCGATTTCGTCGGCGGGCTCGTATTGGGCACGCTCCTGCACATAGACCATATGCTTGAAATCGACCATCTTCACGCCGATTTCGTCTTCGTGCTTGCGGAACAGCTCCTGCGCGTCATAGGGGCCATAGAAATCCTCGCCGGCGGAGTTCTTGCCGGGACCGGCATGGTCGCGGCCGACGATGAAATGGGTGACGCCGTGATTCTTGCGGATCAGCCCGTGCCACACCGCCTCGCGCGGACCTGCCATGCGCATGGCCAGGTTCAGCAGCGACAGCGCCGTGGTCGAGGACGGGTATTTGTCCAGCACCGCCTCATAGCAGCGCACGCGGGTGAAGTGGTCCACATCGCCCGGCTTGGTCATGCCGACCACAGGATGGATCAGCAGGTTGGCCTGCGCCTCACGCGCGGCGCGGAAGGTCAGCTCCTGATGGGCGCGGTGCAGCGGGTTGCGGGTCTGGAACGCCACGATCTTGCGCCAGCCCAGCTTCTTGAACTGCGCGCGCAGCTCGTTCGGGGTGTTGCGGCGACCGCGGAAATCGTAATGCGTCGGGACTTGCAGCCCCTTCACCGGACCGCCCAGATAGACCGGGCCGGCCACGTTGTGCAGATAGTTCACCGCCGGATGCGCCAGATCGTCGGCGCCGAAGACCTTCTCGGCCTCATGCGCCTTGTTGGGCACCCATTTATCCGTGACCGACATGACGGCGAGGATCACGCCCTCCTGGTCGCGCAGCGCGATATCGGTGCCCGGCTCCAGCCCGTCGGCGAATTTCTCGGACACGTCGAGCGTCACCGGCATCGGCCAAAGCGAGCCGTCGCCCAGCCGCATCTCGTTCACCACGCTGTCGTAATCGGCTTCGGTCAGGAAACCCTTCAGCGGGTTGAACCCGCCATTCATCAGCAATTCCAGATCGCAGATCTGGCGCGGGGTGAGATCCCAGCTCGGCATATTGCCGGCATCGTCCTTGAGTTTCTGCGCCGCATCGGGCGAGACATAAAGTTCGGGGATCGGGGACTGGTTGGCTTCGGTCATATCGGGTGCTCGGTCGGATTTGCAAAAACGGCGAAACGCGCGCGGTCGCAGGGATCGCACGCAGGCTCGGGCCGCATTAGCGCCAAAACGGGCCGGGTTTCAACAATATGATGCGGTTGGCCGCCATGCAGCGGAGAAATATCTCCACTTTCTTCCAAAGGTTGCGGAATGGCCACGCCGGGTCCCCTCCGCCCGCCCCGTGCGGCGCAGGAGAGCAACCGCCGCCCTGCATTGCCTCGTCGTGCGGGAACCCGCCGAGCCGCCCGCCCCGGGCATGAGCCCGGCTTATGTTCCATTTTTGTTCGTGCTAAGATGGTCCTTCTATTCCGAGCGAGGAAGGAACGTTATGACCGCCGATCTCAATACCAAGGAATTTATGCTCTTTTCCGATGAAACCCAGTCCCGCGGGCTGGAAATGAACACGCAGCGCCGCTCGCTGCCGGTGTTCCACGAATATGGCCGGATCGAGATCGCCGATGGCGATGCGTTTGAAAGCGCCCCTGCCGGCAGCGCGCCGGCAGCCACGCCCGAGGCCGATCTGTCCCTGACCGAGACGCTCGGCCAGCGTGCCTTCCAGCGCCGGAATTCCGAAAACATGCAGGCAGCCAAGGCGAACCGCCCGCATCAGGGCCTGTCATGGGAGGGATCGGGCAATGGCGGGCCGGCCCCGCTCCATCCCGATGGCGCGGCCTGGACACAGCCGGTGGACCCCGGCCTGTTTCGCGCCCCGTCGCCCGATGCGCAGGCCCCGCTCTCGGCGCGGCTCACGGGTCGCGTGGCGCTTGGGCTGGTCATCGTCAGCGGCACCGACCCCCGGCTGCAATTCAGCACCGAGGATCAGACGCTGGTCGTGTCCGAGGTGCAGAACGGTCTGTCCTTCCTCGCCAATGAGGCACCGCGCAAGGATGTCACCTTCGTGCACGACATTTCTGTGCTGACCGTCAACGCCCCCGAAGCCGGGCCGGAGGCGCGCCATTTCGATGATTTCGAAGCGCCGTGGCGCGATGCGGCCCTCGCTCAGCTCGGTCATGGTCCGGGCATCGCCGGATGCGACGCCCTCGCGCGCGCCCTGCGCGACCGGCACGGAACGGACTGGGCCTATATCGCGTTTTTCACCAAATACCGGCTCTGGCACTTTGCCTATGCCGGGCTCGGAGGACCGCGTCTGGTGATGCATTTCGACAATGACGGCTGGGGACCCGACCAGATCGACCGTGTCTTCGCCCATGAGACCGGCCATATCTTCAATGCTCCTGACGAATATGCCCAGTCCAATTGCGATTGCGGCGGCGCCTGGGGCTATTTCGCCGAACCCAACGCCAACTGCGCCGCCTGCGCGCCGGGCGGCGGGGTGAAATGCATCATGCAGTCGAATGACTGGGCGATGTGCGACCATACCCGCCTGCATCTCGGCTATGAGGGGTTGCCGGGCCGGCCGCAGGCGCTGACCTCATGAGCGATGACGTGCTGATCTATGTCACAGACCCGACGCCGGACTCTCCGGCGCTGCGGCAGGCAATCAGCGCCGCGCACCAGTCGTCTGGGGG
Organism: Paracoccus sediminicola; assembly: GCF_027912835.1. NCBI lineage: Bacteria > Pseudomonadati > Pseudomonadota > Alphaproteobacteria > Rhodobacterales > Paracoccaceae > Paracoccus > Paracoccus sediminicola. The sequence continues at coordinate 1,723,221 of NZ_CP115768.1, forward strand.
GCATCTTTACGTTGTGCCCCCCGAAACCCTGACCGATCCCGAAGGCGCGCGCATTCTCCGCTCGCCCGAGGATCTGCAAGAGATCCGCGCCGCGCTTTCGGTCGGTGACAGCCTGTTCGCGAATGCCTGGTTCTCGCGGCGTCAGGACAAGGACCGCGCCGGTGACGGCGAAAACTGGGACGCCGGCGACTTCGACTGTCCATGAGCGCGGCGCGCGCCCCGCTTACAGCTTCCGGCTGTCATAGGCCCAGTGCAGCAGCGCCTGACGCTGGCGCGGGCGGCAGGACAGGTCGCCCTCGTCGCAGCCCTTGCGGACCTGCCCGACATGGCGGCGCATGGCCCGCCAGCGGCCGATCTGGCGGGCGTCATCCTCGTGGCGGCGGCCCATGTAATAACGGCAATACCACTGGAACCAGCCGCGCGGATCATCCTCGTGGATCCAGCCCTTCTTGCGCCATTCCGACAAAGGCTGGCTGGCATGGATGCCATAATAATTCAGCGTCTTGTCAGGCTTGCCCGGCGAAAGCTTGGCCGATTCGAACCAGGATTTGGGGAACTCATCCCGGCAATCGGTCATGTAGCAGCCGCCGAAAACGCCCATCTCAAGCATCTCTTTCGGGGTCAGATCCGGGGCGAAATCCTTAGCGTAATCCTGACCCGAGCGGGCCGTCAGCTCATAGCTGTAGCCCTGCTGCATCTTGTCATCGACCTCGACCCGGCGCGCCACGACCCTATTCCGCCGGCTCGGCGATCTGGGCGGCGTCGGGGGCGGGCTCGCCCGCATCCTCCCGCTCGGCCAGATAGCGTTCCGCATCCAGCGCCGCCATGCAGCCCATCCCGGCGCTGGTGACGGCCTGGCGATAGACATGGTCGGTCAGATCGCCCGCCGCGAACACACCGGGGATCGAGGTCAGCGTCGTGCCCGGCTTCACCTTCACATATTTGCCGTTATGCAGCTCGAGCTGATCGGCGACCAGCTCGGAAGCCGGGGCGTGGCCGATGGCGATGAAGGCGCCGGAGGCGTCGATCACACGCTCCTCGCCGGTGTTTACATGGCGGATCCTCACCCCGGTCACGCCCAGCGGATCCTCCTCGCCCAGAACCTCGACCAGCTCGTGATCCCAGACGCATTCGATCTTGGGATTCTTCAGCAGCCGCTGTTGCAGGATCTTTTCGGCCCGCAGCTCGTCGCGGCGATGGATCAGCGTCACCTTGGATGCGAAATTGGTCAGGAACAGCGCCTCTTCCACGGCGGTGTTGCCGCCGCCGACCACGATCACCTCCTTGCCGCGATAGAAAAACCCGTCGCAGGTCGCGCAGGCCGAGACGCCGAAGCCCTTGAACTTCTCTTCGCTGGGCAGGCCCAGCCATTTCGCCTGCGCCCCGGTGGCAAGGATCACCGCATCCGCCGTCACAACATCGCCCGAATCGCAGGTGGCGCGGAACGGGCGCACGCCCAGATCCAGCTTCGTCACCGTGTCGAACTTGATCTCGGTGCCCATCGCCTTGGCATGTTCTTCCATCTTCACCATCAGATCCGGCCCCTGGATCTCGGTCTCGCCCGGCCAGTTCTCGACTTCGGTGGTGATGGTCAGCTGCCCGCCCGGCTGCATCCCCTGGATCAGCAGCGGCTCCAGCATGGCGCGCGCGCCATAGACGCCCGCCGTATAGCCTGCCGGGCCGGAACCGATGATGAGAAGCTTGCGATGTTCTTCGGCCATTCCGGGCCTCCTGTGTCTATGCTCGCCTTACAGCTAGTGCAGCAACACCGCCGCTTCAATCACCCCGCGCCATGCCAGATTATCACGAAAGATAATTGCTCAAACAGCACTCAGGTTGTAGCTTTACGCATTATTCAGACGGGGACCGTACATGGTGGGAACAAAGCTCGACGAGATCGACCGCAAGATCCTGGCCGAGTTACAGGGCGACGGGCGGATGACCAATGTGGAACTTGCGCGCCGTGTCGGCATCTCGGCCCCGCCCTGCCTCCGCCGTGTCCGCGTGCTCGAGGAAGCCGGCTATATTCGCGGCTATCACGCCACAGTCGATGCCAGATCCCTTGGCTTCGAGGTCAAGGTCTTCGCCATGGTCCGACTGCAAAGCCAGTCCGAGCGCGATCTCGCCGCGTTTGAGGAACGTGCCCGCGCCTGGCCGCAGGTCCGCGAATGCCACATGCTGAATGGCGAGATCGACTTTATCCTGAAATGCGTCGCCGCCGATCTGTCCAGCTTTCAGCGCTTTCTCACCGACCAGCTGACCGCCGCCCCGAATGTCGCATCGGTCAAGACCTCGCTGGTCATCCGCGTGGCCAAGGACGAGCCCGGCGTGCCTTTTTCGGAAGTCGAGGCGCTCTGAGCGACGTCCCGCGTCACTCGGTCAGCCTCGCGGACGAAAATCCGGGCATGGGAAGGCGATTAAGCTGCGCCGCCGCGCGACAACGCGCGTTATCGCAGCGACACGGTCCCGGCGTATCCGGTGCACAGCCTGTCTACGCCCGGCACCGCCATTTTCCGGCCCGCCCGGACCCTAAAGCGAGATGGCCGAGATCAGCCGCCCGTAATCCGGTTCCTTCTCATGAGTGCTCCGCCGATACGAGAAGAATCGCTCGGGGTCCGAATAGGTGCAATGTCCGGTCCACTCCGCCTCGACGCCGGCGCCGCGCAGCCGGAACAGCCCGTATCCAGGCAGATCGAACATCGGTTTGTCATTTTGTCCGCCGGAGAAAAATCTTTGATAGTCAGGATCTTTCGCAACGAATTTTTCCATGAAATCCCAGCCGACCTCATAGGCGCGCTGCGAAATGGTCGGCCCGATCACGGCGCAGATATCCTTGGCCCCGATTGCGCGCATCGCCTCTGTCGTCGCCTCCAGCACGCCGTTCAGCGCGCCTTTCCACCCGGCATGAGCCGCGCCGATCACCCCGGCCTCGCGATCGGCAAACAGCACCGGCTGACAGTCTGCCGTCAGCACCGACAATGCCAGCCCTGGTATTGAGGTCACCAGCGCATCCGCATGTGTTTCCCTGATATTTTCCAGATCATCTGACGCCGTTACGGTCACCACATCCGCAGAATGCACCTGATGGACCCCGGCCAGCCGCGCCGCCGGAACCCCCATCGCCTCGGCCACCCGCGCCCGGTTCGTCGCCACCGCATCTCGCTGATCCGTCGAGCCCCGCGCGCAATTCAGCCCCGCATATAGTCCCGAACTCGCCCCGCCTTTGCGCGTAAAGAAACCATGCCGGACCCCGTCCAGCAGAGGATGCGTCAGTATTTCCAGGGTCAATTTCATCGTTCCGTATCTGCAACGGCTCCGCGCGGAGCGGGCTGGAATCCGGCCGGCGGCGGAGCGTTTCGTGGCCAGATTGCAAGTGCCTTGAACAACTCACCCATTTCATCGCCGTGGGTCAAGCGTCGTGCCGCACCGATCGCCGTCTCATCGCCCGATGCCGCCAATTTCTCTGCCCGCATCTCGATCCCCAGACCCAGCAATAGCTGGCCCTGCGTGATATAACCGACCGCACAACCCTCTGCGTCGGCCACTGCAGCAAGCGGAGCGAAATCGACATGGGCGGTCAGATCGGCCTCGCCCGGCGCCTCCAGCGGATCGACGGGACGATGCCCCGAAAGCGCCTGAAATGTATCGCCGCGCCCGTTCCAGCCGCCGTAATCGACGATCAGCGCCGCCCCGCCATGCGCGGCGATGCGGCGGGCCAGCTCGGCCATGATCGCGGATGCTGCCGGGCAGCGCTCGATGACCTCGCCCTCCCCGCCGGGAAGGTCCAGATCCATGAACGGGCCGAGACCGAAGGAAAGCCGGCCGTCCTCCAACCCGATCAACCGCTCGGCCCAGCCTTTCGCGCCGCGCTGGAATTGCCGGATCGGCAGCGCGTCGAAGAACTCGTTCGCGACAAGAAACAGCGGGGCCTCGGGCAGCGCCGACACATCCGTCAGATGCGTCACATCGCCGAGCGTCTTTCGCTGCATGGCGCGCAGATGCGGCGATGCTTCGATAAGATGCAGAAGCGCGGCTTCGCCCATGCCGGGCACGACCCGCATCGCGCGCCGCGCATCGGCCATCAGCGTGCCGCGCCCCGGACCGATCTCGGCCAGGGTAAAAGGCGACGGCGCGCCCTGATCCAGCCAGCACTGACCCAGCCAAAGCCCCAGCAGCTCGCCGAAGATCTGGCTGATTTCCGGCGCGGTGATGAAATCGCCAGCCGCCCCGAACGGATCCCGTGTCGCGTAATAGCCATGTTCGGGATGCAGCAGGCACAGCTCCATATAGCGCGCGACCGAGATCGGGCCCGACCGGCGGATCTCATCCGCGATCAGATCATGCAGCGGCGTCACGCCGGCGGGCGCGACATGGCGCGAAAGATGAAGAGCAGCCCGAGCGCCAGCATCGGCAGCGACAGAAGCTGACCCATGCTGATCCCCAACGCCACCCGGCCCAGCGGGTTGTCGGGGGTGATGAATTGCGCGTCAGCGACGCGGAAGAACTCGACGAAGATCCGCGCCGCCGCATAGCCCGCGAGGAACACGCCAAGCGCCAGCCCCGGACGGCGCAGCCCGCCGCGCCAGACCAGGATCAGCAGGATCAGCCCCAGCAGCAGCCCCTCCAGCCCGGCCTCGTAAAGCTGGCTGGGGTGGCGGGCGCAGGGGCCCTCGATGCCGGGGCAGATCTGCGCCGCCTCGCCGGGGAAGATCACCCCCCAGGGCAGATCGGTCGGGCGGCCCCAAAGCTCGGCATTGATGAAATTCGCGATCCGCCCGAAGAACAGCCCCGCAGGCGCGACCACGGCAAGCGCATCGGCCAGACGCAGCGCAGGCACCGCATTGCGCCGCGCCCACCACCAAGCGGCGATCACCACACCCGCGAAGCCGCCATGAAAGGCCATGCCGCCCTGCCAGACCTTGATGATCTCGACCGGGTTCGCGAGGTAATAGCCCGGCTGATAGAACAGCACGAAGCCAAGCCGGCCGCCGATCACCACGCCGCCCACGATCCAGGTGAGCAGTTCTTCGACGCGACCCGGCTCCATCGGCGCGGCGCCGCCCCAGAGCCGGTCGGATTTCATCAGCCGCCAGACGCCCCAGGCGCCCAGCACCAGCCCGGCAAGATAGGCGAGCGCATACCAGCGCAGCGAAAACTGGAAGCTGCCCAGCGAGATGGTGAAGATTTCGGGCGAGATGTCGGGAAACGGGATCATGGTGGTCCTTCACTGTCGCGCGCACGCTAGCCACCCGGCCCCGCGTGTCAATATTGAACCCGGCCCGCGGCCGTCCCATATAGGCTCAAAGAATTTTGAGGAGGACATGATGTCCACGCAGAACAAGTTTTTCGACGACATGTCGAAGATGATGACGAACGCCATGGGTGTCGCGCAGGGTGCCAAGGACGAGGCCGAGAATGCCGTCAAATCCTGGGTCGATCGGTTTTTGGCCGAACGTAATCTGGTCACGCGCGAGGAGTTCGACGCGGTGCGCGACATGGCGATCAAGGCCCGGACCGAGAATGCCGAGCTGAAGGCGCGTATCGCCGAGCTGGAGAAGGGCCGCAGCGGCGGCGCCGCGCCCGAGAACGGTTAAGGCGTCTCCAGCGTCACCCGCTGCCGCAGGGCTCCGTCCGGGTCATAGACCAGCACCTCGCCCTGATCGGTGACGACGATCAACCGGTCATCGGCGAAGGTCACAGCCTCTGCGGTGGCGTCTTCTGGCAGCGTCACCGCCTCGGGCAGTGCGGGCAGCGGCGGCGCGCTGAGCCGGATCCACAGGATCGCGGCGATGACGCCGAGCCCCAGCACCATCGCAACGGCCAGCCCGCCCACCATCGCCTTGAGGAACATCAGATGCGGCACCGCATCCTGCTCCGGCGATTGGTCCTCGCGCCGCGCGGGCGCATCCTTTATGTCGCGTGTCATGCCTGAGCTGATCCTGACCATTCCCGACGGCGTTGCCGACCGCATTGATAAGGCGCTTGCCGAGCTTGTGCCAGAGGAGGCGGCGCTGTCACGCTCTCGCCTGTCGAAGCTGATCGCCGATGGCGCGGTCAGCGGGCCCGGTGGGTTGGTCTCGACGCCGAAACTGAAAGTCGCGCCGGGCGAGTGCTATGTCATCGCCCTGCCCGAGCCCGCCCCGGTCGAGACGCTGCCGCAGGCCATCCCGCTGAACATCGCCTATGAAGATGACGATCTGATCGTGATCGACAAGCCCGCCGGGATGGTCGTCCACCCCGCGCCCGGCAGCCCGGATGGCACGCTGGTCAACGCGTTGCTGCATCACTGCGCTGGCAGCCTTTCCGGGATCGGCGGCGAGGCGCGGCCCGGCATCGTGCACCGGATCGACAAGGACACCTCGGGTCTGCTGGTCGCTGCGAAATCGGATCGCGCCCATCACGGGCTGGCTGCGCAGTTCGAGGCCCACAGCGCCGACCGTGCCTATCTCGCGCTCGCACACGGGGTGATCGACGCCGCCGATGCGCGGCTGCGCGGCACGCGCGGGATCGGGTTCGAGCCGGGGGGCGTGCTGAAGATCACCTCGCGCCTCGACCGCCACCCGAGTGATCGGCAGAAACAAGCGGTGTTCTTCGACGGCGCACGGGGCCGCCACGCGGTGACGCGGGCGAAGATGCTGGAACGTTTCGGCACTCCACCCGCCGCGATGCTGGTCGAATGCCGGCTGGAAACCGGCCGCACCCATCAGATCCGGGTGCATATGGCCCATGCCGGGCTCGGGCTGATCGGCGATCCGGTCTATGGCGGGGCGCGGAAGGCCTCGGCCCGGGCGCTCGGCGCGGCGGCAGAGAAGGCGGCGCAATTCCCGCGCCAGGCGCTTCACGCGGCCCGGCTGGGCTTCGACCACCCGCTCACCGGCGCCCATCTGGAATTCACTTCACACCTGCCTGCCGATATGCAGGCTCTGCTGACCAGCCTGCGCGGAACCGGCATTTCACAACCGCGTTGATCTGGCGAGAGGACAGGACATGGCAAATTACACGAATCTTCCCGCCCCGAGCCCCGAACAGGGGATGAACCGCTATCTTCAGGAAATCCGGAAGTTCCCGCTTCTGGAACCGGAAGAGGAATACATGCTCGCCAAGGCCTGGACCGATCACGAGGACAGCGAGGCAGCGCATAAGCTTGTCACCTCTCACCTGCGCCTCGCGGCCAAGATCGCCATGGGCTATCGCGGCTATGGCCTGCCGCAGGCCGAGGTGATCTCCGAGGCGAATGTCGGGCTGATGCAGGCGGTGAAGCGGTTCGATCCCGAGCGCGGTTTCCGGCTGGCGACCTATGCGATGTGGTGGATCCGCGCCTCGATCCAGGAATATATCCTGCGGTCGTGGTCGCTGGTGAAGATGGGCACGACATCGGGCCAGAAAAAGCTGTTCTTCAACCTGCGCAAGGCCAAGAACCGCATCGGCGCGATGGAGGAGGGCGATCTGCGCCCCGAAAACGTCGCCCAGATCGCCAATGACCTGAACGTGACCGAGCAAGAGGTCATCGACATGAACCGCCGCATGGCGGGGTCGGATGCGTCGCTGAACGCGACGGTCGGCTCGGCGGATGGCGATTCGACGGCGCAGTGGCAGGACTGGCTGGAAGACGAGGACGCCAATCAGGCCGAAGCCTATGCCGAGGCGGATGAGTTGAACCTGCGCCGCGAGATGCTGGTCAAGGCGATGGATGTTCTGAACGACCGCGAGAAGGACATCCTGATGGAGCGCCGCCTGCGCGACGATCCGCTGACCCTCGAAGAGCTCTCGGGCCGATATGATGTCAGCCGCGAGCGTATCCGCCAGATCGAGGTCCGCGCCTTCGAAAAGCTTCAGGAGCGGATGCGGAATCTGGCCAGCGAAAAGGGCATGACCGTGGAGAATGACGATTGATCTCGTCCGCCTTCGGGGTCACGCTGATGCCGGGCACACCGGCAGGCTGAGATGCGTTCGACTGCGCTGAAGCAATTCCAACGGCTTGAGGCGCCGGGCAGATGGCGCCCTGCGCCTGACGCGCAGCGTCGGGACGTGGTCGTCTCTATCGGCGAGGCGACGCTGGTGCTGACCGACCCGAAATCCGACGCGCCGCTGGCGCATTGGTCCCTGCCCGCCGTCGAACGGCTGAACCCCGGAGAAACCCCGGCGCGCTATTCGCCGGCCGGTGCCGATGACGAAGATCGGCTGGACATACTGGAAATCAACGATGAGTGGATGGTCGAGGCCATCGGCAAGGTGCAGTTGGCCATCGAACAGCGCCGCAGCCGCCCGGGCCGGGTGCGCGGCGGTCTGACGCTCGCGGCTCTGGCGGCGATGTTGCTGGCAGCGGTGATCTGGCTGCCCCCTGCGCTGCGGGCCCATGCGGTGCGCATTACCCCGCCCGCCGAGCGGGCCGAGATCGGCGAGACGATCCTGGCCGAGATGGCGGCTGTCTCGGGCGGCGCGCCCTGTCGGAACCCGGTGGGACGGCAGGGGATTATGCGGCTGACCCAGCGGCTTGGCCTGCCCGATGACAGCCGCATCGAGATCTTGCCGCAAGGGCTGGAAGGTGCGGTGATGCTGCCCGGCAGGATTGCGGTGGCCGCAGAAGGGCTGATCGCCGGACAGAGCGGGCCCGAGCCGCTGGCGGGCCATGTGCTGGCCGCGCGGATCCGCGCCGATGCGGCCGATCCGCTGGCCGACGTGATCGATTACGTCAGCTTCCCCGAGTTATTGCGCCTGCTGACCAGCGGCAGCCTGCCACGCGAGGCGCTTGATGGCTATGGCGCGGCACTTCTGGACGCGTCTCCGCCCCGCGCCGCCGATCAGGCGCTGCTGTCCGGGTTTCGCGACAAGCGGGTGCCGACCACGCCCTTCGCCACATCCCTGCCGAACCGCGCCCTGCCTCCGGTGGCGCTGACGGAGTCTGATCCGTTTCGCAGCGCGCCCTACCCCCCGATCATGAGCGAGCGGGACTGGGTCTCACTGCAACAGATCTGTCTGCCGCCGGGTTGATCGCACCGCATCGCCGGCCCGAGCCTCTCCCGTCGGCTCAGCAAAGCCAAGCGCGAGCGTCTGGGGACCGAGATGTCCAGATCGCCTGACTCAGCGCGCAACCGAACTCGTGTAGCCCGCCTCGCGCAGCCGGTTCAGCGCCGCCACGAGCCGCTCACGGCTGGAGAACGGTCCGGCCAGCACGAGCCGCCGCGCATCGGCTTCGGCCTTGCGCTCGCGGGCGACCGGATAGCCGAGCACACGGAGCGCCGCCATAACCGCCTCTGCCTCGGCGGCATCGAAACGGCCAAGCTGAACGAAGCGGGCACCGGCCGGGATCATCTCTTCCTGCGATTTGGGTGGCTGTCTGGGCCGAGCCGTCGGGGTTGCAGCCTCACCTTTCTGAGCATCGGATTTGGCTGTACCGCTCGATCCCTTGCCAGCAATCGGTTTCCCTGAGCCGGCGCGCTTTGCCTTCGCCACGGTTCCCCGAGGCATGGGATCTGCCCCGGTCGCTGCATGCCGCTTGTCGTCATGATCTACGGGCTTCTCCGCATCCCTATCCTTGCGGAGCCGCCCTGCGTCAACGCCGGAACGCGCCATGCCCACACGGGACGGCGTGCCATGGCATAACCCCCCGGTCGGGTCGTCCGGGCTCGGCGTGCCGGCACCGGGCCGCATCCCGATGAGGGCGCAGATCTGCGCATCGCGTCGGCGCAGCGGCACCTCTGCCGAAAGCATCGCCGGGGCGACTGCCAGTTCACGCTTGATGCGTGCGCCGATGCTGCGATCCGGCGCCAGCTCACGCTGCGGGCCGGTGCGGCGCGCATCCATATCCGGCGCGGCGGCCCCTTTGCGCTGAGCGGTCTCACCGGGCTGCCCTGTCTCAGGCGACGCCAGTTGCACCTGCCCGCCCTCCTCTGTCACGACGCGCATCATCAGGTCGCGTTCCACCGCCGCCGGGTCGAGCGGCACAGGCGCGGCAGCCCAATCGGGATTGGTCGGCGGAAAGCCGCAATAGGGTGTGCCGTCATCCGCGAGACGAGGCGTCCAGACCGTGCCATCGCGGATGAAGACACAGCCTTTGCTGTCGATATATTGCGCGCCCGAGAAATCCCCCGGCGGCAGTTCCGCCGGGCCGATGGTCCCGGCCCGCGCCGCCAAAGCGCATGTCAGCGCAAGAAGAATCCAAGCCGAGAACCGCATCTGCCCGCCGAATCAGTCGTTTCGACCTTTCTATCCGGCTCTACTTAGCGGCAGGTTAATCTGGCTATTTTGTGCCGAACATCCGGTCTCCGGCATCGCCCAGCCCCGGCAGGATATAGCCATGATCGTCGAGCCGTTCGTCAAGCGCCGCCGTGACAATCGGCACATCGGGATGCGCCTCCTTCATCCGCGCCACCCCCTCCGGCGCGGCCAGAAGGCAGAGAAACCGGATATTCGTGGCCCCCTCGGCCTTGATGAGGTCGATCGCCGCCGCCGAAGAATTCCCCGTCGCCAGCATCGGATCGACCACGATGGTCATCCGCGCATCCAGACCCTTCGGCAGCTTGGCATAATACTGAACCGGCTGAAGCGTCTCGGGGTCGCGATACAGTCCGACAAACCCCACGCGCGCCGAGGGGATCAGTTCGAGTATTCCGTCCATCAGCCCGTTCCCCGCCCGCAAGATCGAGACGAGCGCCAGCTTCTTGCCCTCGAGCACCGGCGCATCCATCGGCTGGATCGGCGTCTCGATACGCTGCGTGGTCACCGGCAGTTCGCGCGTCACCTCATAGGCAAGCAGCAGGCTGATCTCGCGCAGGAGCTGGCGGAACGCGCCGGTCGAAGTGGTCTTGTCGCGCATGATGGTCAGCTTGTGCTGGACCAGCGGGTGCTCGACGACGGTCAGATGCGGATCAGACATGGAGGCTCCGTTCGGGTCACGAGAAGTTTTCGCGCAGCCGGGCGCGGGTGGCATCGTCGCAGAAGGCAGCCTCGGCGGCGTTCAGATTCAGCGCCGCAAATTCCGCCTTTCCCCAGCCGAACGCATCGGCAAGGCGTTCATATTCGTGGCTGAGCGTGGTGTGGAAAAATGGCGGATCGTCGGTCGATATAGTCACTTTCACGCCGGAATCGGCAATCCGCGCGATAGGATGGGCGGCCCAGTCGGGATAGATGCCAAGCGCGATATTCGAGCCTGGACAGACTTCCAGCGTGATGCCCCGCTGCGCGAGTTCGTTCAGCAATGCTGGGTCTTCGGTCGCGCGCACGCCGTGGCCGATGCGGCTGACCCCGAGGCTCAGCGCATCGCGGATGGATTGCGGTCCGCCCCATTCCCCGGCATGGCAGGTCTGCCCGAGCCCGGCCTCGCGCGCGCAATCGAAGCTCCAGGCGAAATCCTGTGCACGACCGACATCCTCGGCACCGCCCATCCCAAGCCCGGTCACCCAGCCCGAGCCTTCAGCGCTGCCGGTTTCGGCGGCACAGATGGCGCTGGCGCGGGCACGCTCGGGGCCGAAATGGCGGATCGGAGTGACGATGGCGCGGCTGTCTATCCCGGCGCTGCGCATCTCGCTGGCGGTTTCGGTCATGGCGGCAAGATAGTCGCGCCAGGCCGCGAGGTCTCCGCCGCCGCAGAATTCTGGAGATACGAAGAGTTCGGCATAGATCGCGCCCTGATCGGCGCAGTTCTGCAACACTTCCCGCAGCAGCCGGGCGTAATCCTGCGGCGTGCGGATGACAGAGCTCGCCGCTTCGTAAACCTTCAGGAATTCCTTGAAATCGCGATAATCATAGTGCCCGCGCCCGTCGAAGATGGCGGGCAGATCGACCCGCTTCTCGGCGGCGAGACCGCGGATGAAACCGGGGGGCGCGGCACCTTCGAGATGCAGGTGAAGTTCAATCTTCTTTAGCTCTTTCATCGGATGATGGTCCTGCGAATCAGATGCGTCGGTCAGAGGAAACTTGTGCCATGTCCGGTCGGCGGCAGCCCCAGATGCGCCATGACGCTGGCGCCGATATCGGAAAATCCGACCTGTCCGATGCCGCGCGGCGCCGGACCTGCACCCAGCACCGGCACGCGCTCGCGCGTGTGATCGGTGCCGGTCCAGGACGGGTCATTGCCGTGATCAGCGGTGAACAGGATCAGATCGCCCGGCTGCAACCGGTCGAGCGCGGCGCCGACGATGCCGTCAAACCATTCCAGATGGGTGGCATAGCCGGATATGTCGCGGCGATGTCCATAAAGGCTGTCGAATTCGACGAAATTGGCGAAGGTCAGGCTGCCGGGCTCTGCCTCGTCCAGCAGGTTCAGCAGATGATCGGCCAGATCGGCGTCGGATCGGCCCTTATGCAGCCTGCCGATGCCGCGATGGCTGAAGATATCTCCGATCTTGCCGATGGCATGGGTGGGCCGGCCCGCGCCATGCGCGATATCGAGGATCGTGTCCGAGGGCGGGGCGATGGCATAGTCGCGCCGATTCGCGGTGCGGCGGAAATCACCATCGGCGCCGATAAAGGGCCGCGCAATGACCCGGCCCACCCGCATCTCGTGCAGCATCGGCGCAAGATCCGCGCAAAGCTGCAGCAGCCGGTCCAGCCCGAAAGCCTCTTCATGGGCTGCAATCTGGAACACGCTGTCGGCCGAGGTATAGCAGATCGGCCAGCCGGTCCGCAGATGCTCGGCGCCGAGCGCGTCCAAAATCACCGTCCCCGAGGCGTGCTTGTTGCCCAGAATCCCATCGGTTCCGGCCAGCTCGCAGACCCGCGCGGCGATCTCTGGCGGGAAAGCCGGTTGGGTGTCGGGAAAATAATGCCAGTCCCAGGGCACCGGCACGCCGGCCAGTTCCCAGTGACCCGAGGGCGTGTCCTTGCCCGGCGAAATCTCGGTCGCCGCCCCCCAGATTCCGACCGGCTCTGCACCAAGCCCCGGCGCCTCCTGTCCCGAGGCCAGCCGCAGCGCCGCCCCAAGCCCGAGCCGGTCCAGATGCAGCAGGCGCAGTGGCTGCGCCTCGGCAATATGCAGCACGGTGTTCGCCCCGGTATCGGGCACGCCGTCATTGAAGAACCGCGCCGCGTCCGGCGCGCCGCCAATGCCGACGCTGTCCATCACCACCAGAAAGGCTCGGGTCATGTTCTGGCCTCACTCCGTCTATCGCCGATGATCTATCTGCGCTGCCGCGGCCTCGGGTGCAACATGGGCCCGGATCAGCGACCCTGCCGGCGACGCGGCGTCAGAAAGCGCGTAGGCCGCCTGCACCGAGGCGATGGCGCCTTCCGCAGCTTCGTCCGAAGCGGCATGGACAAGGCCGAGCTGCCCCTCGGTCGGCTCGCCGATCCGCCGCAGATCCGAGAACCCGACCCGATGGTCGATCCCCTGCCCCGCGCGCAGCCGCCCTCCGCCAAGCCCGATCACTGCCTGTCCGAGCGCAGTGGTGTCGATGCGCGAAACAAAACCTTCCGGCGCGGGAATGGGCCGGATCACCGGGGCGGATTGCAGATAGCTGTCAGGCGCGTCGAGCAGACCCGCGGGGCCGCCTTGCGCCGCCACCATGCGCCCGAAAATCTCTGCCGCGGTGCCGTCATCGAGGGCGCGGGTGGTGCGCTGTGACGTGTCGTCCTGCCCTGCCAGCCGCAGCGCCTCTGCCGCAAGCGCCAGAACCAGGTCTCGCAGCGCCGAAGACCCGCCGCGCAGACAAGCGATTGCCGCGTGAACCTCGACCGCATTACCTGCCGCGCGAGCCAGCGGCTGATCCATATCGGTAATCAGCGCCGAGCTTCGGCACCCCGCCGCATTCGCAGTGGAAACCAATGACTGGGCGAGGCTTTCCGCCTGATCCGCCCCGCCCAGAAACGCGCCCGAGCCGGATTTCACATCCAGCACAAGCGCATCCAGCCCCGCAGCCAGTTTTTTCGACAGGATTGAGGCAGTGATGAGATCGATGGATTCGACGCAAGCCGCCTCGTCGCGGATCGCATAAAGCCGCCGATCGGCCGGGGCGAGATCGGCCGAGGCCGAGACGATGGCGCATCCGACATTCCCCACCACCTTGCGGAACTCGGCCTCGGAGAGATCGCAGCGATAGCCCGGGATCGCCTCTAGCTTGTCGAGCGTTCCGCCGGTATGCCCGAGCCCCCGCCCCGAGATCATCGGCACGAACACTCCGCAGGCCGCCAGCAGCGGTGCCAGCACCAGCGAGACAACATCGCCCACCCCGCCGGTCGAGTGTTTGTCGACCACCGGACCGGGCAGGTCCCAACGCATCACATCGCCGGAATCGCGCATGGCGCGGGTCAGCGCGGTGCGGCCCGCGACCGAAAGCCCGCGGGTCAGCACCGCCATGGCGAAGGCGCCCGCCTGCGCGTCCGACAGGCCGCCATCGGCCAGCCCGGAGGCGATCAGCTCGGCGCCTTTTGCATCCAGCCCCTGCCCGTCGCGCAGCGCAGCGATGACCGGGCGCGGATCTGTGCCGCGATCCGCCGCAGCCATCACTCGGCGCCGTCCATATGGCCCGCATCGAAACGGCCGGGCAGCAATTCGCCGATGGTGGTGTGCAGCGTCGCGCCATCGGTGGTCGCCAGCGTCACCGGCGTGTCTCCGCGCCCGAATTCGGCGAGCTTCTGCCGGCAGCCCCCGCAGGGCGGCACCGGGCTGGGAGAAGCCGCGATTACGGCGACCTCGGTCAGCTCGGTCTCGCCTGCGGCCACCATCGCCGCGATTGCGCCGGCCTCGGCGCAGGTGCCTTCCGGATAGGCGACATTCTCGACATTGCAGCCGCGATAGATCCGGCCAGAGGTCCCGCGCACGGCAGCGCCGACCTTGAAACGGGAATAGGGCGCATAAGCGGCATCGCGAACCTCGCGGGCGGCGTCGAGCAGGGACATTCTTCTCTCCGGATCTGGTCGCCGGAGTGTGCGCGCAGCGATATGCGGATGCAAGCGGCTCGGGCGGCCGCCACATGACGCGGTGCGCCCCGGCTTTCGCAAAAGCCTGAAACTGTTTCGCCCGCGCCGTGGCTGGAATGCTTGTGATGGGTCGTCAAACTGGTTTAACGCTGAACAACACCGCGTCGGCGGGCGCGCGCGCCTCGCCGACCAAGCGAGACAAGGGGACGGAGATGGACGAGCAGCGGCAGGACACGGCACGAAATTCCGCATTGGAGTATCACGAATTTCCGCGCCCCGGTAAGCTGGAGATCCGCGCGACCAAGCCGCTCGCCAACGGGCGTGACCTGTCGCGGGCCTATAGTCCGGGCGTCGCCGAGGCCTGTGTCGAGATCAAGGCCAACCCGTCCGACGCGGCGCGCTATACCGCGCGGGGCAATCTGGTGGCGGTGGTGTCGAACGGCTCGGCGGTTCTGGGTCTGGGCAATATCGGCCCGCTGGCCTCGAAACCGGTGATGGAAGGCAAGGCGGTTCTATTCAAGAAATTCGCCAATATCGACTGCTTCGATCTCGAAATCGACCAGACCGACCCGGAGAAACTCGCCGCCATCGTTCAGAGCCTGGAGCCCAGTTTCGGGGCGATCAATCTCGAGGACATCAAGGCGCCGGATTGCTTCATCGTCGAAAAGCTCTGCCGCGAGAAGATGAATATCCCGGTCTTCCACGACGATCAGCACGGCACGGCCATCGTCGTCTGCGCGGCGGCCACGAATGCGCTTCGCGTCGTCGGCAAAAAGTTCGAGGACATCAAGATCGTCTCGACCGGCGGCGGCGCGGCGGGGATTGCCTGTCTGAACATGCTGCTGAAGCTGGGGGTCAGGCGCGAGAATGTCTGGCTCTGCGATATCGAGGGGCTGGTCTATGAGGGCCGGACGACCGACATGAACCCGCAAAAGGCGGAATTCGCGCAGCCCTCGGATCTGCGCAATCTGGACCAGGTGATCGAGGGGGCGGACATGTTCCTGGGCCTGTCCGGGCCGGGCGTGCTGAAGCCCGAAATGGTTGCGAAGATGACCGACCGTCCGGTGATCTTCGCGCTTGCCAACCCCACGCCCGAGATCATGCCCGATCTGGCGAAGGAGGTCGCGCCCGATGCGGTAATCGCCACGGGCCGCAGCGACTTCCCGAACCAGGTCAACAACGTGCTGTGTTTCCCCTTCATTTTCCGGGGCGCGCTCGACGTGGGCGCAACCCAGATCAATGATGAGATGCAGATCGCCTGTATCGAGGGCATCGCAGCACTTGCCCGTGCCACCACAGCCGCCGAGGCCGCCGCCGCCTATCGCGGCGAGACGCTGACCTTCGGGCCGGAATATCTGATCCCGAAGCCCTTCGATCCGCGGCTGATCGGTGTGGTCTCGACCGCCGTTGCGAAAGCGGCGATGGACTCGGGCGTTGCACAGCGCCCGATCGAGGATCTGAACGCCTATAAGCGGCGGCTCGACAGTTCGGTCTTCCGCTCGGCGCTGATCATGCGCCCGGTCTTCGAGGCCGCGGCCACCTCGTCCCGCCGCATCGTCTTCGCCGAGGGCGAGGATGAGCGCGTGCTGCGCGCCGCCAACGCGATGATCGAGGAAACCACCGATGTGCCGATCCTGATCGGGCGTCCCGAGGTGGTCGAGAAACGTGCCGAGCGCGCCGGGCTGCCGATCCGTCCCGAAAAGGATTTCCAGATCGTGAACCCGGAAAACGATCCGCGCTATCGCGAATACTGGGAAACCTATCACGACCTGATGGCGCGGCGCGGCGTGACGCCGGATCTGGCCCGCGCGATCATGCGCACCAACACCACCGCGATCGGCGCGGTGATGGTGCATCGGGGCGAGGCGGACAGCCTGCTCTGCGGCACTTTCGGGCAATATAGCTGGCATCTGAACTATATCAGCCAGATCCTCGGGCGCGGCGGGCTGGAACCGCATGGCGCGCTGTCGATGATCATTCTCGAGGACGGGCCGCTTTTCATCGCCGACACGCAGGTGAACAACTACCCCTCCCCGGAAGAGATCGCCCAATCCGCCATCGGCGCTGCCCGCCATGTGCGCCGCTTCGGGCTCGAGCCGCATATCGCGCTGTGCAGCCACTCGCAATTCGGCAATCTCGACAGCGATTCCGGCCGCCGCATGCGCCGCGCGCTGGAGATCCTGCAAGAGCGCGAGGTCGATTTCAATTTCGACGGCGAGATGCATATCGACGCGGCACTCGACCCCGAGATCCGGCAGCGCATCTTCCCGGCCTCGCGGCTTGAAGGGGCGGCGAATGTGCTGATCTTCTCGGGCACCGATACCGCTTCCGGCGTGCGCAATATCCTCAAGACCAAGGCGGACGGGCTGGAGGTCGGGCCGATCCTGATGGGAATGGGCAACCGCGCCCATATCGTGACCTCATCGATCACCGCGCGGGGACTGCTGAACATGTCAGCCATCGCGGGCACACCGGTCGCGCATTACGAATAGGCACGGCGCGCGGGCGGGGAAGGAACCCCGCCCGGATCGATCAGGCTTCGACCGATCAGCCGGCCATGTCTTCGGTCATGGTCCAGTTGCTGCCGTCCTCGTTAACCTCGGCATCGAATTCCTGGCCGTCCTGTTCGCCCTCGAACTCATAGATGACGGTCGCGCCGTCATCGCGTGTCGATTTCTCGATCATGGACGGGGTGACGCCGGCCATGTTTTCTTCCCAGGCGGCGGTCACGGCGTCCGGCAGGTCTTCCAGAGCGACCTCTTCCTCGATTTCCTCGACCGTGCCGTCTTCGAGCACATCCACCTCGATGGCGGTGCCATCGGACGTGACGCCGGCGATCTCGTAGGTATCGGTCCCCTCGTCGTCATCGAGCGAGGCCGATTCGAAGCTGGCATCGGGCATGGCAGCCTGAGCGGCTTCCATCGCGGCGGCGGCGACCTCCTCCAGCGACATGGTTTCTTCGTCCTGAGCAAAGGCGGGTGCGGCCAGAAGAGCAGCGGACGCAAAAGCGGCAGCGAATTTCATCTCGTCGATCCTTCCTGTTCCGCGCGCCGGGCTTGACGCGCAGGCTCAGGCTGCGCGGTGGTCGTGACAGCGCAATCACGGCGCAGTGACGCGGGCATGTCAGCCCTATGACGCAGTTGCCGACGTGTCGGTTCGGATTTACCCGAGACTGCTGATCACGCTCGATTTGCTGCGCCAAATGAGCCGACGGACAATTCTCTCAGTCAAGAAAGATAAATCGAGATGTCGATAACGAGAATGCGTCATCCCGCCCGCATCGCGGACGGGATGTGCCTGTCCCGAACCCTGCCGACAGCCGGGCCGTTCCCCAGCATCTATAGGTCACCACCAGATATTGTGTTTCCGGCTTAACGTGCATCAACTTGCGGGAGAAGATCTCTCAAATCAACGATTCTTTGACAAATCCGGGCAAAAACCTGCCTTGGAAAACGCTGGTCCTGCGCGGCTTTAAAGAAGCACCGACTGGGCCAGCCCGAGAAACGCAAAGAAACCAACCACATCCGTCACGGTTGTGACAAAGGTGCCAGAGGCAAGCGCCGGGTCCGCGCCGACCTTTTCAAGTGTCAACGGCACGAGGATCCCGGCCAGTGCGGCAACCAGAAGGTTCACCACCATAGCAATCGCGATCACCCCGGCCAGCGAGACGCCGTCGAACCAGATCCACGCCACGATTCCCATGACCACCGCGAAGCACAGGCCGTTCAGCAACCCGACCACCGCCTCGCGCCAGACCACGCGCCACACATTCGAACCGGTGAGGCTCTTCGTCGCCAGCGCCCGCACCGCCACGGTCAGCGTCTGCGTCCCGGCATTGCCGCCCATCGAGGCGACAATCGGCATCAGAACCGCCAGCGCCACCAGCTCGGAAATCGTAGTCTCGAACAGCGCGATCACGAAAGAGGCCAGGATCGCCGTTGCCAGGTTCACCCCCAGCCAAGGGATGCGCTGCCAAAGCGTCTCCATCACAGTATCCGAGATCGAGGATTCGTCGCCGACACCGGCCAGGCGCAGAATGTCCTCTTCATGTTCCTCGTCCAGCACCTCCATCGCGTCGTCAATGGTGATGACGCCGACCAGCCGGTCATCCTCGTCCACCACCGGCTCGGAGATGAGGTGATACTGGTTGAACGCATAGGCGACGTCGGCCTCTTCGGCATAGACGCTGATGGGTCGGAAACTATCCTCGGTGATGTCGCGCAGCGGCGTGGCGCGGCGCGTTGCGAGCAGCCGGCCAAGGGCGACATAGCCGACCGGATGGCGGCGCGGATCGACCAGCACCACGTGATAGAACTGGTCGGGCAGATCCTCTTCCTCGCGCAGATAATCGATCGTGTCGCCCACCGTCCAGTGTTCCGGCGCGGTCACCACCTCGGACTGCATCATCCGGCCGGCGGAATATTCGGGATAGGTCAGCGATTGCTCGACGGCGATACGGTCGGATTCGTCGAGCGCCTCCAGAACCTTCTGCTGCTCGTCCTCGTCCAGCTCTTCGATCAGCTCGACGATGTCGTCGCTGTCCATCTCGCGGACCGCATCGGCGAGCACCGAGTTCGGCAGCTGCTCGACGATCTCGTCCCGGATCGATTCGTCGATTTCCGACAGAATGTCGCCGTCGATCTCGCCTGACCACAGTGACAGGAAAATACGCCGCCTTGCGTTGGACAGGTTCTCGATCACATCCGCGACGTCGGCGGCGTGCATCGGCTCCAGCAACATGTCGAGCCGCGCTTGATCCTCGTCGTCGATGGCGTCGCGGATCTGATCGATCAGCGCGCGCGGGGGCGTGAAATCATCCTCCTCGCCGTCGCGCTCGGGCATCTCGACGGTTTCGGTCGGATCGGGCTGTTCCTCAGGCGTCTCGGGACGCTGCGCTTCGTCCTGCATGGACCCCCCTCAAAATTGACTGACGAAAATACATGGCTCGGGCGGGATCGGCCTGTGTCTGATCTTAATCAAGCCGCCGGGCGGCGGCAACGCGCTTACCCGCGCAGCAGCGCCATCGCCGCGCTGTGCAGCTCGGGCGTCGCGGCGGCGAGGACACGTCCGCCGTGATGCGCCGGCCCGCCCTCCCAATCGGTGACGACGCCGCCCGCCGCCTGGACCACGGCAATCGGCGCAACCACGTCATAGGCGTGCAGCCCGGCCTCGATCACAAGATCCACCATGCCCATGGCCAGCAGCGCATAGCCGTAGCAATCCAGCCCATAGCGGGTCAGCCGCACATGCCCGGCCACCCGCTGAAAGGCGGTGCGGTCATCCTCGGTGCCGATTTCGGGAAAGGTGCTCAGCAGCGTTGCCTGCGCCAGCTCGACGCCCCGCCGCACCGCAAGCGGTCGCGTTCCCCGCCGGTCGGTCATCTGCGAACGGCCGAGCCCGCCCTCGAAGCGCTCGCCGGTAAAGGGTTGGTCGACAATGCCATAGATCGGCCCGGTCTCATCGGTCAGACCGATCAGCACCCCCCAGCTCGGGGCGCCCGAGATGAAGGCGCGGGTGCCGTCGATCGGGTCCAGAACCCAGCTCAGCCCGCTATCGCCGGGCGAGGCCCCGAACTCCTCGCCAATGATCGCGTCACCGGGACGTCGCGCGGCAAGGATCTGGCGCATGGCGCGTTCGCAATCGCGATCCGCCGCGGTCACCGGGTCGAACCCGCTGGCCTGTTTGTTATCCGGCACCAGGCCAGCACTGCGGAAAAGCGGCAGCGCGATACCGCGCGCCGCATCCGCCATTGCGGCGGCCGTGTCGAAGATGTCCTGGTGATGCATGTTCGCCCCCTCGTATCGGGCGCGTCATAGCGCGGATACGAGAGGGCGAACAGCCGTCAGAATCTATGCCGCGTGAGACAGAACCCGCGCCAGCTCGAAGATCTGCCGGCGCTGCGCTTCCGGCATTGCATAATAGGCGCGGATCAGCTGAAGTGCTTCCTTGTTCGCGAGAACGTCATCCTCGACCTCGGCATTCGCGCGGCCGTCGGTCAGCCCTTCAAAGAAGAAACTGATCGGCACATCCAGTGCCTTGGCGATATCCCACAGACGCGACGCCGACACCCGATTCGCCCCGGTCTCATATTTCTGGATTTGCTGGAATTTGATACCGACCTGATCCGCCAGCTGCTGCTGTGTCATCCCGATCAGCCAGCGGCGATGACGGATACGCGTGCCAACATGCACATCAACTTCGTGCTTCATACTACACCTCACCAAAACTTCGAGAGTCATACACCACCGGGTGCCGGACTGGCGACTCCGAATGAGGATTGACACGCTCTAGTTGACCAAAAGGACAGTTCTCGGCACGCAGAAAATGACATAACTGTCAATGTGCAGCGGAAATTAGCCGAGCGCGGGGTAATATTTAGGCAGATTCGGTCGAATCAATGATCTATTCTGCTCAAATTCTGTGCAGTGCATGCGTAGCATAAGCTGCTGAGCGATCATCGTTCACTCATCCAACGGTTGCCAAAACGAAAGGTTCCGGGGTTTTCTGTCGGGCCTGGCGGCCGCCCTCAACAGCGCGCCATAGCGGGGCATCTTTTGGCGGCAAAACCGGCACGCGCAGGGCAGATTTTCCGCCCGCCCGGCGAGGAGGTGCCGATGCAACTCGGCCCTGTCGAAACAAGGCAATTTTTGCTTCGCCTCGCTTGAATTCATGCCATACTGTGCCGATATTGACCGCAACAGGTGCAGCTCGCACCGTTCACACCAGTTATGGAGAAACTGATGGCTGAATACGACACCCTGCGTCAGGCCCAGGCCCGGACGGGTGCCGCGACCCGCGCCGATATTGATGTCGGCCTTCGCGAGTATATGAGCAAGGTCTACGGCATCATGGCCACCGGCATGGCCGTGACGGCGTTCTTCGCGCTTGGGCTGAACATGCTCGCCGTGCAGAATGGCCAGCTCACCCCGATCGGCGTTGCCGTCTATACTTCGCCGTTGAAATGGGTGCTGATGTTCGCGCCGCTTCTGGTGGTGTTCGGTTTCGGCGCCGTGGTCTATCGCCTGTCCACCCAGACCGCCACGCTCGTCTTCTACGGCTTTGCCGCACTGATGGGCATGTCGCTGAGCTGGATCTTCATGGCCTATACCGGCGTTTCGATTGCCTCGACCTTCTTTGCGACGGCTGCGGCCTTTGCCGGTCTGTCGCTTTACGGCTATACGACCAAGCGTGACCTGTCGGGGATGGGGACCTTCCTGTTCATGGGTCTGATCGGCCTCATCATTGCGTCGATCATCAACATCTTCCTGCAGTCGAGCGCGATGCAGTTCGCCATCTCGGTTATCGGCATCCTGATCTTCGCCGGGCTGACCGCCTATGACACGCAGCGCATCAAGAACACCTATCTGCAGCTGCGCGACTCCGATCGTGAGTTCCTGGGCAAGGCAGCCATTCTCGGCGCGCTGAGCCTGTATCTGGACTTCCTGAACATGTTCATGTTCCTGCTCCAGTTCATGGGTGCCAGCAACGACTGATCGTCTGCTGATCCAAAAGAAAGGCCCCGCTTCGGCGGGGCCTTTTTTCATCTTCGGGTGAGCGCGTCGCTCAGGCTCCGCGCCATTCCTTCGCGACCATGGTCAGCACGTCATATTGCGCCACCACCTCGTCATTCTGATTGGTGACCCGGCAATCCCAGCGAACCTCGGCGTGCTCGGCATTCTCGCGCGGATTGATCTCCTTGCAGGTCAGCCGCACCCGCAGCGTGTCGCCGAAATAGACCGGGGTCATGAAGCGCAGATTGTCGACGCCGTAATTCGCCAGAACCGGGCCGGGATCGGGGTCCACGAACAGCCCCGCCGCAAAGGAGGCAATCAGATAGCCATGCGCCACGCGGTCATCGAAGAACGGGTTCGCCCTGGCGGCGTCAGAGTTCATATGGGCGTAGAACGTATCGCCGGTGAATTTGGCGAAATGTTCCACGTCGTCCTCGGTCACCTTGCGGGCCTCTGTGACGATCTGATCGCCGATCCGCAGCTCCGCCACGGATTTGCGGAACGGATGCCTGTCGGCGCGGGTATCCGCCCCGTCGGACCAGATACCGGTGACGGCGCTCAGCAGATGCGGCGCGCCCTGCACTGCCGTGCGCTGCATGTAATGCTTGACCGCACGCATCCCGCCCAGTTCCTCGCCGCCACCCGCGCGGCCCGGCCCGCCATGAACCAGCGGGGCCAGCGGGCTGCCATGCCCGGTCGAGGATTTCGCCGAGCGCCGGTTCCCGATCAGGACGCGCCCGTGATAGGGGGCCATGCCCAGCACCATCTCTTCGGCGACATCCTTGCTGTCGGTAAAGACCGAGGCGACCAGAGACCCCTTGCCGCGATGGGTCAGCGCCACGGCCTGATCCACGCCCTCATAAGGCATGAGCGTGACCACCGGCCCGAAAGCCTCGACATCATGGGCGGCGCAATCCGCGCCGGCATTCTTCGCCAGCAGAACGACCGGGTTGATGAAGGCCCCCTTCTCGGCATCGCCCGAAGCGACCGCGACATCATCCGGGTCACCCAGCACGATCTCGGCATCGCGCTTCAGATCCGAGATCCGGGCGCGCACCTCGTCGCGCTGATCGAGGCTGGCGAGCGGCCCCATGCGCGTCCCCTCCACCGCGGGATCGCCGCTCACGGTCTTTGCCAGCTTGCCCTTCAGCGCCTCGATCACCGCATCGACATGGCTCTGCGGCACGATCGCCCGGCGGATCGCGGTACATTTCTGCCCCGCCTTGCTGGTCATCTCGCGCAGCACCTCGCGGATGAACAGATCGAATTCCTCGGTCCCCGGCCCTGCATCCGGTCCCAGCACCGACGCGTTCAGACTGTCCGCCTCCATGGTGAAGCGGACCGAGTTTTCAATGATCGCGGGAGAGGTCTTCAGCATCCGCCCGGTATCCGCCGAGCCGGTAAACGTCACCACATCCTGGCAGGTCACATGATCCAGCATGTCGCCCGCCGAGCCGCTGACCAGCTGCAAGGCACCATCCGGCAGAATGCCCATGTCGATGATGCGACGCACCATCAGCTCGGTCAGATAGGCGGTCTGGCTGGCGGGTTTGACCAGCGTCGGCATCCCCGCGATCAGCGTCGGCGCTATCTTTTCCAGCATCCCCCAGATCGGGAAGTTGAAGGCGTTGATATGCACCGCCACGCCTTGCAGCGGCGAGAGGATATGCTGGCCCGAAAAGCTGGAATCCTTCGAGAGCGGCTCGACCGGGCCGTCATGGATCACGCGGGCATTCGGCAGTTCGCGCCGCGCCTTCGAGGCCAGCGTCAGCAGCGTGCCGATGCCCCCCTCGATATCGACCCAGCCATCGGCGCGGGTCGCGCCGGTCCAGAAATTCTCGACATAGAAATCTTCCTTCATCTCCATGAGTTTCAGGCCGATCTCTTTCAGCATCAGCGCCCGCTGATGCAGCGTCATCGCGCGCAGCGCCGGGCCGCCCCGCTCGCGCCCGTATTGCAATGCCGCCGCGTAATCGAGCCCGGTGGCGTCGATCAGCGCCACCGTCTCGCCGGTCGCGGCATTCAGCAGCGGCTTTCCGTCCTTCGATCCGGCCTGCCACTGGCCGCAGATATAGGATTGCAGCACGCGCGGCGTGGTTTGCATGTTCATGGCGTGTCCTTTCAGCCCAGACCCAGCGGCGACAGCGCGTCCTTGACGCGGCCCGCCCAGTCCTCGCGGAGTTTCTCGTTTTCGGTATGGCGCAGTCCCAGCCGCGCCTGTTTCTCGAAACGCGCCGAGCCAGCCTGCCCGAAACTCGCCTCGACCCTGGGCATCCAATAGGCAACCGATGCCTCGGCCTTGGCACGCCCCTCATCGCTCTCGACGATCTGGCGCAACCCTTTCAGCCCGAGATCCACATGCGCGGTCTCGCGCGGGGCGATGTCGCGACAGGCATCGGCAAGCGGCGCATAGCTGACCCGCTTCATCTCCTCCATCTGCACGACAGTCGCCAGACCCATCAGCACGTTCAGCACCACCGCATCGACATAGCCCTGAATCGGATAGTGGAACACCGACAGCCGCATGTCGTCGCCATGCCGCGCGGCGGCCAGATCGGCATCGCGATCCATCCGCGCAGCCCAGTCATGGCGGTTGTCATAGCGCGCGGTATCTGCGCCGAACTCGCCCATCACGTCGAGCACGCGACCGGCATGGTCCAGCTTTTCCTGGGTGATCTTTGCCGCCGCGATCCGGTTCCGGATGCCGGGCGCGTCGTTGATCGTGTCGGCAAACCCGGCTGCACCCGCCAGTTCGCTGTCCACGAAACTCGCCATCAGCCGCATCAGCTCTCCGCGATAGCGCGGCGGGACATTGCCCGGAGAGGTCAGCTTGCCGCCCTGCGACAGGTAATCCTCGATCTTCATCTCGCTCATCGCCGCCCCCTATTCGTCATAGCTGACGACGATACGGTCGGTCAGCGGATAGCATTGGCAGGTCAGCACATAGCCCTGCGCGACCTCGTAATCCTCGAGCGCATGGTTGATCGCCATCTCGGCCTCGCCTTCAAGGATCTTGGCGCGGCAGGTCGAACAGACCCCGGCCTTGCAGGCATAGGGCGCGTCGAGATCATTGGCCAAGGCCGCATCCAGCAGGTTCTCGCCCTGTTTCGGCATCTTGAAGCTGCGGGTCGCGCCATCCAGCGTCACCACGGCCTCGGTCGCGTCGCCCGCCTGCGCGGCATCCTTGCTGACGGCCTTCTTCTTCGCCCGCCCCGGCTGCGACGAGGCGAACAGCTCGAACTTGATCTGCCCGTCATCCAGCCCGGCCTTCCGCAGGCTATCTGCGACGGTCAGCATCAGCCCTTCCGGGCCACAGATAAATGCCGTGTCGATGCTTGCCGGGTCGATCCAGTTGTCGAACAGCGCCTGCATCTTCTCGGCGTCGATCCGGCCGGTGAACAGGTCGATCTCCTGTCCCTCGGATTTCAGGATATGAATGACCGAGAAGCGCCCCAGATAGAGGTTTTTCAGATCCTCCAGCTCCTCGCGGAACATGATCGAGTTGACCGAGCGGTTCGCATAGATCAGCGTGAACCGGCTTTTCGGCTCGCGGGCCAGCGTGGTCTTGATGATCGACAGCACCGGGGTGATCCCGGACCCCGCAGCAATCCCGACATAGTGCTTCGAGGCCGCGCCATCGAGATCGGTGTGAAACCGTCCCATCGGCGCCATCGCCTCGACCTGCATCCCGGCGCTGAGCTCCTCATTCGCCCAGGTCGAGAACGCGCCGCCATCGACCCGCTTGATCCCCACGCGCAGCGCGCCGTCGTCGCGCCCGGCACAGATCGAATAGGACCGGCGCAGCTCCTCTCCGTCGAAATCGCGGCGGAAGGTCAGATACTGCCCCTGAGTGAAGTCGAACGCCTCGGCGTCCTCCGGCCTCGGTTGCAGCGTCACCACCACCGCATCGCGCGTGTCGCGGCGCACATCGGTGACCTGGAGCGGAAGGAATCGAGCCATGGCGGTTCCTCTAATGGCACTTGAAATAATCGAAAGGTTCGAGACAGGCATTGCAGACCCAGCTCGCCTTGCAGGGAGTCGAGCCGAACTGGCTGACCCGCCGCGTATCGGTGGATGTGCAGCGTGGGCATGGCACGGTCAGATTGCCGCCAAGCGCGCCGATCCGGGCCATGACATGACCGTCGGGCGCGGTGCCCTCGATCGGCGGGGCGATGCCATAGTCACGCAGCTTCTCGCGCCCCTCCTCGCTGATCCAGTCCGTGGTCCAGGGCGGCGAGAGCCGCCGCTCCAGCCGGATATCGTCGATACCCTTGCTGCGCAGATGGTTCTCGATATCCAGATTGATCACCGCCGTCGCCGGGCAGCCCGAATAGGTCGGCGTCACCGTGACCACAAGGGTCTCGTCCCGCCAGTCCACATCGCGGATGATCCCCAGATCGGTCAGCGAGATCACCGGAATCTCGGGATCCGGGACCTCGGCCAGCCAGTCCCATATGGTCGAGACGGCGGGCCGCATCCTACCACTCCGCGCCGGGATAGGCGCGTTGCAGGAATTGCATCTCGGCCAGGATATAGCCCAGATGCTCGGTATGGGTGCCCTGCTTGCCGCCCTTATGCGCGAAATCCGTATCCGGGATCTCCAGCGTGGCCTCTTCCATCACGGCGTGGACGGTCTCGTCCCATGTGCCGCGCAGATCGGCGGGATCGGGGGCGATCCCGGCCTCGGCCATCTTGCGGTCGGTATCGTCGCTTTCGAACAATTCCAGCGCATAGCTCCACTGGTCGTCCAACGAAGCCTGCATCCGCCGGCGGCTTTCATCGGTGCCGTCGCCAAGCGCGATGACCTGCCCGGCCGAGCGTTCCAGATGATAGCTCACCTCTTTGAGCGATTTCGCCGCGATCTCGGCCACGCGGGCATCGCTCGACCCGGTCAGCGCAGTTAGCTGGTGGAAATGAAAGGCGTCGAACAGGAATTGCCGCATCAGCGTGTTGCCGAAATCGCCGTTAGGCCGCTCGACCAGCTTCACATTGCGGAAATCCCAGACATCGCGGAGATATGCGAGATCATCGGCAGAGCGTCCCTGCCCCTCGACCTCGGCAGCGAGTTCCAGCCACATCGCCGTCTGCCCGATCAGATCGAGCGCAATATTCGAGACGGCGATATCCTCTTCGAGCTGCGGACCATGCCCGCACCATTCGGAATTGCGATGTCCGAGGATCAGCGCGTTGTCGCCCATGCGCAGCAGGAACTCGAAAAACGCGTCCTGATCGGCGTCGGGGGCCGGCGCGTGGCCGCCCTTGCCACCATCCTGCCTGTCCAGTTCCTCGGCATTCGGGGTCATGATATCGGGAAGCGACGGCATCACATATGCCCTATCTCGTCGGGAATATCGTAGAAGGTCGGATGACGGTAAACCTTGTCATTCGACGGCTCGAACAGCGGTCCCTTGTCGGACGGGCTGGAGGCCGCAATATCGACCGATTTCACCACCCAGATCGAGACGCCCTCATTGCGGCGCGTATAGACATCGCGCGCATGTTTGATCGCGACCTCGGCATCGGGCGCATGAAGGCTGCCGACATGGCGATGGTTAAGACCATGCTGGCCACGGATAAAGACTTCCCATAAGGGCCATTCGCTGGACATTTCTTCCTCCCTTCCTGCGGCAAGCGCCGCCGGGTAACTATCAGTAGGCGTAGAGTTCGACCCGGTAACCGTCCGGGTCCAGCACCTGCACACGCGCCGGACCATCGGCGCTGTATTCCGTTTCGGTCACGCCATCGGCGCGAAAGCGGTCGCGCATGGCGTCGATTTCGGCAGCAGAGCCGACAAGGCTGCCGAAATGATTGGTGCGCGGCAATTCGGGCGGCACCTCACCCACGCTCAGCGCCAGCAGACCGCCGCTGTCATCGGCCAGGATCAGCAAGTGCTCATCATCATGCACGCGCCGGATCAGGCCGAAATATTCCCCGTAAAACCGGGCCGAGGCTTCGCGATCCGACACCGTCAGCGCGACATGGTTCAGCCGGGGCATTCCCTTACTCCGCCGCGACCGGGCGCCGGGTGGCCTTCTTCTTCGCATGGGCGTTCATCGCCTCGCGATACCAGGCGCCGTCCTCCCAGGCCTTCACGCGCGCGCCGAGCCGTTCCTTGTTGCACGGACCGTTGCCCTTCAGCACCTGGAAGAACTCGTCCCAATCCGGCTCGGTGAAGTCATAGCCGCCCTTCTCCTCGTTCCATTTCAGGTCCGGGTCCGGCACCGTCAGCCCCAGATACTCGGCCTGCGGCACGGTCTGGTCGACGAATTTCTGGCGCAGCTCGTCATTGGTGTTCATCTTGATCTTCCACGCCATGCTCTGCGCGGAATGGACGCTGTCCTTGTCGGACGGCCCGAACATCATCAGCGAGGGATACCACAGCCGGTTCAGCGCATCCTGCGCCATCTTCTTCTGCGCAGGCGTGCCATTGGCCATCTTCATCATGATCGCGTAGCCCTGACGCTGGTGGAAGCTTTCTTCCTTGCAGATGCGGATCATCGCGCGGCTATAGGGGCCATAGCTGGTCCGCTGCAACGGCACCTGGTTCATGATCGCCGCACCATCGACCAGCCAGCCGACCGCGCCCATATCGGCCCATGTCAGCGTCGGATAGTTAAAGATGCTGCTGTATTTCATGTCGCCTGAATGCAGCCGCTCCAGCAGTTCATCGCGGCTCACGCCCAGCGTCTCGGCGGCGCAATACAGATACAGCCCGTGCCCGGCCTCGTCCTGCACCTTGGCCAGCAGGATCTGCTTGCGTTCCAGCGTGGGGGCGCGGGTGATCCAGTTGCCCTCGGGCAGCTGGCCGACGATTTCGGAATGGGCGTGCTGACCGATCTGGCGGATCAGCGTCTTGCGATAGCCGTCCGGCATCCACTCTTTCGGTTCGATCTTCTCGTTGCGGTCGATGCGCTCCTGAAAGGCGATTTCTTCGGGCGACATCTCCTCGCGCGATTTGCCTTCGGATTTGACGAGCTGTGCATACATGGCAGTTCCTCCTCAGACGCGTTCGATAATGATGGCGATGCCCTGCCCGACGCCGACGCACATGGCGCAAAGCGCATAGCGCCCGCCGGTGCGGTGAAGCTGATACATCGCGGTGGTCACCAGCCGCGCCCCGGACATGCCCAGAGGATGGCCGATCGCGATGGCACCTCCATTCGGGTTAACATGGGGAGCGTCATCGGGAAGTCCAAGGTCGCGCAGCGTGGCAAGGGACTGGCTGGCGAAAGCCTCGTTCAGCTCGATCGCATCCATGTCGCCGATGCTCAGCCCGGCGCGGTCCAGCACTTTCTTCGCCGCAGGCGCGGGGCCGATCCCCATGATGCGCGGCTCGACCCCGACCGCTGCCATGGCAACGACGCGGGCCTTGGGGGTCAGACCGTTGGCCTCGGCGGCCTCCTTGCTGGCGATCAGCAGCGCGCAGGCACCGTCATTCACGCCCGAAGCGTTGCCCGCCGTGACGCTTTTCTCGGGGCCGTTGACGCCTTTCAGCTTGGCGAGCTTTCCGGCATCGGTTCCGGGGCGCGGATGTTCATCCGTATCGACCACCACCGGGTCGCCCTTGCGCTGCGGGACCGAAACCGGCGTGATCTCATCGGCGAAACGGCCCGCCTCATGCGCTTCGGCCCAACGCGCCTGGCTGCGCGCGGCAAAGGCGTCCTGATCCTCGCGGCTGACGTTGAAATCCTCGGCCACGTTATCGGCGGTCTGCGGCATGGAATCGATGCCGTATTCCTCTTTCAGCTTCTTGTTGACGAAGCGCCAGCCAATGGTGGTGTCATAGACCGCATTGGCACGGGCAAAGGCGGTTTCCGCCTTGGGCATGACGAAGGGCGCACGCGACATGCTTTCGACCCCGCCGGCAATCACCATGTCGCAATCCCCGGCCTTGATCGCGCGGGCGGCCATGCCGACCGCATCCATGCCCGAACCGCAAAGCCGGTTCACCGTCGTCCCGGGCAGATCCACCGGCAACCCTGCCAGCAGCGCCGCCATGCGAGCGACATTGCGGTTATCCTCTCCGGCCTGGTTGGCACAGCCATAGATCAGGTCGTCGACCGAGGCCCAGTCCACATCCGGGTTCCGTTCCATCAATGCGGCCAGCGGGATCGCTGCCAGATCATCGGCCCTGACCGAGCTGAGCGCGCCGCCATAGCGGCCAATCGGTGTGCGGATCGCGTCGCAGATAAATGCTTCAGCCATGTCTTCCCCCTCTGATCACGGTGGCGCGGGATGAAATAATCTTTGACCGACCGTTCGGTTATTTATACGGCGATTCCCGTGCCGGGCAAGAAAAATCTTCGCCCGACAGGGCGCGGGCGGCAAGGAAAAGCTGCTATCTCTTGCCGTCGCAGCGCGGAGCGCCTCCCCGTATCCCACTGCAACCTTCCACCAGAGATGAGCGCACGCATCGCTGCTGTCCCGGTTGCGCAGCAAAAAGCCCTGCCTTGGCAGGGCCTTGCAAGACGCACAGAAAAGGCGCTTTCCGCGGGATCAGCCCATCCGGTAATTCGGGCTTTCGCGGGTGATCTGCACGTCATGGACGTGGCTCTCTTTCAGCCCCGCCCCGGTAATGCGCACGAACTGGCAGCCGCCGCGCATTTCATCGACCGTGGCGCTGCCGGTATAGCCCATTGCCGCGCGCAGCCCGCCCACCATCTGGTGAATCACCGCGCTGACCGGACCTTTATAGGGCACCTGCCCCTCGATCCCCTCGGGGACCAGCTTGTCGGTGGCCGCATCTTTCTGGAAATAGCGATCCGCCGAGCCGCGCGCCATCGCGCCCATCGAGCCCATGCCGCGATAGCTCTTGAAGCTGCGCCCCTGATACAGGATGACCTCGCCCGGGCTTTCATCGGTCCCGGCGATGGCGCTGCCGACCATGGCGCAGCTTGCCCCCGCCGCGATTGCCTTGGCGAAATCGCCCGAGAACTTGATCCCGCCATCGGCGATGACCGGCACGTCTCCGGCCGC
Organism: Paracoccus sediminicola; assembly: GCF_027912835.1. Taxonomy (NCBI): domain Bacteria; kingdom Pseudomonadati; phylum Pseudomonadota; class Alphaproteobacteria; order Rhodobacterales; family Paracoccaceae; genus Paracoccus; species Paracoccus sediminicola. The sequence goes on from NZ_CP115768.1 coordinate 1,754,564, forward strand.
TGCGGCGACATCCATGATCGCGGTCAGCTGCGGCACGCCGACCCCGGCAACCACGCGCGTGGTGCAGATCGAGCCAGGCCCGATCCCGACCTTGACCGCATCCGCCCCGGCCTCGATCAGCGCACGGGCCGCGTCGGCGGTCGCGATATTGCCCGCGACGATCTGGATATCCGAGGAAAAGCCGCGCAGCTTCTCGACCGCAACGGCGACGCCTTCGGAATGGCCATGCGCCGTGTCGATCACCACCATATCCACGCCGGCGTCGATCAGCGCCTTGCTGCGGGCAAAGCCCTCCTCGCCCACCGTCGAGGCCGCGCCGACGCGCAGCCGCCCCAGATCATCCTTGCAGGCCAGCGGGTTCAATACCGCCTTTTCGGTATCCTTCAGGGTCAGCAGCCCGGTCAGATGCCCCTTTTCATCGGTGACCAGCAGCTTTTCGATCCGCCGCTCCTTCATCATCGCGATGGCCTCTGCGCGGTCGGCGGGCTCGCGCAGTATGGCGAGGTTCTCCGCCGTCATCATCGCCTTGACGGGCGTGTTGTCCTCGCTCGCGAAGCGCATGTCGCGATTGGTGACTATGCCCAGAACACGCCCCGTATCGTCGATCACCGGGAAGCCGGTGACATTGTAGCGCTCTTGCAGCGCCTTGGCGTCGGCCAGTGTCTGATCGGGACGCAGCGTGATCGGCTTATAGACGATGCCGGATTCGAAACGTTTCACACGGCGGATCTCGTCGGCCTGCTGATCCACCGTCAGATTGCGATGCACGATCCCCATCCCGCCCGATTGCGCCATGGCGATGGCCATGCGGCTTTCCGTCACCGTATCCATGGCCGAGCTGAGTAGCGGGATGTTCATGCGGATCTGCCGCGTCACGCGGGTCGTCACATCCGCCGTCGAAGGCATCACGCGGGATGCCGCGGGAACCAGAAGTACGTCGTCAAAGGTGAGCGCCTCACGAATCTGCATCGCAGCCATCCTCTTGGGGGTTCGTTTGGCAGTTCCCCTTTTCACCTCGGCGCCGCTTTGTCCACCCCTTTGACCCCTGCCAAGCGCGCCGAAGATCCGTTGCACCGCCTTCTCGCAAGCCCTCGGCCGCGCCGTGCGCGTCACCACCCAGGGTTGAGCTTGGCCCCGGCAAACCGCGCAGCAGGGTTGCGTGCGCCCGAAGCGTTGCAGCCGCGACACGGTTTTTGCAGCCAGACATGGCCGGACGCCACGTCATACAGCCGTCGCAATTGACGCAAACGTGACCCGGAGTACTCTCAGGTTCAGAAAAGAACGGTCGCTGGGCCGGTTTTGGGAGGGAATCAGAAATGCAAAAGAGTCTTGTCGGCGCTGCGGCGCTCATGCTGACGGCAGCACCTGTCTTCGCAGGCGGGATCGAGCGGTCGAACCAATCCATCGGCATCCTGTTCGAGGAGGGAAATTACTTCGAGTTCAACGCTCAGGTGACCCGTCCCGAGGTCGAGGGCAACGACGTGGCACTGTTCGGCGGCCGCGATACAGGCAACGTCACCGACGATTTCAACGTGGTTGGCTTTGGCTACAAGCACCAGTTCACCGACCAGATCTCGGGCGCTCTGATCGTCGAGCATCCCTACGGCGCCGACATCGTCTGGCCGAATGTGAATCCGACCTCGCTGACCGAAGGCTCGGCGGCGTTGGGCGGCACCAAGGCGAATGTCGAGAGCGCGCATATCTCTGGCGTGCTGCGCTATAAGTTCAACGACAGCTGGGCCGTTCACGGCGGCCTGCGCGCCACCAAGGCGTCGGGGGACGTGACGCTGCAGGGTCTGGCCTATGGCCCGGTCTCGGGCTATCGCGCCAAGCTGGCCGACGACACCGCGGTGGGCTGGCTCGCCGGTGCCTCGTGGGAGCGTCCGGACATCGCCGCCCGTGTCGCGCTGACCTATTATTCCGAGATCGAGCATGAGTTCGACACCGAGGAGCGTCTCGGCGCGATCACCGTCGCGCAGGGCACAACGAAGGTGAAAACGCCCGAGGCCATCGCGCTGGATTTCCAGACCGGCGTTGCCGAGGACACGCTGGTCTTCGGTCAGATCCGCCATGTGAGCTGGTCGGATTTCCGCGTCGATCCGGATTTCTTCGTGAATACCACGGGCGGCGGGCTGGTCGAACTGGAAGACACCACCACCTACACGCTCGGTGTGGGCCGCCGCTTCACCGAGAACTGGTCGGGTTCGGTCGCATTCACCTTTGAACCCGAGGGCGATGACGATCTTGTGTCGCCGCTGGCGCCGACCAATGGCCGCAAGGCGATCACTGTCGCCGGGATCTACTCGATGGATAACTGGCGCTTCACCGGCGGCATCAATTACACCAAGCTGGGCGATGCCAAGCCGGAAACCGGCACCCCGGACACCGCCCGCGCCGAAATGTCGGACGCCGACGCCGTCAGCCTCGGCCTGCGGATCGGCTATCAGTTCTGATCGCCGCACCCCGCGCCATTCGCGCAACGCATCGGAAAGCCCCGCCTCGCGCGGGGCTTTTCCTTTTCATCCCCGCTGCCTAGATTGCGCCCCGTGAAGGAGCCCCCATGATCTATGCCTCGGGACAAGACTGGACGCAAAGCCCCCGCAAGCGGGTGCTGCTGTTCGGCATGTCCGGGCTGGGAAAGACGCATCTGTCGAACATGCTGCGCGCCTCGGGCGACTGGTTCCATTACAGCATCGATTACCGCATCGGCACCCGCTACATGGGCGAACTCATCGCCGATAATTTCAAGCGCGAGGCGATGAAGGTGCCGCTTCTGCGCGAGTTGCTGATGTCGGACAGCGTTTACATCGCCTCGAACATCACCTTCGACAATCTCGCGCCGCTGTCGACCTATCTCGGCAAGCCGGGCAGCGTCACCAAGGGCGGTCTGCCATTCGACGAATATATGCGCCGCCAGAACCAGCATCGCGCGGCCGAGATCGCGGCGCTGATGGACACCGCGCATTTCATCGACCGTGCCGCCGAGATCTACCGGCTGGAAAACTTCGTCTGCGACACTTCCGGCTCGATCTGCGAGGTGGTCGATCCGGATGATCCCGACGATCCGGTTCTCGCGGCGCTGGAAAAGCGGATGCTGCTTGTCTGGATCAGGGGCAGCGACGCCCACACCGCCGAGCTGGTGCGCCGCTTCGACCGTGCGCCGAAACCGATGTACTACCTGCCCGACTTCCTCGACCGGGCCTGGGTCAATTACCGGATGCAGAAGGGTCTGCGCGAGGACGAGGTCAATCCCGACGATTTCATCCGCTGGGCCTATGCAAGCGCGCTTGAGAACCGTCAGCCGCGCTATGCCGCCATGGCCGAGCGCGGCGTGACGATCACCGCGGAAGAGGTTTCTGCGGTCGCCTCTCCGGATGATTTCGATGCGCTCATCGCCCGCGCCATCGACCGCAAATCCGCCTCCGACAAGGACCAGTAAGATGCCGATCACCCTGCCCAACGACCTGCCTGCCTTCGACATCCTGTCGGGCGAGGGCGTCATGGTCATGTCGCCGGGCCGGGCCGCGACGCAGGATATCCGCCCGCTGCGCATCGGGCTGCTGAACCTGATGCCGAAGAAGATACAGACCGAGAACCAGTTCGCCCGGCTCATCGGTGCGACGCCCCTGCAAATCGACTTTCAGCTGATCCGCATGTCGGATCACGAAAGCCGCAACACCGCCGCCGACCACATGGAAAGCTTCTACCGCCCCTTCCGCGAGGTCGAGGCCACGGGCGAGAAATTCGACGGGCTGGTCATCACCGGCGCCCCCATCGAACATCTTCCCTTCGAGCAGGTCACCTATTGGGACGAGCTGCGAAGGGTGTTCGACTGGACCCAAAGCCATGTCCATTCCACCTTCGGCGTCTGCTGGGGCGGCATGGCGATGGCCTATCACTTCCACGGCCTGCCGAAATATCTGCTGGAGGCCAAGGCGTTCGGCTGTTTTCGCCACGATAACCGCGCGCCCGCCTCACCCTATCTGCGCGGCTTCTCGGACGATCTGCTGATCCCGGTGAGCCGCTGGACCGAGGTCCGCGCCGCGGATGTGGATGCCCGGCCGGCCCTGACGACGCTGCTCGCCTCGGACGAGGTCGGCCCCTGCCTGATCGAGGATCCGGGCCATCGCGCCCTGTATGTGTTCAATCACTTCGAATACGACTCGGATACGCTCAAGGACGAATATGACCGCGACGTCTCGGTCGGCAAACCGATCGCCGTGCCGGTGAACTATTATCCCGATGACGATCCCGCGCGTCCGCCATCGAACCGCTGGCGCAGCCATGCGCATCTGCTCTATGGCAACTGGATCAACGAGATCTATCAGTCCACCGAATACGACATGTCGAAAATCGGGCGGCCGCAGGAAGGCTGAGCCCCGCCGGGCGAGTTTCGCCGCCCGGCTATTCCTGCATTTCGGGGTGGTAGATCACCCCAATCACGTCCGAGATCGGCACGAAACCCGGCCCGTAACCGTATCGCTCAAAGCGGCTATCGGCGGCGTTATCGCGGTTATCCCCCATCAGAAACAGGGACCCCTGCGGGACCGTCCCCTCGTAATAAGCGTCCCCCTGCGTATCGGGCGCGAGATTCAGAACCTGATAGCTGATGCCGTTCGGCAGGGTCTCCAGCTCGCGCGGCAGGGTGCAGGTGGCATCTGCGCAATTGCTGCGATTGGATTTGCTGCCATACTCATCCACCGGTGCGATGAAGGGCGGCAGCGTTTCGCGGGTCGCCGCCACTCCGTCGATCACCGGAATCCCGTTCTCGACGACGACATGCTGTCCCGGCGTGGCGATGACGCGAAAAATCATGTCCTGTCCGGTCGCTGCCCTGAAGGCGACCACATCGCCCGGCGCGGGGGCGTCGCTGTCGAGGCGCGCATAAACGCATTGATCCGGCTGCAGATTGGGCGCCATGGATGTGCCGACGGGGGTGTAGCTCTTGCTGACCAGCGTCGCGCAGAGCGGGCAGAAACAAATCGGCCCCGCGACCGCAGCCCCCGCGACAAGGGCAAAGATCAGCACAAGCGCGAACCTCATCCGAAACACTCCCCAACTGCGCAACCGACGCCACGACGGGCGCCGCCTGACCATACTGCACGGGCTCCTGCGGCGGGCAAGCTGGTTTCGCAAGATGTTCGCCCTTCGAAAGCGACACTTCGTTTCGCCTAGGGGGCGGCCGGCCTTGTCGGCCCGCCGCCCCCTTTCCACTGCCGGGCGCAACCGCCATACTGCGCCCAGCGCAACGGAGACGCCCATGGCCAAGTCGGACAACTCGCCCCATCCCCTGCCCTATGTCGGCGAGATCACGAAATATCTGGAAGATGACGCTCCGCAAGAGATCCGCAAGGCCATCAAGGACGCGAAGAAGGGCGAGATGCTGGACCCGTCCTATCCCTACCGCGAAAAGATGGACAAGGACGACTACAAGGACCGGATGGAAGAATTGCAGGTCGAGCTGGTCAAGATGATGCATGACATCGTCATCACCGGCAAACGGCTGGTGGTGGTGTTCGAGGGGCGCGACGCCGCCGGAAAGGGCAGCACCATTGAACGCGTGCGGGAGAACCTGAACCCGCGCAACGCCTATATCGTGGCTCTGCCCAAGCCGACCGACCGCGAATCCCGGCAATGGTATTTCCAGCGCTACACGGACGAACTGCCTGCCGATGGCGAAATCGCGCTGTTCGACCGCAGCTGGTATAATCGCGGCGTGGTCGAAAGAGTGTTCGGTTTTTCGACCGAGCGGCAGCGGAAGCATTTCTTCGATCAGCTTCCGAAATTCGAGGAGATGCTGGTCGATGACGGCACGATCCTGGTGAAGCTCTGGCTGACCGTGGGTAGGGCCGAACAGTTGCAGCGTTTCCTCGACCGCGAGAAGGACCCGCTGAAACAGTGGAAACTGTCTTCGATCGATGTCGAGGGGCTGGCGAAATGGGATGAATATACCCAGGCGATCCGCGACACGCTGAAACGCTCTGATACAACGGTCGCGCCCTGGGTCGTGATCCGCTCGGACGACAAGCGCCGGGCCCGGATCGCGGCGATCCAGACCATTCTCAACGCGGTGGATTATGCCGGCAAGAGCCAGAAGGATATCGGCGAAATCGACGCCAGCATCGCCGGCGGCCCCGACATGATCGAAAGATGATCCCGATGCTGCGCGCGCTGATCCTGTGGCTGGCGATGGCCCTGCCCGCAGCGGCGCAGGAGCTGCCCGACTGGGATTACAACTCGGTCAACGATTTCGCCGGGATTCTGTCCAATGACGACACCCGCATCATCGACCAGGCGCTGATCGCGCTGAACGAGGATACCGGGGTCGAGGGCACGGTGGTGACGCTGACCGACCGGGCGCGCTATGGCGGCACGGACGGGCTGGAAAGCTTCGCGACACGGCTGTTCAACGATTGGGGCATCGGCAACCCCGAGCGCAATGACGGCTTCATGATCCTGTTCCTGCGCGACGACCGCGAAGCGCGGATCGAACTGGGTGCGGGCTATCCGGCAAGCTTTGATCGCGTCGCGCAGGAGATCATGGACGACGAGATGCTGCCCCGGTTTCGCGAAGAGGAGTACTCGACCGGGCTCCGCCGCGGCCTGATCCAGGTGACCGACCGCATCGCCCGGCCCCATGCCGGGGGCGAGACCCCGGCTTTCGACCTTGGCGCGCTGTTGGAACGGCATTTCCAGACGATCTTGTTCGGCGTCTTTGCCTTCTTCTTCAACATCCCGACGGTCGTCACGCTGCGCCGCTGGCTCAATGCCAATCGCTGTCCGAAATGCCGCGAGCGCGGGCTTATCATCGAGCAGTCTCCGCGCCACGAGGATCTCGGCGACGGGACATGGCGCGTGCAGACCGACGAGACGCGGAAATTCTGCCCCAATTGCGAATGGTCGGAAACCAAGGCCACGCAGCGCCGCGACGCGGTGGTGCTGGACCGCAGCGGCCGCGTGCTGCGACAAAGCCGCAACCCATCCTGGACCTCATCCTCCGGCGGCAGCGGCAGAAGTCGCGGCGGCGGCGGGCGCAGCGGCGGCTTCAGCGGCGGCAGGAGCGGCGGCGGCGGCGCATCGGGCAGGTGGTAGGGTTCGGGCGATTTCCGCTCCACCTGGTTTGAAATCGTGGGAATTTCTTGCGCCCGCCGCGAAGCCGCCCATAATCCTTCCTCAGGAACATGAGGGTGGAACAGATCATGCAGCTCGCCGATACACGCAGCATCGTCACCGGCGGCGCCTCGGGGCTTGGGGCCGCCACGGCGCGGCTCCTCCGCGAGGCGGGCGGGGCGGTGGCGGTTCTGGACCGCGATCCGACCGGGCGCGACTTCGCCCGCAGCATCGGCGCGGCCTTCATCGAAACCGACGTCACCGACGAGGCCAGCGTCACCCGCGCCATCGAAGCCGCGGTCACCGAGATGGGCGGCATCTCGGTCTGCGTGAATTGCGCGGGCATCGCCACCGGCGAAAAGACGGTCGGGCGGGACGGTCCGCACCGGCTCGACAATTTCCGCCGCACCATCGAGATCAACCTTATCGGCAGCTTCAACGTCCTGCGCCTCGCCGCCGCCGAAATGGCCCGCAACGAGGGCGAGGAAAAAGGCGTCATCGTCAATACTGCCTCGGTCGCGGCCTATGACGGGCAGGCCGGACAGGCTGCCTATGCCGCCTCGAAGGCCGGTATCGCCGGCATGACGCTGCCCATCGCCCGAGACCTTGCACGCAGCGGGATCCGTGTCATGGCCATCGCGCCCGGCATTTTCGCCACCCCGATGATGCGCGGCCTCCCGCAGGAGGTGCAGGACGGCCTCGCCACCGAAGTCACCTTCCCTAAGCGGCTCGGCGATCCGGCAGAGTTCGCCCGCATGGTCGGCGCGGTGATCGAAAACGGCTACCTCAACGGCGAGGTGATCCGCCTCGACGGCGCGCTTCGGATGCGCTGAGCCCCGATCGCCCGACCATCCTCTGCCCGAATCTTGACCGGCCGTGGCTGCCATGCCGCTTGCGCCTTTGCAGGACGCTCGCTAGCGTCGAGGTGTTAATCATTCAGGAAAGGCCATCCCGACATGACCTTGATGCGCAGCACAGCCATCCTTGCCGCCCTCGCCAGCCCCGCCTTCGCCGCCGATGCCGAACTCACCGTGTTCGACTGGGCCGGCTTTGAAGAGCCGGTGATCTTCCAGGGCTATATCGACAAGCACGGCGACAGCCCGACCTTCGCCTTCTATGGCGACGATGACGAAGCGTTCCAGAAGATCGCCTCGGGCTTTCAGGCCGATATCGTTCATCCCTGCAGCCAGATGGTCTCGAAATACCGCGATGCCGGTCTGATCGAACCTTGGGACACCTCGAAGATCGAGAATTTCGACGATCTCGACCCGGCGCTGATGGACAGCGAGACCATTCAGGACGATGAGGGCGTCTGGTTCATTCCAGCCGATTGGGGCGCAACCGCCATCGCCTATAACACCGAGGATGTTCCCGAAGAAGATGTCCAGAGCCTCGATGTCTTCACCAACCCCGATTATGCGGGCCGCACGTCGCTGCCCGACAGCGCCGACGATGTCTGGGCGCTCGCCTATCTGGCGACCGGCGTCACAGACTGGACGGATGTGACCGACGAACAGTTCCAGGCCGCCGCCGACTGGCTGCGCGAGGCGCATCAGAATGTCGCCGCCTACTGGTCGGACCCTTCCGAACAGGCGCAGCTCATGGCCTCGGGTCAGGTCGATGTGGCATGGTCGTGGAATGACGGCGTGGTCTATCTGCAAGAGGATGACTATCCGGTCGGCTTCCAGCGCGAGGCAGAGGAAGGCTCCTCCAGCTTTATCTGCGGTTTCGTCAACATCAAGGACGGCCCCGGCAACGAGGATAAGGTCTATGACTTCCTCAATGCCTGGCTGGCGCCGGAATCGGCCAAGGGTCTGCTGGACACGATCGGCTACGGCCACTCGACCAAGGCCGGTATGGAGACCATCGCGGATGAGCCCGCCGTGCAGGACGGTCTCGGCCCCATCGACGCGCCGCTTCTGGCGCAGGTGCCGAATGATCCGCAGCAGCGCGAGCGCCAGTTGGCCGAGTTCGAAAAGATCAAGGCCGGATTCTGATCTTTTCCCACGCGTTAACTCGACACGGAAAAGGGCCGCGCCGCGGCCCTTTTTTCATGCCGGCCCGACTGGCTGCTCACGCTTTCGCGCCGCATTTATCGTTGAAAAACCGGGCCGGGCCGCGCAAGATCGCAAAAAAGAGCAGATAAAAAGCAGGCATATGACCATCACCAATTCTCGCGCGCGCGCCGTCGCGCTGTTGGCGCTTACTCTCACCGTCATTGCGGGATGTTCGCGCGACTCCTCACCCTTTCGCCGCGCCGGAGGCGGCGAGCTGAACTGCATGGAGCGGGCGATCTTCTTCGAAGCCAATCGCGCCAGCCGACCCGGCATGATCGCGGTCGGCAACGTGGTGATGAACCGTGTCCGCTCGGATGATTTCCCCGATACGGTCTGCGGTGTGGTCAGCCAGAAGAACCAGTTCGCGCCCGGGGTGATGACGCGCAAGATGAACTCTGACGCGATGCCCGATGTCCGCGAGGCGGCCGTCGCCGTGCTGCGCGGCGAACGGATTCGCGAGCTGGAAAAGGCGCGGTTCTTCCACACTTACGGCTATCGTTTCTCGTATAACAACATGCATTACGTGCTGGTCGCTGGCGGCAACGCCTTCTACGAAAAGCGCAAGAAGCATCTTGTGACGCGCCCGGTCCCGCCGCGCCCGATCGACAGCCATATCATCAATTACTGATCCGGGCCGCCTGTCCGGATGCGGGGCGGCATCGCAGCCGCCCCCTGTCAGTCGGCTCAGCGCAGCGGGATGGAACTGCCCGCCTTGCTGTCCTGATATGCCGCCGACAGCCTGTCATATTCCGCCCGGATCGCCTCGGCCCGCGCGATCAGCTCGGCTTGCCGATCCTCGTCCGCGCTTGAAATGACGTCCGCCACCGAACGCGCGTTCCAGTAATCGTTGCGCCGCTGATAGCCACCCGGATCGAGCGTGAAGACCTCTTTGAGGATCTTCAGATCATGCGGAATGGCAAAGCTGTCACGGCTGTCCTCATGGGTGAAAAAGTCGAAGAAATTGTCGAACCCTGCCCAGGTGATCGCCGAGAGACACATGGTGCAGGGCTCATGCGTCGTCAGGAAGATCAGCTCTCCCGGGGGCGGCAGCTCATCAGACCCGCCCGCGCGTTTTTCGTGGTAGCGTTTGATGAGATGTGTCTCGCCGTGCCATATCGGGTTCTCGGTCTCGTTATTGGTCTCGGCCAGAACCACGCTCCCATCGGATTTTCGCAGCACCGCCGCACCGAAGATTTTGTTTCCCGCCGCGACGCCCTTGCGGGTCAGCGGCAGGATGTGATCCTCGATCGCGCTCAGAAGCGCCTCGGCCAGTTGCGTGTCGTCGATGCCGATCCGTTTGGTCATGTCATTCTCCTGCGCGATGCTCTCGTGACATGGATTATAGACGAACGTCACGCGCTGCACGTCACATCTTCTGCCGCTGTGAACGCTGTGTATGCTTTGCGCACCCTTGCGGGCCAGCTGTCCCGCCCCTATATTTCCCCTGTTCGGGTTCGCCCGGACTATGGACATAAACGCGCTCGTAATAAGCGGATCGGACCCGGGGGCGGTACCCGGCGGCTCCACCATCATTCGCCTTCGTTGGGGGGATCTGGGGCCGAAACAGGATCGACGAACGTCTAAAGGGGTTTGCTTTGTCCCGGTGAGCTACCACCGATATCGGTGCAAATTGTACAGTTGCCAACGACAACCGTGCTCCGGTGGCTCTGGCTGCGTAAGCAGCTCGGGTAACCGAAACCTAACTCCTTGCGCCTAGCAGCGTAAGGCGGGGCCCGCAGGAGCCTTGCAACAGAATCCTGCACCTTTTCCCCCTTCTGCGCCGTTTTCCGGTCATGGCGAAGCCCATCGTGCCGGCGACTGGCGGCTTTTCCTGGCAGAATTTCCGCCCTGATCTGGACGCAACGCGCGCCCCGCGCCAGCTCCAAATTGACAACGCGACCGCCGGCGCCTGTCGCCACAGGCACGGTGATCCGTCTCAACGCCCCCTTTTCATTATGCGCCATTCCCCTATGCTGACCCTCAATGAAGACGAGGGAAACGCAAGCATGACTCGCGCAATCGACTATGGCGGAATGATGCACCGCGCCATGCAGGGCCTGATCGCAGAGGTGCTGCAAAACGTGGCCGCAGACGGCCTGCCCGGCGAGCATCATTTTTTCATCACGTTCGACACCCGCGAAGAAGGCGTCGAGATCGCCGACTGGCTGCGCGAACGTTACCCCTCGGACATGACAATCGTGATCCAGCATTGGTATGACGATCTGGTCGTGAAACAGGACGGGTTCGAGATCACGCTGAATTTCGGCAACTCGCCCGAGCGGCTGATCGTGCCCTTCGATTCGGTGCGCACCTTCGTCGATCCCTCGGTCGAGTTCGGGCTGCGTTTCGAGACGCAGGACCATGACGACGACGAGGACGAGCCGGAACTGGCCGAGCTTGCCGACACGCCCGAGCCAGAGGAACCCAAAGGCTCCGGCGAGGTGGTCAGCCTCGACAAGTGGCGGAAATAACCCGGCATACCGCCGCATACGAATTGCGCATCAGCCCCCTGCCCGCTACAACCCCCACAAATTCGTGAGGGAGCGATAGCCATGACCAAGACCCGCACCGAAACCGACAGCTTCGGCCCGCTCGAAGTGCCTGCCGACAAATACTGGGGCGCGCAGACACAGCGTTCGATCCAGAACTTCCCCATCGGGTGGGAGCGTCAGCCGGTCCCGATCATCCGCGCGCTCGGCGCGATCAAGCGGGCTGCGGCCGAGGTCAATATGGCAAGCGGCAAGCTGGATGAAGAACGGGGCCGCGCCATGGTGCAGGCCGCAACCGAAGTCTTCGAGGGCAAGTTCGACGATAACTTCCCTCTGGTAGTCTGGCAGACCGGCTCGGGCACGCAGTCGAACATGAACGCCAATGAGGTCGTCTCGAACCGCGCGATCGAGATCCTTGGCGGCGAGATGGGGTCCAAGGATCCGGTTCACCCCAACGATCATTGCAATATGGGCCAGTCCTCGAACGATACCTTCCCGACCGCGATGCATGTCGCCATCGGGATGCAGGCGCGCGATGTGCTGCTGCCGGGGCTGGAAAAGCTGGCTGCCGCGCTCGAAGCGAAATCCGAAGAGTTCAGGGACATCATCAAGATCGGCCGCACCCATACGCAGGACGCGACGCCGCTGACGCTCGGCCAGGAATTCGGCGGCTATGCGCATCAGGTCCGGATGGGGATCGAGCGAGTCAAGATGTGCCTGCCCCAGATCTATGAGCTGGCGCAGGGCGGCACCGCCGTCGGCACCGGGCTGAACACTTCGAAAGGCTGGGACACCGAGATTGCCGCCAAGATCGCCGAGATCACCGATCTGCCCTTCGTCACCGCGCCGAACAAGTTCGAGGCTCTGGCCGCGCATGATGCGATGGTGTTCTTCTCGGGCGCGCTGAAGACCGTCGCGGCCAGCCTGTTCAAGATCGCAAACGATCTGCGTCTGCTGGGTTCCGGCCCCCGCTCGGGTCTGGGCGAGCTGATCCTGCCCGAGAATGAGCCGGGCTCGTCCATCATGCCGGGCAAGGTGAATCCGACCCAGGCCGAGGCGCTGACCATGGTCTGTGCGCATGTCATGGGCAATGACGCGGCGGTCGGCATCGCCGGCTCGCAGGGGCATTTCGAATTGAATGTCTATAACCCGATGATGTCCTATAACGTGCTGCAATCCATGCAGCTTCTGGGCGACGCGGCGTCGAGCTTTAGCGACAACATGGTCGCGGGGACACAGGCCAATGTCGAGCGGATCGAGAAGCTGATGCAGGAATCGCTGATGCTGGTGACGGCTTTGGCGCCGACCATCGGCTATGACAACGCCACCAAGGTCGCCAAGACGGCGCATAAGAACGGCACGACCTTGCGCGAAGAGGCGGTGGGGCTCGGCTTCGTAACCGAGGAGGAGTTCGACAAGATCGTGCGTCCCGAAAAGATGATCGGCCCCTCGGACTGATCAAGCTGCCACCGAAACCAAAAAAGGCACGCCCATCCGGCGTGCCTTTTTCTTACACTTCAAAATCTCCACGCCTGACAGAGGGCAGAAAACGGCCACGGGTGACCGCTGCCCACGCTGCATCTGAACAGTTTAGGGCGCCACCCCTCCGAACCCTGGTTCAGCGCGGACCCGCACCGAACTGCCCACAGATGACGCAATCGGCCGGTGCCCGGCGGCGCGATGCGCCTTATGTGCGGGCGGGGTTCGTGTGCTTTGCCAGTCAGTTGGCCCCCGAAGTGGCGTTGCCCACATCTTCCGGCAATAAGGTCAGAACCTGAATCCGGTCAGCAATTGGGTGCTTTCCCCAGTGGCCCGAATACCCAGCGACATCTTTCTGAAAGAAGCGTTGGCGACAAAGCCGATATTCCCCTCAAAGCTGGTCTCAGGCGCAGTATTGGCGTAGCATCGATACCCGATATATGAATCCGCGCAATCCTTAGTGTCTTCGCGGAACCCAATCAAAAGCGCTGCATCGGTGCGGACCCGGTCTGTTTGCGCAAGATTGGCGCCGATCAACAGGTTGAAAGACGTCGCAGGCTCTACCGCCTCATCCTGTCCCCAGGTTGAGTCCAACAAAGTCCCCTCACGCCCCAGATCGGCGCCGAGGATCAGGTTCCGACCCGAAAGTTGGTGCATGATCCCGAAAGATAGCGGTGTTTTATCGCTTTCGTAATCGCCGTCCGAACGCGCATTTCCGCCCCCGATGTAAATCGTCGTGCGATCAAGCTGGGGTGCGGCCATATCCTGCGCAGTTGCGACAGACGCCTGCATTGATGCGAAAGCGGCCAGCAACAAGCCAGTGAATTTGATCATGTATAAATTCCTCTCGGGATCTGATATCTGGTTTGCCGAAGTCGGGTCCGGACGACCAAGCCTGTGTCGCATTTTCAGGGATGCGAGGCTCGGTCGTGGCCGCAATCTGAACGAGAAGCTTTTAGAATTAGTTAACCCGACAGCGAATGACCTTCGGCATCCCTTAGAAATTCTGTGTTCGAAAGTTCCATCACGGATCGCGTCAGAGGTATAAACCGGCTATCAGCATAGGAATAATCCCGCGACGCCTTGGCAATCGTATCAATGACCCAGATCACCAACCTCAACCGCTTCCGCAAACAGAAATCCCGCGAGGACGCCCGCAAACAGGCCGACGCCAACGCGGCCAAGCATGGCCGCACCAAGGCGCAGAAAGCGGCGGAGAAGGCTGACAGGGATCGCGCTGCAAAGCATCTCGACGGGGCCAAGCGTGACGATTGAACTGCCGCCGATGGACGCCCCGGCGAAGCGGTCGTTGACCATCGACGGGCATCGCACCTCGGTCAGTCTGGAGGATGCGTTCTGGCGCGGGCTCGACCGGATAGCGAAAGCGGCGGGCACCACGCGGGCCGCGCTCATCGCGGAGATCGACCATGAAAGACCGCCGGAAATCGGTCTCGCCACGGCCTGCCGCTTGTTCGTACTGGCAGAATTGATGCGCAAGGGGTAAAGCACGGGCCAAAGACAGGAGACCCCGATGATCCCGCGTTACGCCCGCCCCGAAATGACCGCCATCTGGTCGCCGGAAACCAAGTTCCGCATCTGGTACGAGATCGAGGCGCATGCCTGCGACGCGCAGGCCGAACTGGGCGTGATCCCGCGCGAAAACGCCGAAGCGGTCTGGAAGGCCAAGGATGTCGAATTCGACGTCGCCCGCATCGACGAGATCGAGTCCGTCACCAAGCATGACGTGATCGCCTTCCTGACCCACCTGGCCGAGCATATCGGATCGGAACAGGCGCGGTTCGTGCATCAGGGCATGACATCCTCCGATGTGCTGGACACCACGCTGAACGTCCAGCTTGTCCGCGCCGCCGATATTCTGCTCGCCGATATGGACAAGCTGCTGGATGCGCTGAAACGCCGCGCGATGGAACATAAGGACACGGTGCGCATCGGTCGCAGCCACGGCATCCATGCCGAACCGACGACCATGGGCCTGACCTTCGCCCGCTTCTATGCCGAGATGGACCGCAACAGGCGCCGGCTTGAGACGGCACGAGAAGAGGTGGCGACCGGGGCGATTTCCGGCGCTGTCGGCACCTTCGCCAATATCGACCCGGCGGTTGAGGAACATGTCTGCGCGAAAATGGGCCTCCGCCCCGAGCCGATCAGCACCCAGGTCATCCCCCGCGACCGTCACGCCATGTTCTTCGCGACACTGGGCGTCATCGCCTCCAGCATCGAGAACATCGCCATCGAGATCCGCCACATGCAGCGCACCGAAGTGCTGGAGGCCGAGGAGTTCTTCTCTCCCGGCCAGAAGGGATCAAGCGCGATGCCGCATAAGCGCAACCCGGTGCTGACCGAAAACCTGACAGGCCTCGCGCGGCTGGTGCGCATGGCGGTCATCCCGGCGATGGAGAATGTGGCCCTGTGGCACGAACGCGATATCAGCCATTCGTCTGTCGAACGCGGCATCGCGCCGGATGCGACGATCACGCTGGATTTCGCGCTGAACAGACTGGCGGGCGTGATCGACAAGCTGGTGATCTATCCCGAAAACATGCTGCGCAATATGAACAAGTTTAAGGGTCTGGTCATGTCGCAGCGTGTGTTGCTGGCACTGACCCAGGCCGGTGTCTCGCGCGAGGATGCCTATCGGCTGGTGCAGCGCAACGCCATGAAGGTCTGGGAAGACGGCAAGGATTTCAAGGAAGAACTGCTTGCCGATCCCGAGGTCACGGCGGCGCTGTCGGCGGCCGAGATCGAAGAAAAATTCGACCTCGGCTATCACACCAAACATGTCGACACGATCTTCGGGCGCGTCTTCGGTAAGGCGGCATAACCGGGACTTAAGCTTTCTCTGCCAGATTGAGCCCTGCGAATCAGGCGGGGAACATGAATGAATTTGCAGACCGGGCTCACCCCAAGGCAGAAAGCCGCGGTGATCGTGCGGCTGATCGTGGGCGATGGCGAACAACTCTCGCTTGAAAGGCTCTCACCCGAGGCGCAGGCCGCGCTTGCCCAGGAAATGGCGCTGATGGGCATGGTTGATCGCCAGACCCGCGATCAGGTGGTGCAGGAATTCTGCGACTCGCTGGAATCGGTCGGGCTGACCTTTCCGGATGGGCTCGACGGGACGCTCGACATGCTGCACGGGACGCTGTCGCAGGACATCACCGACAGGCTGCGGCGGCGGGCGGCGATGGCGGGCCATGCCGACCCCTGGGACCGGATCGCGGCGATGCCCACCGCGCAGCTGGCCGAGCTGGCGCTTGGCGAGGCGGTCGAGATTGCGGCGGTACTGTTCTCCAAGCTGCCCGTGTCAAAAGCGGCGGAGGGTTTTGCGCTGATGCCAGCAGAGCGCGCGCGCCAGATCGCCTATGCCATGTCGATGACGGGCGGGATCGAGGCCCCTGCGCTGCGCCGGATCGGCGTGGCGCTGCTTCAGGCGGCCGAAGCACTTGCGCGACCTGCCCTCGACGGCGGGCCGGTTGAGAAGGTCGGGGCGATCCTGAATTTCGTCCCGGCGGGCACCCGGGACGAGGTGCTGACAGGGCTGGATGAGGAAGACGCCGACTTTGCCCGGGAGGTCCGCAAATCCATCTTCACCTGGGCCAATATCCCCGAGCGTATCGACCCGCGCGACGTCACCCGGATCCTGCGCGAGGTCGAACCGCTTTCGCTTCAGCGTGCGATTGCCGGCGCCAAGGATGCCAACCTGCCCGCGGCCGAGTTCCTTCTTGCGAATATCTCTGCCCGGATGGCCGAATCGCTGCGTGACGAGATCGAGAATCTGGGCCGGCTGACCGAGGATGATTCCGAGGCGGCGCGGGCCGATGTGGTGGCCTCGATCCGCAGGATGGAGGAGGCAGGCGACCTGTTCCTCATCGCCGGAGAGGCGGAGGAGCATGACGGCGCGGTGTCGATGAATACCGCAGCTTCCTAAGCAGGCTGGTGCAAGGGGACGAGGGCCACGCCATCAATACGCGGTCTCCGGGTTGGCTCGATCCAATACGGGCTCGCTTGATGTCAGTCGTGATTCAGTCCCATTCGGACTGGCGGGATTTTTCCAGATTGCCGAAGCGGGTAAAGCGGCCCTCGAAGGCCAGCTCGACCGTGCCAATCGGGCCGTGACGCTGCTTGCCGATGATAACCTCGGCTTTTCCATGCACCGCGTTCATCACCTCCTGCCATTTCGCAAGCTTTTCCAGCTCGTGATCGGCGGGTTTTTCACGCTCCTTGTAATATTCCTCGCGGAACACGAACATCACGATATCCGCATCCTGCTCGATCGAGCCGGACTCGCGCAGATCGGACAGTTGGGGGCGCTTGTCCTCGCGGCTCTCGACCTGACGCGACAGCTGCGACAGCGCGATGACGGGAATGTTCAGCTCCTTGGCGATCGCCTTCAGCCCCTGGGTAATCTCCGAGACCTCGTTGACGCGGCTGTCCTTGGCACTCGCCGGTTTCAACAGCTGAAGATAGTCGACGATCAGCAGATCCAGCCCCTGCGTCCGCTTGAGCTTGCGCGCCCGCGCGGCGAGCTGGTTGATCGGCAGGGCCGGGGTGTCGTCGATATAAAGCGGGCAAGCCTGAAGATCATTCGCCGCCTGCACAAAGCGGCGGAATTCCTCTTCCGTCATATCGCCAGAGCGGATCTGATGGCTCGGCACCTCCGAGGCTTCGGACAGGATCCGGGCGGCGAGCTGCTCGGCCGACATCTCAAGCGAAAAGAACCCGACCACACCACCTTCGAGCGCGCCTTTCGTGCCGTCGGCCAGCTCGCCAGAGCTATAGGCTTTGGCAACATTGAAGGCGACATTCGTCGCCAGCGACGTTTTCCCCATCGAGGGCCGCCCGGCCAAGATGATCAGGTCGGATTTGTTCAGCCCGCCCATCTTGCGGTCGAGATCGATCAGACCGGTCGGAATGCCGGAAAGCTGCCCGTCGCGCTGATAGGCCGCCGCCGCCGCATCGACCGCGCCGGTCACCGCCTTGAGGAAGGACTGAAATCCGCGCTCGGCCACGCCCTGCTCGCCGAGCTTATAAAGCGTCTGCTCCGCCGCCTTGATCTGTTCCTCGGCATCGTCCTCGACCCGGACCGAGGCGGCGCGCGCGGAAATATCCTGCCCCAGATTGATCAGGTCGCGGCGCAGCGCGAATTCGCGGATCATCTGCGCGTAATCCCGCGCCGCATAAGCCGAGATCGCCGCCGCTGCGAGCCGTGCCAGATAGGCCGGCCCGCCGAGATCCTTCAGCCCCGCATCGCCTTCCAGAAAGGCTTTCAGCGTGACCGGGCTGGCAAGCGCGTTCTTGCGGATCCGCTCCGAAGCGATTTCATAGATGCGGCTATGGACGGGCTCATAGAAATGTTCGGGCTTCAGCAACTGGCTGATCCGGTCGAACACGTCGTTATTGGTCAGAAGCGCACCGAGAAGCTGCTGTTCAGCCTCAATCGAGAACGGGACGGACTGCTCTTCCGATTCGCCTGCGGGAGCGACCTGCTGCAACGCCCTGATCTCGTTCATGCCCTGTCCGTCTCGATTCTTGTATGATTTGTGAAGCTGCCTCTATGCCACAATATATGCCAAATCTGAACGGGCAGACATGAAAATCTGGTGGGCAACTCTGGGGACGGGTTGTGGATAAGCCAATACAATCCGCCGCCCTTCATCCAGGGGCCGATTGCAGGGCGATCCGGGAACGGTGTTCAGTTCCTTAGCTGTTCCGCTCCTGCCAGTCGCGCGGATCGGTAAGGAAGCTTTCGACCTCAGTCAGCGTCGCCGCGTCGAAAGCGCTCTGTGCCTTAGCCTCGGCCAGCACATCCCACCAGGTGCAGAGATGATGCAGCCTCACCCCGTGATCGGCCAGGCGCTGCGTCGTGTCGGGGAAAATCCCGTAATAGAAGATCACCGCCGTATGCGCACAGCTCGCGCCGGTGTCGCGGATGGCGTCGACGAAGCTCAGCTTCGACCCGCCATCGGTGGTCAGATCCTCCACGAGCAACACCTTGTCCCGCTCATCCATGCGGCCCTCGATGCGGGCGTTGCGACCGTAGCCCTTGGGCTTCTTGCGCACATAGCTCATCGGCAGGCCGAGCCGTTCGGCCACCATCGCCGCGAAGGGAATCCCCGCCGTCTCGCCGCCCGCGACATTGGTGAATTCCTCGAAACCCGCATCACGCATCACCGTCGCGCCAAGAAAATCCATCAGCACCTGACGCACGCGGGGATAGGAGATGATCCGCCGGCAATCCACATAGGTCGGCCCTTTCAGCCCCGAAGCATAGGTGAAGGGCTCTGCGGCGTTGAAATCCACCGCCTTGATTTCCAGCAGGGCGCGGGCAGATAGCCGGGCGATCTCTTCGGGCGTCGGGAAAGAGAGTGTCATGCAGGCTCCATCTGCCAGTGAAGGTCGAAACCGGGGTCGAAGACGGTGACGGTTTCCTCGCCCGCGGTGATGGTTTCGGGATAGCGGATCGGCTCGTCCTGTCGGCGCAGCGTCACGCGATCCTCGTTCGGGGGCAGTCGATAGAAGGCAGGGCCGTTCAGCGAAGCGAAGGCCTCGAGCGTTTCGAGCTTGCCGTCCTCTTCGAAGACCTGCGCCAGGATCGACATGGTGTTCGGCGCCGTGAAACAGCCTGCGCAGCCGCATGGCTGCAGCTTGGCCCGGTCAGGATGCGGCGCGGAATCGGTGCCGAGGAAAAAGGGCCCCTGCCCCGACATCGCCGCTTCGCGCAAAGCGAGGCGATGGGTTTCGCGCTTGGCGACGGGCAGGCAATAGTAATGCGGCCGGATTCCACCGGCGAGGATCGCGTTGCGGTTGATGACCAGATGATGCGTGGTGATCGTTCCGCCCATCGCAGCATCCGCGGCGTTCTCGCGGACATAGGCGATGCCGTCCGCGGTGGTGATATGCTCCATCACCACCCGCAGCCCCGGCGTGGCGCGGCGCACCGGATCCAGCACCCGCTCGATGAACACCGCTTCACGGTCGAAAATATCCACCGCCGGATCGGTGACCTCGCCATGCACGCAGAGCGGCACGCCCGCCTCGGCCATCGCTTCGAGCACCGGGCGGACCTTGTCGAAATCGGTGACGCCGCTGGCGGAATTCGTCGTCGCTCCTGCCGGGTAGAGCTTCACCGCCGCGATCAGCCCTTCCGCATGGGCGGCGACCACATCGGCGGGGTCCGTGGTCTCGGTCAGATACAGCGTCATCAAAGGCTTCAGCGCGGCGCCTTCGGGCAATGCAGCGCGGATGCGGGCGCGATAGTCCCGCGCCTGCCCGCCGGTCACCACCGGCGGCACGAGGTTGGGCATGATGATGGCACGGCCGAAATCGGCGGAATGCGGCGTGACGGCGTTCAGCATCTCATCGTCGCGAAGATGCAGATGCCAGTCATCGGGGCGGCGGATCGTCAAAAATTTGTTCATGTTCTTCCAATTATACTGACGCGCGACCCGAGAAAAGCCGGGATGCAGGGTTGCAAGCGCGGTGGGTTGCACTTTTCTTTTCGCAGGTGCAGCATTGGTGAACACATGAAAGGTGGATTTTGATGGGATTTCTTCCCCAGGGAATGGCCGAGGCAACCCGGCTCTGGACGCAGGTGGCGCAGATTGCCTTCGAATCGCAGATGGTGATCGGGATGCGCATGGCCGGGCTGATGGGCTTCATGCCGCAGCAGCGAAACGAGCCGCATCGGATGATCCAGGAAAAGCTCGAAGCCGCGCAGGAATCGGGCACGGCAATGTTCAAGGCGGCGACACGTGGTGCGACCGCCGACAAGGTGGTGGCTGCGGGGCTTCGGCCCTATAGCCGGCGCACAAAGGCCAATGCTAAACGTCTTACCAAGGCGGCGACCCGCTCCCGTTGATCCACGCCCCTTCTAGCAGCGGCCGAGCGCCGCAGGGCGGCAGATCGGAACGGTGAACGGCAGAGCGAAAAACGGCCCCGCGAGGGGCCGTTTTCGTTTCGCCGGAGCTGCTGGCGCCGAAGCGCCGCGGGTTCAGATCAGCTTGCCCATCGCAACGGCGGTGTCGCTCATCCGGTTCGAGAAACCCCATTCATTGTCGTACCAGGTCAGGATCCGGCACATCCGGCCATCCATGACCTTGGTCTGGTCAAGCGCGAAGATCGACGAGCGCGGGTCGTGGTTGAAGTCGATCGAGACATTCGGCTGGTCGGTATAGCCGAGAATACCTTTCAGCTCGCCATCAGCGGCCTTGCGGATCGCCTCGTTGATTTCCTCGACCGTGGTGTCGCTGCTCGATTCGAAGGTCAGGTCGACGACCGAGACATTCGGGGTCGGCACGCGGATCGCAACACCGTCCAGCTTGCCGTTCAGCTCGGGCAGAACCAGCCCAACCGCTTTCGCGGCGCCGGTGGAGGTCGGGATCATCGACATCGCCGCCGCGCGGGCGCGGTAGAGATCCTTGTGCATCGTGTCCAGCGTCGGCTGGTCGCCGGTGTAGCTGTGGATGGTGGTCATGAAGCCACGCTCGATCCCGATGGCATCGTTCAGCACCTTGGCCACAGGCGACAGGCAGTTGGTGGTGCAGCTGGCATTCGAGACGATCAGGTCGTCCTTGGTCAGCACATCCTGGTTGACGCCATAGACGATGGTCGCGTCAGCGCCCTTGGCGGGGGCCGAAACGAGGACCCGGCTCGAGCCGTTTTCGAGGTGGACCTTGGCCTTTTCCTTGTCGGCGAAGATGCCGGTGCATTCCATCACCACGTCAACATCGCTCCACGGCAGATCGGCCGGGTTGCGGATCGCGGTGACGCGGATCGGACCGCGGCCCACATCGATCGTGTCGCCGTCGACCTTCACCTCGCCGGGGAACTTGCCGTGAACGCTGTCGAAGCGGATCAGATGGGCATTGGTTTCAACCGGCCCCAGATCGTTGATCGCGACAACCTCGATATCGTCACGCCCGGATTCGACGATGGCGCGCAGGACGTTGCGCCCGATCCGACCGAAACCGTTGATTGCCACTTTCACAGCCATGATGAACCTCCGAAGACTGATTTCGCAAATGCTTATGCTGGTTTTTTCTGCCGTTGCAAACCCTGCGGCGCGGTTTAGCGCCAGAAGCTGAGATATTCCACAAGCGCCAGGAAGCGCTTGCCCAGGAACACCGGCAGGTTCCAGTGCAGCCACAGCGCATCCGCCGCGAAAAGCGCGAGGATGAGAACAAAGATGATGACTGCGATGCGCGTCGTCACGCCGACCCTTTCCGTCGCCCTGCTGTCGTGATTAGTTCCCGCGACCCGCACGGGCAAGAGACGGAACGCGCTGCGGTTAATGCCGGGACAGTCCTGGAATCGGCGGTTTTTCGCCATTTGAGGCAGTTTCTTGCCAGTTCCGTGAAGTCACACCCCAACCCAGTTGAAACTTCATGCTGTGTCCTGTTTACGACACTAAGCATGTTCCGTCCGTTTGGCCGGAACCCGAACGACGCATCCCTTCAGGGTGCAAAATCAACAAGATACCCGGGGATAGCTGCCTTGTCCAACCGCCCGAATTCAGCGCTCGAGCGCGTCCTGCCAGAGAAGCGCCTTTTCCTGAAGACCGAAAAATCGACCCGAGTCATCCATCTGCGGCCCTCCGCGCAGCTTGCGCTTCTGGGGGGAAGCGCGCTGCTCGTGGGATGGGCGATCATTTCGGGTGCTCTTCTGGCCTATGACCGGATCGGCGGCGGTTCCGACAGCCAGGCGGCGGGCGCGCAATCGGCCTATGAGACTCGTCTGGCAGCGCTGGCCGAAGAACGCGATGCTCGCGCGGCAGAGGCGCGCGATGCCCAGCTTCGCTTTGCGGTCGCACTGGACCAGGTGCAGAAATACCAGTCGGAATTGCTCAGCTCGCAGCAGCAGAAGCGCGAACTTGAGGCCGGTCTTGACGCGGTGCAGCAAAAGCTGGGGACCGCGATGGCGTCGATGCCCGCCCTCGACGGCCCCGACGGCGAAGAGCTGGATCTGGCGCTGAATGCGCTGAACGACAAGCTGCGCAGCACCGCCGAGGCCCGTGATGAAGCCGCAGAGGCCGCACGCCTCGCCAAGGCAGAAGCCGCCGCCGCCAAGGCCGAGCAGGAACAGCTTGTCGCCCGCAACAACGAGATCTTCGATCAGATCGAAGATGCCGTATCGGCCTCGGTCGTGCCGTTTCAGGAGATGTTCGCGAATATCGGTCTCGACACGGAAAAACTGCTGGCCGATATCGACCAGGGCTATTCCGGCCAGGGCGGTCCGCTGACCCAGGCGACCGTCTCGACCAGTGGCAACGCCGCGATCAGCGAGACCGAGGCCCGCGCTGGCGAGATCATCGTCAGCCTGGATCAGGTGAACCGCTATCGTATCGCAAGCGCCAAGCTGCCGCTCGACATGCCGGTGAAATCCGCATTCCGCTTCACCTCGGGCTTCGGCGCGCGGTGGGGCCGCGCCCATAAGGGCATTGACCTTGCCGGCCCGCCCGGCACGCCGGTGCTGGCGCCCGGCGATGGCGTCGTGACCTTTGCCGGCCGCGCCGGCGGCTATGGCAACCTCATCAAGATCGAGCACGCGCTCGGCACCGAGACCCGCTATGCGCATCTTTCTAAGATCCGCGTGAAGGTCGGTCAGAAAGTGTCGCGCGGCGCGCAGATCGGTGATATGGGCAATACCGGACGGTCGACCGGCCCGCATCTTCACTATGAAGTCCGGGTGAACGGATCGGCTGTCGATCCCATGAGCTTCATCAAGGCGGCACAGAATGTTTTCTAAGTCTCGCGTGACCGAAACGCAGAATCGCAATCCCGCGCCGGCGGCCGAATCGGAAACCGTCGCCGTGCCCGAGACCCCGAAGGACAAAGCCCGGCAGCCGCAAAGCGCGGCCCCGCAGCAGCAGCCTCAACAGCGCCGCTCGGCGCCGTCGGTGCTGTCTTCGGACCTCACCATCAAGGGCGATCTCCAGACCGACGGAGATGTCCAGATCGAGGGCACGATCGAGGGCGACATCCGCGCCCGCCAGCTGACCATCGGCGACAGCGCAACGGTGCGCGGCGAGGTCTTGGCCGACGAGGTCATCGTGAACGGCCGCGTCATCGGCCGCCTGCGCGGTGTGAAGGTGCGGCTGTCTTCGACCGCGCGCGTCGAAGGCGACATCATCCACAAGACCATCGCCATCGAATCGGGCGCGCATTTCGAAGGCTCGGTGCAGCGTCAGGACGATCCGTTGGCGCAGGGCGGCACCAAGAAACTTGCCGCGCCGTCGACGGATTTCGCCAAAACCGGCGCCTGAGCACGTCTGCAAAAGCAGAAATCGAAAAGGGGCCGCGGAGGCCCCTTTTTTCATTCGGTTCCAAGGTCGCCGCAGCAGCGGCTCAGTTCGGCGCGCCGAATTTTTCCTGAAGTGCCGCGTTCACGGACGGGGTGACGAAATTCGACACATCGCCGCCAAGCCGGGCAATTTCCTTGACCAGCTTCGAGGCGATGGACTGCCGCTGTGCATCGGCCATGAGAAACACCGTCTCGATCTCGTCATCCAGCACCCGGTTCATGCCGACCATCTGGAATTCATACTCGAAATCCGCCACGGCGCGCAGCCCGCGCACGATCACCGACGCGCCGACGTCGCGCGCGCAGTCGATCAGCAGGTTCTCGAACGGATGCACGGTAATCTCACCGCCGGTGACGCGGGTGATCGCGGCGCATTCGCGTTCCACCATGGCGACGCGGTCTTCGAGATCGAAAAGCGGTCCTTTGTCGCGATTGATGGCCACGCCGATCACCAGCCGGTCGACAAGCGCCATGGCCCGCTCGATGATGTCGATATGGCCCAGGGTGATCGGATCGAACGTCCCCGGGTAAAGCCCTGTCCGCATGGCCTGTCCTTTCGCAACGCCTGAGTGAACTGCCAGAGGCCGTTTTCAGGAGCCCATGATCATTCCGGTGAGCGCGTCTTTCTCGTCGCTGAGTTCCTTGAGCCGGGCCGATACGGCGTCGCCGATTGAGACGATGCCGAGCATGTTGCCGTCATCGTCGATCACGGGGAGATGGCGAAAACGTCCTTCGGTCATGCGTTCCAGCACCGCCATGGCGTCTTCGCCTGTGGTGCAGGTCGAGACCTTGCGCGTCATCATGCCGCTGACCGGGCCGCTCAGCACCTCGTCGCCCTGCTTGCCCAATCCGCGCACGATGTCGCGCTCGGACAGGATGCCGTCGGGTTTCTTGCCGTCCTCGCTGACAACGACCGCGCCGATGCGCTTCTCGGCCAGAAGCTTCGCGGCCTCGGCGATGCTGGCGGTCGGGGCAATGGTCACGATCTCCGAGACATTCGCGGCTTTCAGTGAAAGTATTTGCCTGACCAGCATGTTGCCCTCCGATGGTTGTCTTTGTTCAGTCTGTCGCAACCGGCGGAGAGGTCAAGCCCTACCCGCTGTTTCGACGGCAGATTCCAGCCGCGCCACCTCGCGCCGCAATCCCTGTGCCAACTCGTTCGCCAGCCGGTTCAGCCGTTCGGAACGGCGGTCATCGGCATGGCGGATCATCCAGAAACTGCGGGTCAGCGCAAAGCTGTCGGGCAGGACCCGCGTGACGCCCGGGGTGAAGGGAATGGCGAAATCATGCACGATCCCCACCCCTGCCCCGCCCCGGATCGCCTGCATCTGCACCGAGACCGAATTCGATGTCAGCCGTGCGGGCTCGGCCCCGGCCCGCTCGAGAAGCGGGCCGAGATAATCCAGCTCGCGGTCGAAGATCATATCGGGAATATAGCCGATCAGCCTGTGATCGCGCAGATCGGCCAGCGAATCGATCGCTGTGCTGGCCGCCAGATAGTCGCAATGCGCCGCCAGGTGCAGGTGATAATCGCAGAGCCGCTGCACCACCAGTCGCCCGGTTTCGGGCCGGCTTACCGAGATCGCGAAATCGGCCTCGCGCTTGGTCAGGTTGAAAACGCGGGGCAGCGCGACGATCTGGATCTCGAGCCCGGGATGGGCGTCGCAGATTTCCGCGGCGACTTGGGGCAGCAAATAATTCGCGCAGCCATCCGGCGCGCCGATCCGCAATTGCCCGGTCAGCTCCCCTTGCTGGCCGAGCGACTCCGCGGCTCCGCCAAGCGCCCGCTCAGCCGCTTCGGCATGGGGGATCAGCCGCGCACCTTCCGCGGTCACGGCATAGCCCTGCGGCGACTTCAGAAAGAGCGGGTGGCCAAGTGCCGCTTCGAGCCGCGCGACGCGGCGGCTGACGGTCGACGGGTCCATCCCGAGACGTTTGCCCGCCCGCGACAGGCCCTCATCCCGCGCGACGGCGAGAAACACGCGCAGATCGTCCCAGTCCAAGCTACACCTGCATTTTCGCAAAACCCTTTTGCCTGATTTGCGCTTTCTCGCTGCATTTTTGCAAGTTACCTTAGCTGCAACTTGGACAGGAGGACATCATGAAAGAGATTGGTCACTGGATCGACGGCAGTGAAGTCGCGGGCGGCTCCGGGCGTTTTGCAGATGTGTTCAATCCCGCCACCGGCGAGGTTCAGGCCAAGGTCGCGCTTGCGTCCGACGCCGAAATGAAGGCCGCCATCGACAGCGCCGCCGAGGCCCAGATCGCGTGGGGCGCGACCAATCCGCAGCGACGCGCTCGGGTGATGATGGAAATGGTGCGCCTGCTGAACCGCGACATGGATAAGCTGGCCGAGGTTCTGTCGAGCGAGCATGGCAAGACCTTCCCCGACGCCAAGGGCGATGTGCAGCGTGGGCTGGAGGTGATCGAATTCGCCATCGGCGCGCCGCATCTGCTGAAAGGCGAATTCACCGATGGCGCCGGGCCGGGCATCGACATGTATTCCATGCGTCAGCCTCTGGGCGTCGTGGCGGGCATCACGCCGTTCAACTTCCCCGCGATGATCCCGCTGTGGAAAATGGGGCCGGCTCTTGCCTCAGGCAATGCGATGATCCTGAAGCCGTCCGAGCGGGACCCCTCGGTTCCGCTGATGCTGGCCGCGTTGTTCAAGGAAGCCGGGCTGCCCGACGGGGTGTTGCAGGTCATCAATGGCGACAAGGGCGCCGTGGATGCGCTGCTGCAAAGCGAGACGATTCAGGCCATCGGCTTTGTCGGCTCGACCCCTATTGCGCAGTATATCTATGAAGAGGCCGCCCGGACCGGCAAGCGCGCCCAGTGTTTCGGCGGCGCGAAGAACCACATGATCATCATGCCCGATGCCGATCTGGATCAGGCTGCGGATGCGCTTGTGGGTGCCGGATACGGGGCCGCGGGCGAACGCTGCATGGCGATCTCGGTCGCGGTGCCGGTGGGCGAAAAGACCGCCGACGCGCTTGTCGAAAAGCTGGTGCCGCGGATTGAAAAGCTCAAGGTCGGCCCCTACACCGCGGGCGACGACGTGGATTTCGGGCCGGTCGTGACCAAGGCCGCGAAGGAGAATATCCACCGCCTCGTGCAGACAGGCATCGATCAGGGCGCGGAACTGGTCGTCGATGGCCGGGATTTCAGCTTGCAAGGCTACGAGGACGGGTTCTTTGTCGGCCCTCATCTCTTCGACCGCGTGACGCCGGACATGGACATCTACAAGACCGAGATCTTCGGCCCGGTGCTGTCCACGGTCCGCGCCGGTTCGTATGAGGAAGCGATCCAGCTCGCGCTCGACCATGAATATGGCAACGGCACGGCGATCTATACCCGCGACGGCGACACCGCGCGCGACTTCGCCAACCGGATCAATATCGGCATGGTCGGCATCAATGTCCCGATCCCGGTGCCGCTGGCCTATCACACTTTCGGTGGCTGGAAGAAATCCGGTTTCGGCGATCTGAACCAGCATGGCCCGGACGCCTTCCGCTTCTATACCCGCACCAAGACCGTCACCGCCCGCTGGCCTTCGGGCATCAAGGAAGGCGGCGAGTTCAACTTCAAGGCGATGGACTGATCCCGGACGCCATTGCGATCCGGCAAGGGGCCCCGAGCGGGCCCCTTTTGCTTGCGCCGCCCCGCCCGATGCGTCTTGATCGGCCTATTGTGACGCTGAGTGACTTGTGACGCTGATTAACGAGGGAGGGGACCGCCATGACCGCAGCACCGGATTTCACGCTGGGCATCGAAGAGGAATATCTGCTGGTCAATGCCGAGACCGGCGATCTGGCCGAGGCGCCCGACGCGCTGATGGATGCCTGCAAGGCCGAGCTGGCCGATCAGGTCAGCCCTGAATTCCTGCGTTGCCAGATCGAGGTCGGCACGCCCGTCGCCGCCGACATCACCGAGGCACGAAACCAGCTTGCCCATCTGCGCCGCACCATTTCCCGCATCGCCGGGGAATATGGGCTGGCCCCGATCTCGGCCTCGTGCCATCCCTATGCCGACTGGCGCGATCAGGAACAGACCGACAAGGCGCGCTATAACGAACTCGCCCGCGATCTGGCCGCCACGGCGCAGCGGATGCTGATCTGCGGGATGCATGTCCATGTCGGGCTGGAAAGCCGGTCCATGCGCATCGACCTGATGAACCAGCTCAGCTATTTCCTGCCGCATCTGCTGGCGCTTTCGACATCCAGCCCGTTCTGGCAAGGTCAGGATAGCGGGCTGGCCTCGTACCGGATGACGGTGTTCGACGGGATGCCGCGCACCGGGCTGCCCTCCAAGATCACCAGCTGGGACGAATATGAACGCTCGGTCGCGGTGCTGACCGAGCTCGGCATCATCGAGGATGCCAGCAAGGTCTGGTGGGATCTGCGCCCTTCGTCGAAATTCCCGACGCTGGAAACCCGGATCTGCGACGCCTGCCCAAGGCTCGACGACACGATCGCCGTCGCCGCGCTGATCCAGGCGACGATGCGGATGCTGTGGAGATTGTCGCGCAGCAATGCCCGCTGGCGGCAATATGACAATTTTCTGCTGGGCGAGAATCGCTGGCGCGCCATCCGCTATGGCATCACTGAGGGGATGATCGATTTCGGCGCGCATGAAATCGTTCCATTCGAAAAGCTGGCCGAGGAGTGGCAGGGCCTGATCGCCCCGGATGTCGAAGCGCTTGGCAGCGGCGCGGCACTGCAATCGCTGAACAGGATCGTCAGCGGCGGCACCTCGGCCGAGCGGCAGCGGCGTTGTTTTCAGGACCGCAAGGCGGAAGGTGCCAGCGATGACGAGGCGCTGCGCGCGGTTGTCAGCTCACTGATCGAGGAATTCCGCGAAGGGCTGTAGCCGGGCGGGCTTGCAATACTGTCGTAAGATTCTCCAAATAAACGACTGTTCATTTCCGCGGAGGGAGGACCGGACATGGATTTCGCGCCAAGCGAGGAGCAGCAGGCGATTTTCGACATGGCGCGCGAATTCGGCGCCGAGCATATCGCCCCCTACGTAGAAGCCTGGGAAGAAGAGGGAACCATCCCGCGCGATCTCTGGCCCAAGCTGGCCGAACTCGGGCTTGGCGGGATCTTTGTTTCCGAGGAACATGGCGGCTCGGCCCTGTCGCGGCTTGACGGAACGCTGATCTTCGAGGCGCTGTCCATGGCCTGCCCCTCGGTCGCCAGCTTCCTGTCGATCCACAACATGTGCGGCGGGATGATCGACAAATTCGGCTCTGACGAAGTGAAGGCGCGGTTCCTGCCCGATCTCTGCGCCATGAACAAGATCTGGTCTTATTGCCTGACCGAGCCCGGCTCCGGCTCGGACGCCGCCGCGTTGCGTAGCCGGGCCGAGCGGACGAATGAAGGTTTCCGCCTGAACGGGGCCAAGGCGTTCATCTCGGGCGGCGGCTATTCGGATTGCTATCTGACCATGATCCGCACCGGGGAAGATGGGCCGAAGGGCATCTCGACCGTGGTGGTCGAAGATGGCAGCGACGGGCTCAGCTTCGGCGCGCCCGAACGCAAGATGGGCTGGAAGGCGCAGCCGACCGCAGTGGTGCAGTTCGATGATTGTCTGGTGCCGCTCGATAACCAGATCGGCGAGGATGGGCGCGGCTTTTCCTATGCGATGGCAGGGCTTGATGGCGGGCGGCTGAACATCTCGGCGGCGGCGCTTGGTGGCGCGCAGGCGGCGCTCGACCGGACGGTGGCCTATATGGCCGAACGCAAGGCTTTCGGCAAAACGCTCGATCAGTTCCAGGCGCTGCAATTTCGGCTGGCCGAGATGGAAACCGCGCTGCAATCGTCGCGCATCTTCCTGCGCCAGGCTGCGTGGAAACTGGATCAGGGCGCGTCCGATGCGACGAAATTCTGCGCCATGGCCAAGCTGCATGTCACCGACCGCGCCTTTGAGGTGGCCAATCAGTGCCTGCAACTGCATGGTGGCTATGGCTATCTTGCCGATTACGGGATCGAAAAGATCGTGCGCGACCTGCGCGTGCATCAGATCCTTGAAGGCACCAACGAAATCATGCGGCTGATCGTCAGCCGCGCATTGCTGGCAGAGGCACGCTGATGGCAGAGATGGAGATCCGCAGGGACCGCCGTGCGGGACGGATGACCTTTAACCGGCCAAAGGCGCTGAACGCTCTGAGCCACGAGATGGTGAAAGAGATTCATGCCGCGCTGGACGAGTGGCGCGACGACCCCGAGGTAGCGCTGGTCATCATCGACGCCGAGGGTGGTAAGGCATTCTGCGCGGGCGGCGATATCGGCGCGGTCTATCGCGCCGGGCTGGCGGGCGATCATGCCGAGGGACAGCAGTTCTTCTTCGACGAGTATCGGATGAATGCGGCGATAGACGCCTACCCGAAACCCATCGTCGCCTTTATGCAAGGCTTCGTAATGGGCGGGGGCGTCGGGGTTGGCGGCCATGCCAGCCACCGCGTCGTCGGTGACACGACCCGCATCGCCATGCCGGAATCGGGGATCGGGCTGATCCCGGATGTGGGCGGTTCGTTTCTTCTGGGTCACGCGCCGGGACGGATTGGCGAATATCTGATGATGACCGCTGACCGGATGGATGCAGGCGACGCGCTGCATGCCGGTTTCGCGGATTTCTTTATCCCCGAACCCGAGTGGCCGAACCTGATCGACCGGCTTGCCGAGACCGGCGATGTCTCGACGCTGAAAGGCCAGCCCGCGCCCGCATCGCGGCTGGCCGAGGCGGATCTCACGGCCTTCGAGGGCGATAGCCTGGCCGAGATCATCTCGTCTCTTGAGGCGCAGGGCAATGACGCGGCGCTCAAGCCGATCCGCCGCAACTCTCCTCTCTCCATGGAAGCCGGGCTCAGGCTGGTGCGCGCGGCGCGTGAGGACGGTGATGTGAAGGACAGCCTTGCCCGCGAATATCGCTTTACCCACCGCGCGACCGAATATGGCGATTTCATCGAGGGTGTGCGCGCCCAGATCATCGACAAGGACCGCAATCCGAACTGGACGGCCGAGGCCTCGCCACAGGCGGTGGACCGGATGCTGGCCCCGCTCGGACCGGATGAGCTGCATTTCGACTGAGTGCCAAAGCGCGCCAGGACAGGGGAGGAGACGAAGATGAAGATCGGATTTATCGGACTCGGCAATATGGGGATGCCGATGGCGATCAACCTGGCCGAGGCCGGGCACGAGGTGACGGGCTTCGATGTGCAGGCCGAACCGCAGGCACCGTTGACCCAAGCTGGCAGCGCAGAAGAGGCGGCGCGGGATGCCGATGTCGTCATCACCATGCTGCCCAATGGTCAGATCCTGCGCGAGGTGGCGGGCAAGATCATCCCGGCCATGCGGCAGGGCGCGGTGTTCTGCGATTGCTCGACGGTGGATGTGGACAGCGCCCGCGCCGTCGCCGAACAGGCCCGAGAGGCCGGGCTTGGCGCGCTTGACGCGCCGGTCTCGGGCGGGATTACCGGCGCTTCGGGCGGAACGCTGACCTTCATGGTCGGCGGCGATGCCGAAGCGTTCGCGACCGTGGAGCCGCTTTTCGAGATCATGGGACAGAAGGCCGTGCATTGCGGCGAATCCGGTGCCGGTCAGGCGGCGAAGATCTGCAACAACATGATCCTCGGCGCGACGATGATCGTCACCTGCGAGGCCTTTGCGCTGGCCGACAAGCTCGGGCTCGACCGCCAGAAAATGTTCGACGTGGTCTCGACCTCCTCGGGCTATAGCTGGTCGATGAACGCCTATTGCCCGGCCCCCGGTATCGGTCCGCAATCGCCCGCCGATAACGGCTACAAGCCCGGTTTTGCCGCCGACCTCATGCTGAAGGATCTGCGCCTCGCGCAACAGGCCGCAGAGAGCGCCGATGCGGATACGCCGATTGGTGCGCTTGCCTTGCAGCTTTACGACCGCTTCGTGACGCAGGAAGACGGGGCGGGAAAGGATTTCTCGGCAATGCTTCCACGGTTCGAAACCAGAGGTCATGGCGGCTGACAAAATTGCGACATGTTTCGATGGTTTCTGCGGGAACCTAATCGGACGATCTGACGTTTCCCAAAATCAAGACCAAGAATCCGAGCAGATCGTGACCTTCAGAAGAAAGATCTCAGTGCTTGTCGCAGGCGCGGCGATGATGACATCAGCGCTCGCCTATGCCGGGCGGAACGAGGATGGCAAGCCGCGCGACATCGTCGAAGTTGGCGATGTGATCAGCGGCGATCGGCTGCATATCGTGACGTCGCCGGGCCGCTATGGTCTCGGACCCGAGTTGCCGGGCAGCGACTATGCGGTGGTCGATAATCTCCTGATCCGCATCGATGACGGCAGCCACGAGGTTCAGTCGATCATCCGCGAAGTGAGGGGCATTCTCGACTGATCGGCACTCAGCCGATCAGCGACCGCGCCGCATCGCGCGCCGCCTTGGTGACCTGCTCTCCGGACAGCATCCGGGCAATTTCGTCTACCCGTTCATCCGCGCTCAGCGACACGACATTGCTCGTGGTCATATCGCCCTCGACCTGTTTGGCGACGCGGAAATGCGTGCTGCCAAGTGCTGCGACCTGGGGTGAGTGGGTGACGACCAGCACCTGAGCGGTTTCCGACAGCCGGGCGAGCCTGCGCCCCACCGCATCCGCCGTCGCACCGCCAACCCCTCGGTCGATCTCGTCAAAGATCAGGGTCAGCGCGTCATTGCCGCGCGCAAGGCTGACTTTCAGCGCCAACAGGAAGCGCGACAACTCACCGCCCGAGGCGATCTTGTCCAGCGGACCGGCCGGTGCGCCGGGGTTGGTCGCGACGGTAAACGCCACCGCGTCGCGGCCCTCCGGTCCGGGCTCGGCCTCGCTCAGCCGGGTTTCGAACACGGCACGTTCCATCTTCAGCGGCGCAAGCTCGGCGGTCATGGCGGCGTCGAGCCGCCCCGCCGCCGCCGCGCGTTCCGCGCGGAGCGCCTCTGCGGCCTTGTCATAGCCGGCATCGGCGGCGCTGAGCTCGTTGCGCAACCGGGACAGATCTTCTTCGCCCGCGTCCAGCACCTCAAGCCGGCTGCGCAGCGTCTCGGCCAGCCCTGCCAGATCGTCCGGCGCGGTGTCATGCTTTCGGGCGAGAGCGCGGAGCGCAAAGAGCCGCTCTTCGGTCGCTTCCAACTCATGCGGATCGAAGCGCATTTCGCGCAGCGCATCGTCGACTCCGGTGGTCGCCTCGCCCAGTTCGATCAGGGCGCGGGACAGCGCGTTGATCGCCTCGTCCAGTCGCCCCCCGGCCTTGTCAGCGGCGCCTTCCAGCCAGCGATTGGCGTCGAGGATCGCACCCTCTGCCCCGTCCGGCCCGAGCGCCTGCGCCGCGCGGGTCACGTCGTCGCGAATGCGCTCGGCGCCCTGCATCATGCGGCGGGCGGCATCCAGTGTCTCATCCTCTCCGGGTTCAGGCGCGAAATCATCCAGCTCGGCAACCGCATGGCGCAGGAAATCCTCCTCCTTGCGCGCCTCTTCCAGCCGCGCCTCGGCTTGCGCAAGCGCGCGTGCCGCATCGCGCCGCGCTGCCCATGCGGCGCGAATGGGTGACAGATCAAGCGCGGCGAAGGCGTCCAGCAAATGCCGATGCCCGCGCGGGTTCAGCAAACCGCGATCATCATGCTGTCCGTGCAGTTCGACCAGGGTTTCAGAGAGCGCGCGCAGCACCTCGCCCGAAGCGCGCCGGTCGTTGATCCACGCGGTCTTGCGGCCTTCGCGGCTGTTGACGCGGCGCAGGATAAGCTCTTCCCCGACCTCTATCCCGGCCTCTTCCAGCACGGCGCGGCCCGGATGCCCTTCGGGCAGATCGAACACCGCCGTCACCTCGCCCTGTTCGGCACCGCTGCGAACCAGCTCGGCCCGGCCGCGCCAGCCGAGCACGAAGCCGAGGCAATCGAGCAGGATCGACTTGCCTGCACCGGTCTCGCCGGTCAGGACGTTCAGACCCGGCCCGAAATCCAGTTCGAGCCGGTCGATCAAAAGCATGTCGCGGATATGAAGTTCGCGCAGCATCGCCCCACCCCGGAGGGTGCGCTTTAGCGCACCATTACAGCCATTTGCCCTGGATGACCTGCCGATAGACATTGGTCAGCCAGCTATTGCCCTGCGCCGTCGCGGTCAGGCCGCGTCCGCGAAGCTGAGCATAGGCATCCTGATAGAAGGGCGAGGACTGGAAGTTATATCCCAGGATCGCGCCCGCCGTCTGCGCCTCATCGGTGAGGCCAAGCGCCAGATAGGCCTCCACCAACCGCATCAGCGCCTCGGGCGTGTGGGTGGTGGTCTGGAAATCCTCGACCACGACGCGGAAGCGGTTGATCGAGGCCGCATAATGGCCGCGCTTGAGGTAATATCGCCCGATCTCCATCTCTTTGCCGGCGAGATGGTCAAAGGCGAGGTCGAATTTCAGGATCGAGCTGCGCGCATATTCGGTGTCGGGATATTCCTCGATCACCTCGCGCAACGCCTGAAGCGCCTGGAAGGTCAGGCCCTGGTCGCGCCCGATCTCGTCGATCTGGTCGTAATAGGACAGCGCCAGCAGATATTTCGCGTAGGCCGCGTCATCGTCGCCGGGATAGGTGTCGATGAAACGCTGCGCTGCGCCGCGCGCCTCTTCATATTGCTTGTCGCGGTGATAGCCATAGGCCTGCATGATCAGCGCGCGCTTGGCCCATTGGGAATAGGGGTAAAGCCGCTCGATCTCCGAGAAATAATAGACCGCTGCATCGGGGTCGCGATTGTTTTCCAGCTCGTATTCGCCGCGGCGATAGATTTCTTCGGCGGTGAAACTGTCGACTGGGATACGCTCGCTTGAGCCGCTTCCACCGCAGCTTGCCAGTACCGAGCCCGCCAGAGCCATTGCCAAAAGGGTTTTGGACGAAACGAAGCGGACCATTGGAACCTGCCTGTCAGAACTTACGCGCCGGGGACGAGTCGGGCCCGTCTTCGCGGCCCGGTCGTCCTAGCACAGAACATCAGGGGGCGCAAAATGGCAATGTAGTGATTTTCCCGGCACTTGCGCGCCGTGGTAAATGCTCACGCAACGGCAATCAGGGCCGGTGCGTTGACCGGGCCATAGGCAGCAACGCCGGCGCCCGGAAGCCGGCATTCAAGCTCCGACGGGCAGGTCACCCACTCCCAGGCATCAGGGTCCGAAAACAGCGCGCGAAGCAGCTTGTTGGTCATCGCGTGGCCAGCCCGGTTGCCCGAATAACGGGCCAGAAGCGGCGCACCGGCCAAGGCCAGATCGCCCATCGCGTCGAGCATCTTGTGACGCACCGCCTCATCGGCATGGCGCAACCCGCCGGGCGACAGCACCTTGTCGCCATCGACCACGACCGCGTTCAGATAGGTGCCGCCAAGCGCCAGCCCGTTTTCGCGCATCACATCGACATCGGATTGACGGCAGAAGGTGCGGCTGTCCATCAACTCGCGCACGAACGCGCCATTGGCCATGTCGAGCGCCTTGTCCTGGCGACCGATCGCGGCGTCGGCGAATTCGATATGAAAGTCGATCTCCAGATGATCGGCCGGTTCAAGACGGGCGACAGCCAGACCCTCGCGCACCTCGACCGGGCGTTTCAGCCGGATCGCGCGCTGCGGCGCATCCTGGGTGCGGATGCCGGCGCCAAGGATGCCCGACACGAACTCCGCCGACGAGCCGTCGAGGATCGGAACTTCGCCCGCGTCGATGCGGATCAGCGCGTTCTGGATGCCGGTGCCGGCAAGCGCCGCCATGATATGTTCGATGGTCGAGACCCGCGCCCCGCCCTCATTCTCGATCAGCGTGCAGAGTTTCGAGGGCACGACACGGTCCCACTGCGCCGGGATCCGGTTCTCACCCATCGGCAGGTCGCTGCGCTCGAAGACGATGCCGTGATCGGCCGGCGCAGGCAGGATCCCCATGCGCGCCTTGACGCCGGAGTGAAGCCCGACGCCCCGAAACTCTGCCGCTTTCGCAATGGTTGCCTGCATGGTTCTGCCCGTATTCTTTTTGCCGCGGGACATTCGCTTGCCCGCAAGACTGGAATTAGGTGCGGCAGCAGGTCTACTCAACTAACGTTTTGTGACTCTCTGTAACAAAGCCCTCGGCGAAAATCGCGGGTTTTCCGTATATTGCGGGCCGGACGGCAAAAGGGCCCCCATCTGGAGGCCCTTTGCGGAGCATTGTCTGACGCATCCGTGAATGCGTCGTGTCGGTTTCGCGATCAGTTCGCCTGGCGACGCAGGAAAGCGGGGATCTCGGTGTTGTCGCCCTGCGAATCGTCGGCGAGGTCATCGAAATCGGCTTCGGCGCTGCCCTGACGGCGGGTCGAGAGACGCTCGTTCACCCGATCGGCGATCGAAGCGGCCGAAGGTTTCTCGCCGTGATGACCGGCCATGCGCTCGATCATGCGGCCCAGACCGGCCATGCGGCTTTCCCCGCGCGCCGGCGCCTCGGCCTGAGGCTTGCTGCGCGCCGGAGCCTGCGGGCCGCGGGCGGCCGCACCGGGCTGTGCGGCGGCGGCGCGGCGCATCCGTTCCAGCACATCGGCAGGCGGGGTGCCACGCGGAGCGGCGCTGCGCGGGGCGACGAAGTTCTCGGCATCATCCCCTATCGGGTCGGCGGGCGCCGCGGCGCGGGACGGCGCAGCTTCGCGAGGCTGATAGGCCGGCGCGGGCATGTCGTCATCGTCGAACGAAGTCTGCGGCGGCTCGGGCGCCTCGGCGCGGGCAGCCGGAGCCGCAGCCGGCGGGGCGGCACGGCGCGGCGGCACGTCCTCCCGCTCGGCCTTGGGCTCGGGCGCAGGCTGCGGAGCGACAGCCTCGACCCGGCGACGCGGTGCGGGCGGCGCGGCCTCTTCGACAGCGGCGTCGATACCGGTCGCGACGACAGAGACGCGGATCGCGCCTTCCATGTCGGGGTCCAGCGTCGAGCCGACGATGATATTGGCATCGCCATCCACCTTGTCGCGGATGATATTCGCGGCCTCGTCCAGTTCGAACAGCGTCAGATCGGTGCCGCCGGTGATGTTGATTAGCACACCCTTGGCGCCGTTCAGGCTGATCTCGTCAAGAAGCGGGTTGGCGATGGCCTTTTCGGCGGCCTGCACGGCGCGGTTCTCGCCCTCGGCCTCGCCGGTGCCCATCATCGCCTTGCCCATCTCGTCCATCACCGCGCGCACGTCGGCGAAGTCGAGATTGATCAGACCCGGACGCACCATCAGATCGGTCACGCCCTTGACGCCCTGATACAGCACGTCATCGGCCATGGCGAAGGCTTCGGTGAAGGTGGTCTTTTCGTTTGCGAGGCGGAACAGGTTCTGGTTGGGGATGATGATCAGCGTGTCGACATGCTTCTGAAGCTCTTCGACGCCCTGATCGGCCTGGCGCATCCGCTTGGTGCCCTCGAACTGGAAGGGCTTGGTCACGACACCGACGGTCAGAATGCCCATCTGGCGCGCCGCCTGCGCGATGATCGGAGCCGCGCCGGTGCCGGTGCCGCCGCCCATCCCGGCGGTGATGAAGCACATATGCGCGCCTTGCAGGTGATCGACGATATCCTCGATCGTCTCCTCTGCGGCACGGGCGCCGACTTCGGGCTTGGCCCCGGCGCCGAGGCCCTCGGTCACTTTCGGCCCCAGCTGGACGCGGGCCTCCGAGCTGGATTGCTGAAGCGCCTGCGCATCGGTGTTGGCAACCACGAAGACACAGCCATCAAGCTGCTTTTCGATCATGTTGTTGACCGCGTTGCCGCCTGCACCGCCGACACCAAACACGGTGATGCGCGGCTTCAGATCGTCTTCGTCGTTCATCATCAGATTGAGGTTCATGGTTTCCGCCTGTTGTTTTGACTGCGACCTGGGTCTCGCGCCCGGTCGAATCCCCCGTATTCCTAAAACTCTACCCAAGAGAGGGCCGAGCGTCACCCGAAAAACACGGTTCAGACGCAAAATCTTGTGGGCAAGTCATATGCTTCCGGCGTTATCTTGCCGACACCGCAGGATATAGGGGCGACGCCCGCCATCCCTACTATCAATGATTTCAGACGCCTGTCACCAATTGTTGCGAAACCAGCGATAGGCGCGGCGCAAAGAACGCGCCGGATAGGTGTCGGCGGGCATCTCGAAGTCCCACCATTCGTCCTGCGGATGGGCCGCAAACAGCGCCAGCCCCACGGCCGAGGCGAAATTCGGCCCGGTCAGCTGATGCGGCAGGCCGTGGATGCGCAACGGTCGCCCGATTCGGACATTGCGGCCCAGCATCCGCGCCGCCAGCCCGTCGAGCCCGGGGATCTGGCTGGCTCCGCCGGTCAGCACGACCTGCTGGCTTGGCATATGATCGAACCCCGCCGCATCGAGGATCGCCGCGACCTCTTCGAGGATCTCTTCGACGCGCGGGCGCATGATGCCGATCAGGTCAGCGCGGCTGACGCTGCGGCGATCGGTCTCCCAGTCGCCGGTCTCGCCGCCCAGCTCGATCAGGTCACGGTCGTCGCGGCCCGTCGCCTCGATCCCGCCATTCAGCGTCTTGATACGCTCGGCCACGGCCATCGGGATGCGCAGCCCCTTGGCGATGTCCTGGGTGACAAGGCTGCCGCCCATCGGGACGGCATCCGCAAAGATCATGTGTTTCTTGACGAAGATCGACACGCCGGTCGCGCCGCCGCCAAGGTCGATACAGGCGGCACCCAGCTCCTGCTCGTCTTCCACCAGCGAGGACAGCGCCGACATATAGGAGGCCGAGGCCACCCCCGCCAGCTCCATGTCGCAGCGGCGAATGACATGGACCAGATTGTCGATCGCATCGGCATCCACGGTCAGCACATGCATGTCCACACCGAGCGCCTGCCCGGCATGTTCGCGCGGGTCCATCAGCCCCGACCGCCCGTCCACGGTGAAATTGACCGGCTGCGCGTGCAGCACCTGCCGACCGCGCCCGAAATCAGGCACCTCGCAGGAGGCCAGCACATGAGCGATATCGCCCTGCCCGACAGTCCCGTTCTTCAGCGCGATCTCTCCGTCCAAACCATAAGAAGAAGGCCGCGCCCCGGCGATGCAGGCAATCGCATGATCGACCCGGACCCCGGCCAGCTTCTGCGCCGCCTGCACGGCGGTGCGAATGGCGCGCTCGGTCTCGGCCATGGTCTCGATCTCACCGAAACGCACCCCGCGCGAGCGGGTCGTCGCCGCACCGATCACCCGGAAATTCGACTGCCCGGCCATCGGCCCGACCCCGTCCGTCTCGCGATAGACGCCCGGCCCGTCGAATTGCAGCACGAAGCAGGCGACTTTCGAGCTTCCGATATCCAGAACCGCGATCACCCCGCGTTGCAGCGCCGCCTGCCGCATGTTCCGCATCGCCCGCTGTTGGTGATAAAGATCCTTCATCTCGTCTGTCCCTCGCCCTCAGCTTTTCTTGTCATGTTGCGGCAGTTCCCTGCCATCCGCATCGAGCAGCGGCAGCCCGCGCGCCGCGCGGATAGTGTTTTGTGCCTTGATCCCGATGCGCGCCACCGGGCGCGCCCCGTCACGCAGATCGACCAGAGCCACATCGCGCGACAACAGTCCCTCCGCCTTGTCGAGCGCGATCAGCCGTTCCAGCGCGGCCACGGCGCCGGCGGCGGGCAGCTTGATCCGCTGACCGCGATCCAGCACCACATCCCAACGCCGCTCGCCCATGCGCTGCAAGCCGCGCACCCGGGGCAGAAGCGGCCCGGCGGCGGCATAGATCTGCATCGCCTCGCTGGCGGCGGCATCCGCCCCCTCGCCCGCGATCAGCGGCAATTCGGGCCGCACCGAGCGCGACGTCACCGATGCGACGCGCTTGCCGTTCTCGTCCAGTTGCTCGATCCCGCGGGCGTGGCGCCACAGCATGACCGGCTCGCGCTCGACCACCTTCGCGGCCAGCACGCCGCCGGGCTTGATGCGCAGATCCACATCCTTCACCGCATCGAGGATCATGATGTCCTGGCGCAGCTGATCCAGATCAATATCAAAGCTCGACGCCGGCAGATCGACGGGCAGCATCATCCGCAGCGCCTTTTCGACCGGCTCGGAGGCGCCCTCGATCTTCATCGAACCCACCATGAATTGTTCGCGGTTCTGCACCGCCTCGACCATGCCGGTCAGCCCGCCCGCCAGCGAAGCGCGGCGATCCTCGTCGGAAAGCCACAGCCCTGCCGTCATTGCCAGAAGAAAGGCCGGGACGCCGACCCGGGTCAGCTTGCGAAAGGCCGGGGTCAGCCACATCCGGTTCAGACGATAGGCCAGGCGCGACGGCGCGGGGTCCCGCTTCGGCTTCTCTGCCTCTTGCTGGGGGCGCTTCCAGCCTTTGCGCGGCGGGGTTGGCTGCGGCGAAAAGCCCGGGTCTTGCTGCCGGTTTATGCCCTGCATAGCGCGTCCTCGATCAGCCAGGCGCAAAGCGCCGGAAAATCCAATCCCGCCGCTGCTGCCTGTTCGGGCGCAAGCGAGGTTGGCGTCATGCCCGGCTGTGTGTTGGTTTCCAGCAGATACAGACCGGCCAGCCCGCGGCTGTCATCCCAGCGGAAATCGGTCCTGCTCATGCCGCGGCAGCCAAGCACACGATGGGCCCGAAGCGCATAATCGAGACAGGCGGCGCTGATATCGTCGGGGATTTCGGCGGGCACGACATGGCGCGAACCGCCGGTCTTGTATTTCGCGTCGTAATCATACCAGCCATCGGTGATGATCTCGGTCACGCCGAGCGCGCGGTCGCCCAGAACCGTGGTGGTCAGTTCGCGCCCCGGCACATAGGTTTCGACCATGACTTCCGCCGGCATCTGCGCGCCAAGCTGGGCCGGGCCGTTCGCGCCGTCGCGGACGATATAGATCCCGACGCTCGACCCTTCGGCATTGGGCTTGACGACATAAGGCGGGGCCATCGGGTGCGAGCTGCGCGCGGTTTCGGTGGCAACGATCAGGCTGTCCACCACCGGCAACCCGGCCTCGCGATAGACCTGCTTCGAGCGGGTCTTGTCCATCGCCAGCGCCGATGCCAGAACGCCGGAATGCGTATAGCGCAGCTTCAGCCATTCGAGCATGCCCTGAACGCAGCCATCCTCGCCCCACCTGCCATGCAGTGCGTTGAACACCACATCGGGGGCGGCCTCGGCCAGCCGCGCGGGCAGATCCTGCCCCGCGTCGATCTCGGTAACCTCATACCCCGCCTGCCGCAGCGCCTTGGCGCATTCCGCCCCCGATGACAGCGACACCTCGCGCTCCGCCGAGGGTCCGCCCTTGAGGACGACGACATGTGGGGCTGTCCTGCTCGACCTGCCCGCCAATTTCGCCTTTCTGCCCGGTTGATCCGGGAGCCTGTTTTGCCGCCCGGTTATTCCGGGTCGTCGCTCTGTTCGGTGATTCTAGCGAAGTCCGGCGAATCAGGGAAGAGTCTTATGCCGGCTTCGGCGAAATTCCTGCATCTTCGGCCATTTGGCGCAGCGCCACGCGCAGCCGCGCCATGCCGCCGGGTCGCCAACCAAGCGCGCGCAGCCGGGCGGTGTCCATCTCATTATAACCCGTGACATCCGCCCGCGCCGGAAGATCACCGGGCAGTCCGGTGATCTCTTGCCAGACGGCCAGCAGGTCACGCCGGTCGAGCATCATGTCCGAGACGTTGAACACACCGCCCCCAACCCCCACCGCCAGACGCGACGCAGCGGCAAGGTCGTCGCCATGTAGCTCGGTGCCGGCGCGCGGCGCGATTGCCGTCCCACGCGCAAAGTCATCGAACAGCTCGGCCCATTTATGGCGCTGTCCCGGCCCGGCAGGACCGTAAACCCCGGTTGCCCGAAGCACCGTCGCAGGCTGGCCCGATCTCAGCAGGGCCTGCTCGGCTGCGAGCTTCGCCTCGCCGTAAAGCGTATCCGGCCGGCAAACCGTTTCCTCGGTCGGCATGCCGTGCTGCGGGCCGTAAACCGCGCGTGTCGACAGGAAGACAAGATGCGCCCCGGCCTGCGCCGCCGCTTCGAAAAGGCGCAGAGACCCATCGAGATTGCGGCGCAGAAAGCCCTGCGGGTCCGCCCCCTCTCCCCCGCGGTAGCGGCCCGGCACATGCGCGAACGCCGCGTGAAAAATAACATCCACTCCACTGAAATTCGGGGGTTTTCCTTCCAGGTTATAGACCTCGTGCTCCAACTCTGCGGCAAAGAAGCCGGGCGGCGGAGCCTTGCGGCCAAGCACCGTGACATGGTCGCCCGCAGCAAGCGCCGCGTTCACGAGA
Organism: Paracoccus sediminicola; assembly: GCF_027912835.1. NCBI lineage: Bacteria > Pseudomonadati > Pseudomonadota > Alphaproteobacteria > Rhodobacterales > Paracoccaceae > Paracoccus > Paracoccus sediminicola. The sequence goes on from NZ_CP115768.1 coordinate 1,797,253, forward strand.
AAGCGCCCGACAAGCCCCGTGCCCCCGGTGACGGCAACCCTCATGCCGGATCGCTGAGCCCGGACAGCTCGACCCGTGGCCCCTGCCCGGCAAAGCCCTTCCACAGCTCGATCAGCGGGCGCAACCGTTCGGCCTTGTCGTGATCCTGCCACGGCTTTTCATACTGGAAATGCAGGATATGGATCTCGTCCCAGGCCCAGAGTTCGGGCATGTTGAACCAGACATATTGCAGCATGTTGTAGAAGACCGGCAGCCCGTGCCAATCGGGGAAGAACTCCTGCAAAAAGCTCTGATCGGTGCGCCTCCAGAAGATGCCGGGTTGGTCGAGCCGGTCCATCATCGCCGCGAATGTCGCCTGTGACGGGCGCGCGGTGAACACGCCCGAATTCAGTCGGTGAAAATCCGCGACGCCCTCATAGACATTCGGCGCAGCACAAAATTCAGGATAATCAAATAGTTTGTCGCAATTCTTCAGCATGACCGCATCGGCATCAATGAACACGGTCGAGGCATATTCGGTCATTTCCCAAAGTCGCAGCTTGGCGAAATTGTCGAGCGGCGTATGGAAGGGCGGCTTGGTCCCCTTGGTGAATGCGGCACGGGCGTGCAGCGCGTCCCGTGCGTGGGTGGCGTTGAACTCTGCCGAGGTATCGAGCAACGCGGTGCGCACCAATCGCGCCCCGGCCGCGCGCAGCGGATCGAGATCCTTATCGGGAACCGAGGTATGCATCACCACGATGTCGGCTGCGGTGCCGGTCGCCCGGATCGAGTTCACCAGCGCCAATGCGCCCAGCGCGTAATCGCGGTTGGTGGCCAGCGTGACATAGGCATGTCGGCTTGCGGCGGCAGTCTCGGGCGTCAAACCATCGGACATGTGATGCTCCCTCGGCGGTCCGCCCTTGCGATACGATGCGCGGCCTTGCTAGATCAAGCGGCCTTGCCACCCCTCGCCATCGGAGCGTCATGGATTTCAGTGCCATCTTTCGCGAATTCGTGACCCTGTTCGTCGTGATCGACCCGATCGGCACGATCCCGGTGTTCCTCTTCGCGACGAAATACGTGCCGCGCAAGCTGCATCGGCGCTTTGCCATCCGTGCCGTCTTCGTGGCAACGCTGGTTTTGCTGGGCTTCCTGGCCTTCGGGCAATTCGTGCTGGAAGGGATGGGGCTGCGGCTTGGCTCGTTCCAGATTGCCGGGGGGATCGTGCTGTTCATCTTTGCGATGACGATGATCTTCGGTGAATCCAAGCCTCAGCGCGAAATCGAAGAGGCTGAGCGCGACCATCTTGAAGGCGCGGTGTTTCCGCTGGCCATGCCATCCATCGCCTCGCCCGGCGCGATGCTGGGGGTGGTGGTGCTGACCGACAACCACCGCAACTCGGTCGCGGATCAGCTTGTCACGGCGGGGGCGCTGCTGGCTGTGCTGGCGCTGACATTGGCGCTGCTGCTCGCGGCGTCGAGGGTCTATAAATATATCGGCAATACCGGCTCCAACATCATCAGCCGGGTGATGGGAATGTTGCTGGCGGCGGTGGCTGTCGACGCCATTCTGGGCGGCATGGACATGATGGGGCTGGCCACGGTGGTGGGCGGCCAGGGCGAGATGCTCAGCGGCGAGAAATAGCGTCAGGAGACGCTGTCAAAGCGCCGGTGCCGCGGCAGGCTCGCCCACCCGGATCACCTCCCATTGAAGCTCTTGTCCGGCGTTCCGGCGCACCCGTTCGCGCACCAATTCGCCGAGAGCTTCCAGTTCCGCCGCTGTCGCACCATCGGCGTTCAGTAGAAAATTCGGATGTTTTTCAGACATTTGCGCGCCGCCGAGACGGTAACCACGCAGCCCCGCTTCATCGATCAGTTTCCAGGCTTTCAGTTCGTGCGTGTCGTCGGCGCGGCCGGTCGAGCTGAAGCCGGCGGGGTTGCGGAAGGTCGATCCGGCGCTGCGCTCTTTCGTGGGTTGGGTGGCATCGCGGCGGGCGAGCTGGTCTTCCATTTTCGCGTGAAGGGCGGAGGGATCGCCGGCTTCGGCGCGCAGGCGGGCGCTGGTCAGCACGGCGCCGTCGGGCAGTTGGCTGTGGCGATAGCCGAAACGCAGCTCCTCTGGCGTCAGGGTCAGTGTCTCGCCCTGCCGGGTGATGGCGGTGGCGTCGATCAGATGGTCGGCGACATAGCTGCCATAGCAGCCCGCATTCATCCGCACCGCGCCGCCAATGCTGCCCGGTATGGTCCGCAGAAAGGTCAGGTCCAGTCCCTGATCCGCTGCCTTGCGGGCGACATGTGCGTCCAGGGCGGCGGCCCCTGCGATCACGATTCCGTCCGAAAAATCAATAGTATTGAAGCCTCTTCCCAGACGGATCACCACGCCGCGAATGCCCCCGTCGCGGACGATCAGGTTCGAACCGACGCCCATCGGGAAGACCGGCACGGCGGGGTCGAGATCGCGCAGGAACGCCGCCAGATCCTCAGCGTCGGCGGGCTGGAACAGCCAGTCGGCGGGGCCGCCGACGCGCAGCCAGGTCAGGCTGTCGAGGGGCCGGTTCGGGGTCAGGTTTCCGCGCGGGGTGGGGAGTTCGATGCTCATGGCGATGCTGGTAGCCAGCCATGCCCGAGGCGTCAATATCGGCGCTACGGTCAGCCGGCCTCGCCGCGAATGGCGAGCGCGATGCCGAGGAGCAGCCCGGCCAGAAGCGGCAGCCCGATCACCTGGACGCCAAGCTGGAAGCCCAGATCGGCGCGCGAGCCGGGCGCGGAGGTGAAGGCCGGTCCGATCAGACCGGCAGCGAGGTTCAACAACAGCAAGCCGAGCCAGAACAGCACGTAACCGCGCAGCCGGGGCCAGCCGCGCCAGCCGAGCCGCAGCGCGGTCAGGAATGCGCCGCAGATCACCGCGCCGAGGGTCAGGGGAAAGCCGATGCTGTTCGGGCTGATGCGCACGGCAATGGGAATCAGCACCACGACCAGCACGGCGAGCAGCAGCGCGAGGCCGAGGCTGCGCAGGCTGAGCCCGAACCCGGCGGAAAGCGCCACCAGCAGGGCGAGCCCCAGGCCGCTGAGCAAATAGATCTCATCCGCCGAAACCGCCACCGCCTAGCCCCGCGTCGCACGGCGCCAGCCGAGAAGCGCACCGATCACCAGCGCCACGAGACCGGCGCTTGTCATCATGATGACGAATTCGGTCCTGATCCGCGCTTCGATGGCTGCCTGTTCGGGGCTGAGCTCCGGATAGTCTTGCGGGATCAGCCAGAAAAGAACCAGCCCGGCCACGATCATCAAGGCCGCCACGAGCCAGAGCGGGCGGCTGCGGCGGGCGCGGCCGAGGAGATAGGCGGCGCGTCCGGGCAGGATCACCAAAATGACGAAGGCGAGCAGGAACAGGATCGGCAAAGTGCAATCTTTCTGAACACGAACAGTCGACCAATGAAAAACGCCAAACGACCGGCGGGACGCCGTAATCGCTGTCTCAGGCCGCTTTTTCCTGGAGCCGGGCGGGCAGCGCATTGGCCCAGGCCGAGATCGAGCCCGCGCCGAGACAGACCACCATGTCGCCGGGCCGCGCCTGTTCGCGCACCAGCCGGGTGAGATCGTCCTCATCCATGATGGCGCGGGCATGGCGGTGGCCATGCGCGATCAGCCCGGCCACGAGATCGTCGCGCGATGCGCCGGGGATCGGGTCCTCGCCCGCGGCGTAGACATCGACGATGCCGACCACGTCGGCCTCGTTGAAACAGGCGCAGAAATCTTCAAACAGGCTCGACAGGCGAGAATAGCGATGCGGCTGATGCACGGCGATCACGCGGCCCTTGGTCGCCTGACGCGCCGCCTTGAGCACGGCGGCGATTTCCACAGGGTGATGGCCGTAATCGTCGATGATGGTGACGCCGTTCACCTCTCCTACGCGGGTAAAGCGCCGCCCCACCCCGCCGAATTTCGCCAGCGCCTCGCGGATCTCGGCGCGCTTCATGCCGAGATGGCGGGCCACGGCGACGGCGGCAAGTGCGTTCGACACGTTGTGGTCGCCGGGCATGGGCAGGGTGCAGTTTTCGATCATCGGCACCTCGCCGTCATGGATGTCGGCCTCGCCCTGAAGCGCAATGTCGAAATGCGCGACGCCGCTTTCATAGCGCAGATTCATCGCCCGCACATCCGCCTGGGCATTAAAGCCGAAGGTCACAACGCGGCGGTCATGGAGCTTGCCGACAAGCGCCTGAACCTCGGGATGGTCGGTGCAGCATACGACCAGACCGTAGAATGGCACCGAGGAAACGAAATTATAGAACCCCTCGCGCAGGCGGTCGAAATCGCCCCAATGTTCCATATGCTCGGGGTCGATATTGGTGACGATGGCGATGGTGGCGGGCAGACGGTTGAAGCTGCCATCCGATTCGTCGGCCTCGACCACCATCCATTCGCCCGCGCCGGCCCGCGCGTTCGAGCCGTAGGCGTGGATCACCCCGCCATTGATGACGGTCGGGTCGAACTTGCCGTGATCGAGCAGCGTGGCAACCATCGTCGTGGTGGTGGTCTTGCCGTGGGTGCCGCCGATGGCGACATTGGATTTCAGCCGCATCAGCTCGGCCAGCATCTCGGCGCGGCGCACCACGGGGAGGCCGCGGCGGCGGGCCTCTTCCAGTTCGGGATTGCCCTTCTTGATCGCGGTCGAGATGACGACGACGCCGGCCTCGCCGATATTTTCCGCCGCCTGCCCCTCGAAGATGCGTGCGCCAAGGCTTTCCAGCCGGTCGGTGATCTTGGAGCGCTTTGAATCAGAGCCCTGCACGTCATAGCCGAGCGTCATCAGCACCTCGGCGATGCCGGACATGCCGATCCCGCCGATCCCAACGAAATGGATGGGACCGAGTTCTCCGGGCAGTTTCGTGGCAGCATTCATGCGGCGATCTCCGTGACAAGTTGGTAAAGACGCGCGGTGGCGTCGGGACGGCCGAGGTCGGCAGCGGCCCGAGCCATCTGCCGCGCGCGATCGGCGTCGGAAAGAATTGCGGCGATGTCGCGCGTCAGCGTCTCTGCGTCAACTGTCGATTCGGGCAGGACGACCGCCGCGCCCGCATCGGCCAGAGGCCGCGCATTGGCGGTCTGGTGGTCTCCGGCGGCGGCGGCATAGGGGATCAGGATGGCCGGGCGGCCGATCACGGTGATGTCGGCGACCGAAGAGGCACCGGCGCGGCTGACCACGAGATGACAGGCGGCGAGCCGGTCCGGCACGTCCTGAAAGAAGGGCTGCACGGTGGCGTCGATCCCGGCCGCGTCATAGGCGGCCGTGACGCGGTCGTGATCCTCGGCACGGGCCTGATGCGAGACATGCAGCCGGGCGCGGATGTCTTGGGGCAAGGCGGCGATCGCGGCGGGCAGCAGGTCCGAGAGCACGCGCGCCCCCTGACTGCCGCCGATCACCAGCAGGCGCAGTGCCGCCGTGCCCGGCGGATCGTATGGCGCGCCCTCCCGATCCAGCACCGATTGACGGACGGGGTTGCCGGTATGGGTGCCCTCGACCCCGGCGGGGAGTTCGGTCGGCCAGATGCCGCAGGCGACGCGGTCGACACGAGGGGCGAAGAGCCGGTTCACCCGGCCCATGATGCCGTTCTGTTCGTGGATCATCCGCGGAATCCGCAGGCTCAGCGCCGCGGACATGGCCGGGATGGTCGGATAGCCGCCGAAGCCGATCACCACGTCGGGTCGGTCGCGGCGCAAAGCGCGGCGCGCGGCGATGATGCCCGAGGCGATCTTGACCGGTGCGGTCAGCTTGCCCGCCAGCCCGCCCCGCGCGGTCGTGGCGGACGCCACGATCTCTCGCGTGACGGCATCGGGGAAATTCCCGGCATAGCGCGCGCCCCGCTCATCGGTGGAGAGCCTGACCCGCCAGCCCTCATCCAGCAGGCGCTCGGCCAGAGCCTGGGCGGGAAACATATGCCCGCCGGTCCCCCCGGCGGCGATCAGCGCATAGCGGGGCATCAACGGCTCCGGCTGAGAATATCCGACATCTCGCCCTGCGCGCGGTGACGGGTCAGCGCCAGCAGCATGCCGACCGCGATCCCCGAGGCCACCACCGACGAGCCGCCATAGCTGACGAAGGGCAGCGTCATCCCCTTGGCCGGCAAGAGCCTTACCGCGACGCCCATATTGATGAGCGCCTGCACGCCGAAGGCGCAGGCCAGACCGGTACCGGCGATGCGCGCGAAGGGGTCGCGCTCGCGCAGGAGCCGCATCAGCGAACGGAACACGATGGTGGCGTAGAGCGCGATGATCGCCAGCACCATGACCAGCCCGTATTCCTCGGCGGCGACGGCGATGATGAAGTCGGTATGCGCGTCGGGCAGCGACCATTTGACGGTGCCCTCACCCACGCCGACGCCGAAGAACCCGCCTTCCTGAATGGCGTTGGTCGCATAGCCGAGCTGGGTGCGCGGATCGACCTCGGCGGTCAGGAACCCGTCGATCCGGCGCGCGAAATGTTCCGAGGAGCCATAGGCGAGGAACCCGCCCGCCACGGCCAGCCCCGCCACCCCGGCCAGAAGCGCCATCGGGGCGCCCGCGACGAAGAACATCACCCCCCAGGAAAACAGCACCAGCGAGGCCTGCCCGAAATCGGGCTGACCGACCAGCATCATCACCACGGCCGCGGTGATGCCGAAGCTGATCGCCTTGCCGGGCGGGCCGCCGACCTCCTGGCTGGCGGCCATGCACCATGCCACGGCAGCAATGAAGCAGGGCTTGAGAAACTCCGAGGGCTGGACCGAGGCAAAGCCGAGGCTCAGCCAGCGCGTCGCGCCCTTGCCGAAATCGGTGCCGATAAAGGGCAGCGCCGCGACCACCAGCACCGAGACGAAGAACCCGATCACCCCGATGCGCCGGATCTGGCGCGGGCCGAGCAACGAGATGACGAACATCACCATCAGCCCCGCCGCGCCGAACACGGCCTGCCGTGTGACATAGTAGAATGGCGGCAGATTGTTCTTCTCGGCCAGCGGGACCGAGGCGGCGAGCCCCAGCAAGAGCCCGATGGCAAACAGGCACAGCACCGCAAAGAGGGACCACCGGTCCACGGTCCGCCACCATCTGGGAAGAATCGGATCGCCCGCCCGCATGGGGGTCGCGCCGAAGACCATCTCGGTCATGGGAATACCGCCGTCACTGCCTCTGTTCGTTGCCCGTTACCCGGGTCTGAAGGGAAGCATAGCGCGATTGTTGCCGTCGCGCTACAGGTGATTCGGTTTCTGACGCGACGCTGCGCGGTGGCTTGCCGCCGGTCAGGCTCGGTTGGCGCAAAGCCGCCTTCGTCGCGGCGTGCAAGACGCCGGGGTCACGGCGCTGTGACCCGGCTGCGGCAACGCGCCCCGGTGCGGTCACTGGACCCGCTGCCGCGCGCCCGATAGGCTGAAACGGAACCGCAAGAAAAGGCCGCGCCATGTCCGACGATCCCCTGTTCATCGTGATGATGCTCGCCCTGTTCGGCGTGGTGGCGATCCTCGCCACCGGGATCGGGGGCTTCGGTGTCGGCGGCAAGTTCAACGCGAAACACGGCAATCGGATGATGCGCTGGCGGATCATCGCGCAGGCCGTCGCCATCGCGCTGATCCTTCTGTTCATCGCGCTGCGCGGCGGCAACTGATGGTCGTGCTGAACCGGATCTATACCCGCACCGGCGATGGCGGGGACACCGCCCTGTCGGATGGCAGCCGGGTGCCCAAGCATCATCTTCGGGTCGAGGCCTATGGGACGGTGGACGAGCTGAACGCGGCACTCGGGCTGTGCCGGCTGCATGCCGGGCCCGAAGAAACTTCCCTCATCGCCATGATCCAAAACGAGTTATTCGACCTCGGTGCGGATCTTTCTCGGCCCGATATGGCGGCGGATGACGAAGCGCCCTATCCGGTGCTGCGCATCATCGACAGCCAGGTGCGCCGGCTCGAGACCCAGATCGATGCGATGAATGCAGCGCTGGAGCCGCTGCGCAGCTTCATCCTGCCGGGCGGCAGCGCGCTGGCCGCGCATCTCCATCTGGCCCGCACCATCGCGCGGCGGGCCGAACGCTGCGCCACCGCGCTGGCCGAAACCGCAGATGCCAACCCGGCGGCGCTGCGCTATCTGAACCGGCTGTCGGACTGGCTCTTCGTGGCGGCGCGGGTTGCAAATCTGGATCGGGGCGGCGACGTTCTGTGGCAGCCCGGTGCCAGCCGGGACGAGGATAGTTGACGTGAACGTAAACGCAACGTCAGCGGATTTTCCCCTGTCCCCACGCCGTTCCGGTCGCTAGATTGCAGCGGATTGCTTGATGCAGATAAGGGAGAAGGTGCCAATGAAGGTCCTCGTGCCAGTGAAGCGCGTGATTGATTACAACGTGAAGGCCAAGGTGAAATCCGACGGCTCTGGTGTCGATCTTGCGAATGTGAAGATGTCGATGAACCCGTTCGACGAGATTGCCGTGGAAGAGGCGATCCGTCTGAAGGAGGCGGGCACGGCCGAGGAGGTCGTGGTGGTCTCGATCGGCGTGAAGCAGGCGGCGGAGACGATCCGCACGGCGCTGGCGATGGGGGCCGATCGCGGCATCCTGGTCGTGGCGGCGGATGATGTGCACACCGATATCGAGCCTCTGGCGGTGGCCAAGATCCTGAAAGCGGTGATCGACGAAGAGCAGCCGAAGCTGGTCATCGCCGGCAAGCAGGCCATCGACAACGACATGAACGCGACAGGCCAGATGCTGGCGGCACTTCTGGGCTGGGGTCAGGCGACCTTCGCCAGCAAGGTCGAGATCGAGGGCGAATCCGCCAAGGTCACGCGCGAGGTCGATGGCGGCTTGCAGACCATCGAGGTCAAGCTGCCCGCCATCGTCACGGCGGATCTGCGGCTGAACGAGCCGCGCTATGCCTCGCTGCCCAATATCATGAAGGCGAAGAAGAAGCCGCTCGAGGAAAAGACCGCCGATGATTACGGCGTCGATGTCTCGCCCCGGCTGGAGATCACCCACACCGCCGAGCCCGAGGGCCGCAAGGCGGGGATCATCGTCGAATCGGTCGATGAGCTGGTCGGCAAACTGAAAGAAGCGGGGGTTGTGTGATGGCTGTTCTGTTGCTGGGTGAAGTCACCAATGGTGAACTCAATGCGGATGCGACCGGTAAGGCGGTCGCGGCGCTGAAGGGGCTGGGCGATGTGACGGTGCTCTGCGCCGGGTCGTCCGCGAAAGCCGCCGCCGAAGAGGCCGCGAAGATCGACGGGGTGGCGAAGGTGCTGGTCGCCGAGGATGATCTCTATGGTCATCGCCTGGCCGAGCCCACCGCCGCGCTGCTGGTGGAACTGGCGGGCGATTACGACCATATCGCCGCACCGGCGACGACGGATGCCAAGAACATCATGCCCCGCGTGGCGGCGCTGCTGGATGTGATGGTGATCTCGGATGTCTCCGAGGTCGTCGATGCCGACACGTTCAAGCGCCCGGTCTATGCCGGCAACGCGATCCAGACGGTGACATCGAAGGACGCCAAGAAGGTCATGACCGTGCGCACGGCCAGCTTCGACGCCGCCGGGATGGGCGGCGGGGCCCCGGTCGAGGATCAGGCGACGGGGTCCGATCCGGGCCTGTCGAGCTGGGTCTCGGACGAGGTGGCCGAGAGCGACCGGCCCGAGCTGACCTCGGCGGGGCGCGTGGTCTCGGGCGGGCGCGGTCTCGGCTCGGAGGAGAATTTCGAGATGATCGAGAAGCTCGCCGACAAGCTGGGGGCGGCCGTGGGCGCCTCGCGCGCGGCGGTGGATTCGGGCTATGCGCCGAATGACTGGCAGGTCGGCCAGACCGGCAAGGTGGTGGCGCCGGAACTCTACGTCGCCGTCGGCATCTCGGGCGCGATCCAGCATCTCGCGGGGATGAAGGATTCCAAGGTCATCGTGGCGATCAACAAGGACGAAGAGGCCCCGATCTTCCAGGTCGCCGATTACGGCCTCGTCGCGGATCTCTTCCAGGCCGTCCCCGAACTGACCGAGAAGCTCTGACGCTTCATCCTGACCCAAATATCCCGGGGGGGCCACCGCAAGGTGGCGGGGGCAGCGCCCCCTCCCCCAACCCAAAGGCCCGCCCCGAATGGCGGGCCTTTTGCATCAGGACGGGGATGGTGGCGATCAGCGGCAAGCCGCCAGTCCCGTCGCGCAGAGATGAAACGCAGGCGGCACGGCACGCGTTCTGCTGCCACGGAGTTATTTCTAAAAGGGACTGGACACATCATGGCTTATGTCACCACCGATGACGGCGTCGAGATCTATTACAAGGATTGGGGCCCGCGCGATGCGCAGGTGATCTATTTCCATCACGGCTGGCCGCTGAGCGCCGATGACTGGGACGCGCAGATGATGTTCTTCCTGGGCGAAGGATTCCGCGTCGTTGCCAGCGACCGGCGCGGTCATGGCCGCTCGAGCCAGGTCTGGGACGGGCATGACATGGATCATTATGCCGATGACGTCGCGGCGGTGGTCCGGCATCTCGGCATCCAGGGCGCCGTGCATGTCGGCCATTCCACCGGCGGTGGAGAGGTGGTGCGCTATATCACCCGCCACAAGGAGGACAAGGTCGCCAAGGGCGTGCTGATCAGCGCCGTGCCGCCGCTGATGGTCAAGACCGGGGACAATCCGGGCGGGCTGGAAAAATCCGTCTTCGATGACTTCCAGAAAAACACCGCAGAGAACCGCGCGCAGTTCTTTCACGATGTGCCGGCAGGACCGTTCTATAATTTCGATCAGGACGGGGTGGAGCCGTCCGAGCCGCTGATCCACAACTGGTGGCGTCAGGGGATGATGGGCTGTGCAAAGGCCCATTATGACGGCATCGTCGCCTTTTCGCAGACCGATTTCCGCGCCGAGATGAAAGAGATCACCACGCCGATGATGGTCATGCATGGCGAGGCGGATCAGGTCGTCCCCTATGAAATCTCTGGCAAGAAATCGGCGGAGATCCTGCAGAATTGCGAGCTGAAGACCTATCCCGGCTTCCCTCACGGCATGCCGACCACCGAGGCCGAGACGATCAACAGGGATCTTCTGGCCTTTATTCGCGGGTGATCCGGACCGGCGCGGGTCGCCGAGCGGGCCTCCGACAAGGCTTACGTCAGCGCCGCGCCCGACGGATAACGCGCGCGCGCCCGATGCGCATTGATCCGCGCCGCACCACGCCCTATCGTCCGCGCAACGGATGAAAGGACAGATCATGGCGATTGAATCGGTAGGTATCGTCGGCGCGGGGCAGATGGGCAACGGCATCGCCCATGTCTTCGCTCTGGCGGGATATGACGTGCTTCTGAACGATGTGGACCAGGAGGCGCTCGACAAGGCGGTGAGCCTCATCACCCGGAATCTCGACCGTCAGGTGAAGGGCGAGAAGATCGGCGAGGCCGAAAAGAACGATGCGCTTGGCCGCATCCGGACCACGCTGGCGCTGAAGGATCTGGGCGAAACCGATCTGGTAATCGAGGCGGCGACCGAGAAAGAGGCGGTGAAGCAAAAGATCTTCGAGGAGCTTCTGCCGCATCTGAAGCCGGACACGATCCTGACCTCGAACACCTCTTCGATCTCGATCACCCGGCTGGCCAGCCGCACCGACCGGCCCGAGAAATTCATGGGCTTCCATTTCATGAACCCGGTGCCGGTGATGCAGCTTGTCGAGCTGATCCGCGGCATCGCCACCGATGAGCCGACCTACAAGACGCTGTTCGAGGTGGTCGAACGGCTGGGCAAGACCTCGGCCACCGCCGAGGATTTTCCGGCCTTCATCGTAAACCGTATCCTGATGCCGATGATCAACGAGGCGGTCTATACGCTCTACGAAGGCGTCGGCTCGGTTCAGTCCATCGACCAGTCGATGAAGCTGGGTGCGAACTGGCCGATGGGACCGCTTGAACTCGCTGATTTCATCGGTCTGGACACCTGCCTTGCGATCATGGGCGTGCTGCATGACGGGCTGGCTGATACGAAATACCGCCCCTGCCCGCTTCTGGTGAAATATGTCGAGGCCGGCTGGCTGGGCCGCAAATCTGGGCGCGGTTTCTACGATTATTCGGGCGAAAAGCCGGTGCCGACACGCTGAGCCGTCCGCCGCCATGCAAAAAGGGCCGGGAGTGTCTCCCGGCCCTTTTTCGTCTGCAGCTGCGTCACAGCGTGACCGGGCGCTCATCCGTGTCGCGGCGTTCTTTCATGAACTGGTCGAATTCGGCCTTGTCGCGGGCTTCGCGCAGGCGAGCCATAAAGGCCATGAATTCTTCATGCTCCTGTTCCATCCGCTTCAGCGTTTCCTCGCGATAGGCATCGAAGGCCGAGTTGCCCGAGGATGCCGGCCTGCGATAGCGGCGGCTGGAGGATTTCTGGCAGCTGAACATGCGATTGCTCCCGATCATGTAAAAGAGAAGCGCCAGGCCGACCGGCCAGACGAAGATGAAGCCGGCAATCATGGCCATAAGCCAGGCCTTCTTGCCGTGACCGTCCAGCCAGTCGCGGGTCTGGATCATGCCATCCCGCAGACGGGCCATCAGCCCGGGTTTGTAAACAGTGGTTCCGCCATATTGCATTGTGGTACCTTTCGCTATGTGAATACCATTCACATTACATCAGATGGGGAGCGGCAGAGACGGTTCAAGAGGGTGTGGCACGAATTTCCGAAGCTGGCGTCAACCGCCTGCGCGCGGCTGATCGGCAGGCCCGAGCAGTCCCAGACCGCGCAGATAGATGGTGACGCCCGAGCTGAGCATGTCCTCGGCCGATATGGGCGAGCGCGCGCCCTGCTTTCCCCGCGAAAAGAGTTCGACGACTCCGTGGCTCATGGCCCAGATGTGATTGGCAACCATGCGCGACGGGGGGCGATCGTCCTTTGGCAATCGCTCCGCCAAAGCCTCCGAGGCCCGGATCAGGAGGCCGATCGAACGCTGCTCGGCCGCATAGAGTTCTGTATGGGCGGTGATCGAGATGTCGCTTTCGAACATGGCCATGTAATAGCCGGGACGCTCGCGCGAGAACTGAAGATAGCGCTCTCCGACGCGGGCTAGCGCGGCCAGCGGATCGGGGCGGCCGTCGGCATAGGCGCGTTCCATCGTCTCGGCGAATTCGACATAGCCGCGGCGCGCGATTTCCTCCAGGAGATCGTCGCGCCCCTTGAAGTGGCGATAGGGCGCTGCGGCAGACACGCCCGCGCGGCGCGCCGCCTCGGCCAGGGAAAAGGAGTGCGGGCCGGATTGCTCGATCAGGGTGATTGCCGCCTCTATCAGGGCCTCACGAAGATTTCCGTGGTGATAGGATCGGCGATGCGGCACGTCTCAGCTATCCTCGCCGAACCTTGTCGCCACCAGCTCGGTCAGCGCGCGGGCCAGCTCCTCGGCCTGGCTGCCGGTCGTCTTGACGGCGATTTCGCTGCCCCGCCCTGCGGCGAGCATCAACAGGCCCATGATGGAATCGCCCGAAACGGTCATGCCGTCGCGGGTGACGCTGGCTTCGGCATCGAAGCGTTCGACCATCTCGACGAATTTCGCGGAGGCGCGGGCGTGCAGGCCCTTTTCGTTGACGATGGGCAGGACCAGACTGATCGCTTGGCTCATTGGGCGACCCGGTGCTGGGACACCTCATCGAACACATTATAGCTGTCGATATATTTTCGGCCGGCGGCGGCGGCCAGTGACGCGGCCTGTTCCGCCGGCAGGTGCCGCAGCTTGGCGAGCTTGACCAGCATCGGCAAATTCGCCCCGTAAAGGATTACACGATCGCGCACGGAACAGGCCGGGAGCGACAGGTTGGAGGGCGAGCCGCCAAAGAGGTCGGTGACCACGACAACGCCGTCGCCCTCATCCACCTCATCGGCGGCGACGCAAATCTCGCTGCTTTTGGCGGCGCGGTCATGGGCATCTTCGATGGTGACGGTGCGGACCCCGAGCTGCGGACCGACGACATGTTCCATTGCCGAGAGATATTCCCGGGCCAGCCCCCCATGCGCGACAATGACGATTCCGATCAATTCCGTATTCCCTGAGGCGCCGAACCTGACTCCGCTATCTTGGCCATGTCGGCCTCGCGGCGTTCGAGCTCCCTGTGACGTTTCGAGACTTGCCAGCCTTGTTCAGCTAGCGCTTGTGACATGATTTCTGCAAGGGTAACAGAGCGATGTTGTCCCCCTGTACAGCCGAAACCGATGGCGAGATGGGTTTTTCCCTCTTCCAGGTGGGCGGGAAGCACGAACAGGATCAGATCGCGTATCCGCTGAAAGAACTCGTCGAAACGGTCATCCGACTGAACGAATCGCTGCACCGCCGCATCGCGCCCGTCCAGGGCGCGCAGATCGCCGTGCCAATGCGGGTTCTCGAGGAAGCGGCAATCGAACATCATGTCGATGCCGCGCGGGACGCCGCGCTTATAGGAAAAGCTCTGGACCGAGACGGTCAGGCGCTTGTCCGGGTCGGTTTCGAAATACTGCGCCAGTTCGGCCTTGAGATCATGCGGAGACATCTCGGAGGTATTGACCAGCACATCGGCGCGCACGCGGATCGGGGCGAGCAGGTCCTTTTCCCGCTCGATCCCGTCCAGCGGGGCACCGGCCCCGGCCATCGGGTGACGCCGGCGGGTTTCGTTGAAGCGGCGCACGAGAATCGAGGAATCGCAGTCGAGATACAGCACCTCGGCCCAATAGCGCGGTTGCCGCGTCAGCCTGTCGATCAGCTCGATCACCGCCGAGGCCGAAAAATCGCGGTTGCGCACATCCAGCCCGAGCGCCAGCGGCGCGGGGCGCGGCGGCCCGTCCAGAAGACGCGGCACCAGCGAGAGCGGCAGGTTGTCGATCGCCTCGTAGCCGAGATCCTCAAGCACGTTGATCGCGGTCGAGCGCCCGGCGCCCGACGGGCCTGTCACGAGCACAAGCCGTGTCGAAGCATCGTCGAGACCGACGGGCGTGTAGGGCTGACCTTGGCTAGAACGATCGTTCATCGCGTGCTCGGGAACAGATCACCTTCTGGATCGATGCGACCGCCCTTCAGAATGAGGCGTATCGTGCTGGAAAGATGGGCCGTAAGAGGACCGAGGACAAGAGGCAGCCGACTATCCATTACGTCAGTGTGGCGAATAGGCGGCAGCCTCTCGGTCTCGGTCCGGCCCAGATCCACAACCAGCCGCAGCCGCGCCGCAGCGTGCGGGGCGCGGATCAGCCCGACGCCACGCGCCTCGATCAGCCCGGCGATGGCGGCGGGCGCTGCGGCGATCACGCCGGCCTCGCCCGCTGTCAATTCGACGCGATCATCTGCGATCAGCACCGCCCCGAGCCCGATCATCTGCAAAGCGAGCGCCGACTTCCCCGATCCCGAAGGGCCGAGAATAAGCACCCCCGCCCCGTCGTATGCCACGGCGCTGGCATGAAGCAGCGGGTCCGCAGTCACGCCCCGCGCCGCCGGGGCGGGAGGATCTTCGCGGGATTCATCCTGTTTGCGCTAACCGGTCTTAATATCGCTAACACGCCGCAATCCCCTCTGTTTTCATAATTTTGCCATGTTATAGGAACCTCAGATCGACCCTTCATGCCCTTGCCTCAGCGGAGATTTTCGTCAGATGTCGCAGCCCCGTGTTAACCCTAAATTCAAGCTGGAAGATCAGGGAATCAAGGGGGCCTCGGTTGTTCACTATAACCTGCTCGAACCGGCGCTGATCGAACATGCCATTGCGCGCGGCGAAGGGACGCTTGGCAAGGGGGGCGCGTTCCTCGTGTCGACCGGCAAGCATACCGGACGCTCTCCCAAGGATAAATTCGTCGTCCGCACCCCTGAGGTCGAGGATACGATCTGGTGGGAAAACAACAAGCCGATGGCGCCCGAGGCGTTCGACCTTCTGCATCAAGACATGCTTGTTCATATGCAGGGCAAGGAATATTTCGTCCAGGATCTCTATGCGGGGGCCGATCCGGCGCAGCGACTGGATGTGCGTGTGGTGTCGGAACTCGCCTGGCACAACCTGTTCATCCGCCACCTTCTGCGCCGGCCCGAAGCGGAAGAACTGGCCGGTTTCGAGGCCGAGTTCACCATCATCAACTGCCCCAGCTTCAAGGCCGATCCAGAACGTCATGGCTGCCGCAGCGAAACCGTGATCGCGCTGAATTTCGAGAAGAAGCTGATCCTCATCGGCAATACCGAATATGCGGGTGAGAACAAGAAGGGCGTCTTCACCCTGCTGAATTACATTCTGCCCGGCCGCGGCGTGATGCCGATGCATTGCAGCGCCAATCACGCGCCCGAGGATGAAAACGACGTGGCGGTGTTCTTTGGCCTCAGCGGCACCGGCAAGACCACGCTGTCGGCGGACCCCGCCCGCGTGCTGATCGGCGATGACGAGCATGGCTGGTCCGACGAGGGCGTGTTCAATTTCGAGGGTGGCTGCTACGCCAAGACGATCAACCTGTCGGAAAAGGCCGAGCCGGAGATTTATGCCACGACGCATAAATTCGGCACGGTGATCGAGAATATGGTCTATGACCCCGACACGCTGGAGCTGGATTTCGAGGACAGCTCGCTCACCGAGAATATGCGCTGCGCCTATCCGCTCGACTATATCTCGAACGCCTCGGCGACCGGCGTTGCCGGGGTGCCGAAAAACGTCATCATGCTGACTTGTGACGCCTATGGCGTGCTGCCGCCGATTGCCAGGCTGACCCCGGCACAGGCGATGTATCACTTCCTGTCGGGGTTCACCTCGAAGACACCGGGCACCGAGATGGGCGTGACGGAACCGCAGCCCACTTTCTCGACCTGTTTCGGTGCGCCCTTCATGCCGCGTCGCCCGGAAGCCTATGGCGAGCTGCTGCAAAAGAAGATCGCCGAAACCGGTGCGACCTGCTGGCTGGTCAATACAGGCTGGACCGGCGGCGCTTTCGGCACCGGCTCTCGCATGCCGATCCGGGCGACGCGCTCGCTGCTGACGGCGGCTCTGGACGGCTCGCTGAACGCGGTGGAGTTCCGTAAGGACCCGAATTTCGGCTTCGAGGTTCCGGTCGCGGTGCCGGGCGTGTCCGATGTCCTGCTGGACCCGCGCCGCACCTGGGACGACGCGGAAGCCTATGATCGGCAGGCGCGGAAACTGGTGGAGATGTTCTCGGAAAACTTCGCGCAGTATATCGACAAGGTCGATGCACAGGTTAAATCCGCCGCCATCGGCTGAGGCAGATAAGCAACTTTGTGAACAGCGCCGGCCAGCTTGGCCGGCGTTTTCGTATCGGAGGCTTGCCCGCTGCGGACGGGCAGCGCAGTCTCTGCGCATAGTCCATTCAGGGGAGGAATTTCATGCTCAGAATCCTGTCGCGTCCCGCGACCCGGCTGATGGAGCGCTATCTGCCGGATGCGTTCATCTTCGTACTGGTTCTCACCATCGTGGCCATGCTTGCCGCGATGGGAATCCAGAAAACCAACCCGGTCGAGCTGGTCCGCATCTGGGGCGACGGTTTCTGGTCGCTGCTGCAATTCTCGATGCAGATGCTGCTGGTGCTGGTCACGGGCTTTATCCTCGCCTCGTCTCCGCCGGTGCGAAAGCTGCTGGCATCGCTGGCCGGGATGGCCAGATCCGGCGGCATGGCGATCGTCATGGTCACGCTGGTGTCGCTGGCCGCGGCCTGGATCAACTGGGGCTTTGGGCTGGTCGTCGGCGCGATCTTCGCGCGTGAGCTCGCCAAGCAGGTGCGCGTCGATTACCGGCTGCTCGTCGCCTCGGCCTATTCCGGCTTCGTGATCTGGCATGGCGGGATCTCGGGTTCGATCCCGCTGACGGTCGCGACCGAGGGGCATTTCACCGCAGATCAGATCGGCGTGATCCCGACCTCCGAGACGATCTTCGCAAGCTGGAACCTGATGATGGTTGCGGTCATCGTGATCGTTCTGCCCATCGCCAACCGGATGATGATGCCGCGCGACGACGAGGCGGTGCTGATCGACCGCGCGACGCTGGGCAATGACGAGGGGCTGCCGCCGCTGCCCAATGACGCCACCCCGGCGCAGCGGCTGGAGAATTCGCGCATCCTCATGTATCTGGTCGGCATTCCGGGCATCGTCTGGCTGCTGCTGTATTTCATCGGCGGCGGCGGGCTGAACCTGAATGTGGTCAATTTCGCCTTTCTCTTCGTCGGCCTGACTTTGCACGGCACCGCGCGCAGCCTTCTGGCGTCGCTTGACGATGCGGTAAAGGGCGGCGCGGGAATCGTGATCCAGTTCCCCTTCTATGCCGGGATCATGGCGATCATGACCGGGACCGGACTTGCCGCGACCATGTCGGAATGGTTCGTCTCGCTTTCGACCGATCGCACCCTGCCGTTCTGGAGCTTCATCTCGGCCGGGATCGTAAACATCTTCGTGCCCTCGGGCGGCGGGCAATGGGCGGTGCAGGCGCCGATCATGCTGCCGGCGGCGGAATCGCTTGGCGCAGATGTGAACAAGGTCATCATGGGCGTGGCATGGGGCGATGCCTGGACCAACCTGCTGCAACCGTTCTGGGCCCTGCCGATGCTGGGCATCGCCGGGCTGAAGGCGCGCGACATCATGGGGTTCTGCGTGGTGCTGCTGCTGATCACCGGGGTAATCATCGGTGGGATCCTCTGGGTGATCTGACCGGGTCCGCTTACCGACGCGAACAGCGCCGCCCGTCTGGGCGGCGCTGTTCATGTCCGGACAGATACGGTCACAAAGGCGCGGTCGCGCCCTCCAGCCAGATCCGCGTTTGTTCATCGACGCGCGGTCCGATCTTTTCAAGCACCTGGGCATGGTAGCTATCCAGCCACTCACGCTCGGCCTCCGAGAGCATCTCGCGCAGAATCATGCGGCGGTCGATCGGGGTGAAGTTCAGCGTCTCGAAACCCAGCATCTCGCGCCCGTCGGGGCTGTCGGCTTCAGTGACCAGCAAGAGGTTCTCGATGCGGATGCCGAACGCGCCCTCACGGTAATAGCCGGGCTCGTTCGACAGGATCATGCCGGGTTCCAGCGGGATCTCGGAGATGCGACTGATCCGCATCGGGCCTTCATGGACGCAGAGCGCCGCGCCGACACCGTGACCGGTGCCGTGATCGAAATCCAGGCCGGCCGTCCACAGCGGTGCGCGCGCGACCGGGTCGATATCGCGCCCGGCGACACCTTTCGGAAAACGCAGCCGCGACACCGCGATCATGCCCTTGAGAACGAGCGTAAACGCCTCACGCGCCGCGTGGCCGACATCGCCGACCGCCATGGTTCGGGTGATGTCGGTGGTGCCGTTATCATATTGTCCGCCACTGTCGACAAGCAGAACCCGCCCCGCCTGCAGCTCCGCGTTGCTGTCGGCTGAAACGCGGTAATGGGGCAGTGCCGCATGGCCTCCCACCGCGCTGATCGTGTCGAAGCTGCTATCCAGAGCACCCGCCGCGCGGCGCAGCTCTGCCAGCTTTTGCACGATGTCGATCTCTGTCAGCCCGCCCGGAGCCCGCGCGTCGAGCCAGGCCAGAAACCGCGCCATGACCGCCCCATCCGTCAGATGGGCGTCGCGCATACCGGCGATTTCAGCCTCGTTCTTGCGGGCCTTGGGCATGATGGCCGGATCGCGCGCCTCGATCACCGCCGTGCCCTGTTCATCGAGAATGTCGAAAACCGCCTCGGGCGCCGAGCCGGGATCGACGCGGACCGGGCCTTCGAGATTGGCGAGCGCCGCCGCAAAACTCTCGGGATGGTGGATCGCTATCGCCTTGCCCAATGCCGAGCGGATCTCGTCGCTGAACTTGGCGGGATCGGAGAAAAGCTGCACCGAGCCATCCGCCGCGATGATCGCGAAGCCCAGCACCACCGGGTTATGCGGCAGATCAGTGCCACGGATATTCAGCAGCCACGACAGCGAATCGGCAAGCGTGATGACTGCCGCCGCCTGTCCCTCGGCGCGCAGCTGAGCGGCGATGCGGTCGCGCTTTTCGGCGGCGCTTGCCCCGGCAATCGCCTCATCATGAAGCCGCACCTGACCGACCGGCGGCGAGGGCCGATCGTCCCAGATCCGGTCGACGAGATTATTCACCGGCAGGAAGGAGATATTCGCATCCTCCAGCGCATCCCGCAGATCGGATATTTCGCGATGCGTGTGCAGCCAGGGGTCGAACCCGACCCGCCCGCCTTCGGTCAGCGCATCGCGGAGCCAGCCTTCCGGTCTGGTTGCCGGGAAATCGACCGGGGTGAAATGGTTGAGATCCACCTCTTCCCGGACCTGCACACGATATCGCCCATCGGCAAAGACCGCCGCATGATCCGCCGTCACCACCGCCTGCCCCGCGCTGCCGGAAAACCCGGTCAGCCAGCGCAGCCTTGCATCGGCATCGGCCACATATTCGCCCTGATGAGCGTCGGCGCGGGGCACCATGAACCCGTCCAGCCCCTCTGACTGCATGGCATCGCGCAGCGCGGCCAGACGCGTCGCGCCCTGCGAGGCGCCTTCCGCGGTTTCGAATTGCTCAACCATCACATCGCCCGCCTGACGCCGCCTATTCCCATGACCCGCGCCCGCTTGCGCGGATCGGTATCGAACAGCGCGGCAAGCTGTTCGGTCATCGCCCCGCCGAGCTGTTCGGCATCGGTGATCGTCACCGCGCGTTCGTAATAGCGCGTCACGTCATGACCGATCCCGATGGCCAGAAGCTCGACCTGGCGGCGCTTTTCGACCATCGCGATCACGTCACGGAGATGTTTTTCCAGATAGTTCGCGGGGTTCACCGACAGCGTCGAATCATCCACCGGCGCCCCGTCCGAAATCACCATCAGGATCTTGCGCGCCTCGGGTCGTTTCACCAGCCTGCGATGCGCCCATTCCAGCGCCTCGCCGTCGATATTTTCCTTCAGCAGACCCTCTTTCATCATCAGCCCCAAATTCGGCCGCACCCGACGCCAGGGCGCATCGGCGGGTTTGTAGATGATGTGGCGAAGGTCGTTCAGCCGGCCCGGCTCGGCGGGGCGGTTCTCCTTCAGCCAGGCCTCACGACTTTGCCCGCCCTTCCAGGCGCGGGTGGTAAAGCCGAGGATCTCGACCTTGACGCTGCACCGTTCCAGCGTGCGGGCCAGAACATCGGCGCAGATCGCGGCGATCGAGATCGGACGGCCACGCATCGAGCCGGAATTGTCCAAGAGCAGCGTGACCACCGTGTCGCGGAACTCGGTATCGTGCTCGACCTTGAAGCTGAGCGGCGTGGTCGGATTGGCCACTACGCGCGCCAGACGCCCGGCATCCAGCACGCCTTCCTCCTTGTCGAATTCCCAACTCCGGTTCTGCTTGGCCTGAAGCCGCCGCTGAAGCTTGTTGGCCAGCCGAGAGACCGCGCCCCGCAACGGGTCGAGCTGCTTGTCGAGATAGGCGCGCAGCCGTTCGAGTTCGGCCGGTTCGGCGAGTTCGTCGGCGCGGATCTCTTCGTCGAATTCCTGGCTGTAAACGCGGTAATCGGGCGATGCATCGCTGACCGGGGGCGGCAGCTCTTCGGGCATGTCGCCATCGGGCATCTCTGCCTCTTCCTCGACCATCTCTTCGTCCGAGCTGTCGTCGAGACTGACCTGCGCCTGGCGTTCGTCCTGTGTGCGTTCCTGGCTGCGCTCGGGCGAGGCGTCGTTATCCTCGCCCTCATCCTCTTCGCGGGCCTGGTTGTCGCCGGCCTCGGGATCGGGTTCAGCCTCTTCCGAGGCGTCGTCCTCTTGGGGTTGGTCGTCGGGATCGTCGCCGAGCTGGTCGCCATAGCCGAGATCGGAAATGAGCTGCCGCGCCAGCCGGGCAAAGGCGGCCTGATCCGGAATCGTTTCTCGCGCCGCGTCGAGCACATGGCCCGCCTGCTGGGTCACAAAGGGACGCCACAGCTCGGCCGCCTCGGCTGCGCCCGGCGGCAGCGCGCGCCCCGTCGCCGCCTCGCGCAGCAGGTAACCGGCAGCGGCGGGCAGCGGCACATCGGCAGGTTGCCGGGCCTGATCGTAACCGCGCCGCACCGCCTCTGCGCCCATCTTGGCGTCGATATTGGACAGCGCACCGGGCATGTGCCGCGCCCCGAGCGCCTCGACCCGCGCGGTTTCGACCGCGTCATAGATCTCATGCGCGAGCGGGCCGGACGGTGCATAGCGGGCATGGGTTTCCGCGTCGTGGTGCCGGATTCGCATGGCGAGTGAATCGGCAGTGCCGCGCGCCTGAATGATCTCGTCCCGGCCCATCCGCCGGCTGATCTGCGGCAGGCGCATCGTATCCCCGGCGACACCGGAGGGATCGGCGGTGTAGGTGACGTTCAGCTCGGCGTCATCGGCAAGCGCGCGCGTCGCCTCGGTCAGGGCCTTCTTGAACGGGTCGGCGGGGTTGTCGTTGGGTTTCATACCGGAATTCTCCCGATGGGCATGATAGCGCGGCTGAAGAAAGTTAACAGCCCGGCGGTCAGCCCACCAACTATCGTCTCAGCACCGCATGCGCGCCCGTCTCACCCTGCCTTTGCCGCCGCGCTCTCGGGCAGTTCCTCGTCGAAGAGGCGCTGATAGAACTCGGCGACGGTCTGGCGTTCCAGCTCATCGCATTTGTTCAGGAAGGTCAGACGGAAAGCATAGCCGACATTGTCGAAAATCCGCGCGTTCTGCGCCCAGGAGATCACCGTGCGCGGCGACATCACCGTGGACAGATCGCCCTGCATGAAGGCGGTCCGGGTCAGATCGGCCAGAGTGACCATCTTCGAGATCACGTCGCGGCCCTTTTCGTTGTTGTAATTCGGGTTCTTCGCCAGAACGATCGCGGCCTCGGCATCATGGCTGAGATAGTTCAGCGTCGAAACCAAAGACCAGCGGTCCATCTGGCCCTGGTTGATCTGCTGCGTGCCGTGATAGAGGCCCGTCGTATCGCCCAGACCCACCGTGTTCGCCGTGGCGAACAGGCGGAATGACGGGTTCGGCGTGATGACCTCATTCTGGTCCAGCAAGGTCAGCTTGCCGTCAGCCTCGAGCACGCGCTGGATCACGAACATCACATCGGCCCGGCCCGCATCGTATTCGTCAAAGACGATGGCGGTCGGGTTGCGCAGCGCCCAGGGCAGGATGCCTTCGTGGAACACGGTGACCTGCTTGCCGTCGACCAGCTTGATCGCATCCTTCCCGATCAGGTCGATGCGGCTGACATGGCTGTCGAGATTGACCCGCACGCAGGGCCAGTTCAGCCGCGCAGCGATCTGCTCGATATGGGTGGATTTCCCGGTGCCGTGATAGCCCTGGATCATCACCCGGCGGTTATAGGCAAAGCCCGCCAGGATCGCGAGGGTGGTGTCGGGATCGAACTTGTAGGTGCTGTCGATATCGGGCACGCGCTCGGTCTTTTCGGCGAAGCCCTTGACCTTCATGTCGCTGTCCAGCCCGAACACCTCGCGCAGGTCGATTTCCTCGGTCGGTTTCGCGTTCGCGTCCAGATCGGCCATGAGTCTGCCCTTTCCCTTGTGGTGCAGTGGTGATGAAGGATTCCCGCGTCCGGTGCAAGCGCATGGGCGCGGGATCGCCGGTAGGGGTGGAACCTTCGCAGCCCGAAGCTATTATGCTATCGCAGCAAGGAAAGGATCCCAAATGGCCGGTTTGATCGCGCTTCTCGACGACGTGGCAGGAATTGCCAAGGTCGCCGCCGCATCGGTGGACGATGTCACCGGCATGGCGGTCAAGGCGGGATCGAAAGCCGCCGGCGCGGTCATCGACGATGCGGCGGTGACGCCGAAATATCTGACCGGCTTCGATGCGAATCGTGAATTGCCGATCATCTGGCGGATCGCCAAGGGGTCGATCTTCAACAAGGTGGTGATCCTGCTGCCGATCGCGTTGCTGCTATCGGCTTTTGCGCCCTGGCTGATTGCGCCGTTGCTGATGCTGGGCGGATCCTATCTGTGCTTTGAGGGCGCCGAGAAGGTGTATCACGCGATCTCTCCGCCCGACGATCCGCATGACAAATACGAAGGCGGCCAGGGCGACCCGGCCCAGCTGGAGGAAAAAAAGGTCGCCGGCGCGATCAAGACGGACTTCATCCTTTCGGCCGAGATCATGACCATCGCGCTGAACGAGGTGACTGCGCTGATGGCAGGCAGCGGGCTGATCGGGCTGGCGAAACTTGGCACCGAGGCGGGCGTTCTGTTCGTCGTGGCGCTGGCCATTACCGTGGTCGTCTACGGCTCGGTGGCGCTGATCGTGAAGGCCGACGATGTCGGCGTCGCGCTGGCCCGCAACAATAGCGGCTTCGTCGCCTCGCTTGGCCGTGGCATCGTGAAATTCATGCCGGGATTCATGAAGGCACTGACCATCATCGGCACAGCCGCGATGATCTGGGTCGGCGGCAACATCATCGTGCATGGCCTGCACGAGCTGGGCTGGCATGCTCCTTACGAATGGATCAAGCATCAGGCCGAGGCCGCCGCCGCGATGGTGCCGCAGGCACCGGGGCTGGTGTCCTGGGCGGTGACTGCCTTTATCGACGGGATCATCGGTCTGATCTGGGGGCTGATCCTGATCCCGCTGTCGGAATACATCATCGTGCCGCTGGCCAATGCGACGCTGGTGCCTTTGCTCTCGGGCGTGAAATCCATGTTCCGGCGCAGCGCGAACTGATCGCGCCCCGGGATCGACATCGCAAGGGCGACCGGAGAACCCGGTCGCCTTTTTTGATGGCCGCTTGCACAGCCCGAAAAATCTGTCACATTTCTGTAACAAAAAAGTCGTCAGCCGGTTACTTCGCGACACTAGGCAGGCGACGCCCTCAACAGGAAGGACAACAGAAATGACACGTATCTATTCCGCATCGGCCATTGCGCTGATCGCCTCGCTGGGTGCTGCCAACGCTCAGACCGAAATCCAGTGGTGGCACGCCATGGGCGGCGAGCTGGGCACCAAGCTCGAAGAAATCGTCCAGGGCTTCAATGACAGCCAGGACGAATACACTGTCGTGCCGTCCTATAAGGGCACCTACCCCGAGACGATGACAGCCGCCATCGCCGCGTTCCGCGCGCAGGAGCAGCCGGCCATCGTGCAGGTCTTCGAGGTCGGGACCGGCACCATGATGGCCGCCGAGGGCGCGATCATGCCGGTCTATCAGCTGATGGAAGAGCATGGCGAGAATTTCGATCCCGCCGCGTTCCTGCCCGCCGTGGTCGGCTATTACACCGACACGGATGGCAATATGCTGTCCATGCCGTTCAACTCGTCGACGCCGATCCTCTACTACAACAAGAATATCTTCGAAGAGGCCGGGCTCGATCCAGAACAGCCGCCCGAGACCTGGGCGCAGATGGAAGAATTCTCGAAGCAGATCATGGAATCGGGCGCGGCGGAATGTGGCTTCACCACCGGCTGGGTGAGCTGGATCCAGACCGAGAATTTCAGTGCCTGGCATAACCAGCCCATCGGCACCATGGAGAACGGCTTCGGCGGGACCGACGCAGAGCTGACGCTGAACGGCGAGGCGCAGGTCAAGCATTGGGGCAATCTGAAGCGTTGGGCGGATGAAGGCATCTTCAAGTATGGCGGCCCGGTCGGCGGCGACAACGCCCCGCCGATGTTCTACAGCCAGGAATGCGCCATGATCATGAACAGCTCGGCCAGCCGCGCCGGGGTTCTGGCCAATGCGACCGATTTCGAGGTCGGTTTCGGCATGCTGCCCTATTACGACGATATCGAGAGCGCGCCGCAGAACTCGATCATCGGCGGCGCCACTCTGTGGGTGCTGTCGGGCCGTCCGGATGAGGAATATCCCGGCGTCGCCGCGTTCTTCAGCTATCTCTCCAGCCCCGAGGTGCAGGCTGACTGGGCCTCGTTCTCGGGCTATCTGCCGATCACCGAGGCTGCGGGTGAAGAAATGTCCGGCTTCTTCGAGGAAAATCCCGGTGCCGATACCGGGCTGCGCCAGATCACGCTGAACGAGCCGACCGAGAATTCGAAGGGTCTGCGCTTCGGCAATTACGTGCAGATCCGCGGCATCATCGACGAAGAGTTCGAAGCGCTGATGAGCGGGTCCAAGACCGCGCAGGAGGCTCTGGATTCGCTGGTCGAACGCGGCAACCAGCAGATCGCCGATTTCGCGGCACAGAACCAGTAAGACCGATCCCGAGGGGCTGCGCGCGGCGCGGCCCCTCGTCTTTTGCGTAAGGCCGGGACATCGATGAAGCGGACCATCTTCAGCAATCAGCTTCTGCCGTGGCTGCTTCTGGCGCCCCAGCTTGCCATCACCTTCATCTTTTTCATCTGGCCCGCCGCCCAGGCTGTCTGGCAGAGCTTCCTGCGCGAGGATGCGTTCGGCATCCGCTCGACCTTTGTCGGGATGGAGAACTATCTGCGGCTGATGGACAGCCCTGAATATCTGAACTCGATGCAGGTCACGCTGGTCTTCGCGGTGTTGGTGACGGTGCTTTCGATGGGGTTCTCGCTGCTGCTTGCGGTGGCGGCGGACCGGACGCTCCGCTCGGCCCGCGCTTATACGACCCTGTTGGTCTGGCCCTATGCGGTCGCGCCGGCAGTGGCCGGGATCCTGTGGTGGTTTATCTTCAACCCGACCATCGGCATCCTGCCCTTCCTTCTGGAACAGATCGGCTACGACTGGAACCATATCTCGAACCCGAACGAGGCCATGGCGCTGGTGGTGATCGCAAGCGCATGGAAGCAGATCAGCTATAACTTCCTGTTCTTCGTGGCCGGCTTGCAGGCGATCCCCGCCTCGCTGCGCGAAGCCGCGGCCATCGACGGGGCGGGGCCGGTGAAGCGTTTCTTCACCATCACCTTCCCGCTTCTGTCGCCCACCACCTTCTTCCTGCTGGTGGTCAATATCGTCTACGCCATGTTCGAGACCTTCGCGGTGATCGACAGCACCACCGAGGGAGGACCGGCGCAGGCCACCAATATCATGGTCTACAAGGTCTATTTCGACGGTTTCGTCGGGCAGAACATGGGCTCATCCGGCGCCCAATCCGTGATCCTCATGCTGATCGTGATCGCACTGACGGTGATCCAGTTCCGCTGGGTCGAGAAGAAGGTCGCCTATTGATGATCGAGAACCGTCCCTTCCTGAATTTTCTGACCCATCTCACGCTGATTATCGGCGTGGCGCTTGTGGCGCTGCCGGTCTGGGTAGCCTTCGTCGCCTCGACCCACACCGCCACCGATTTCGGTTCTGGCACGATCCCGATGTGGCCCGGGCCGCATCTGATCGAGAATTACAGCCGGATGCTCGATTCCGGACTGTCCACAAGCGGCACGCCGCCCGTGGCGCGGATGGTGCTGAACTCTCTTATCATGGCGCTGGCGATCGCCTTCGGAAAGATCATCATCTCGATCCTCTCGGCCTTCGCCATCGTCTATTTCCGCTTTCCGCTGCGCATGTTCGCGTTCTGGTGCATCTTCGTGACGCTGATGCTGCCGGTCGAGGTGCGCATTGTGCCGACATTTCAGGTCGTGGCGGGGCTGGGGCTGCTGAATTCCTATGCCGGGCTGTCGATTCCGCTGATCGCCAGCGCCACGGCGACCTTCCTGTTCCGGCAGGTCTTCCTGACCATGCCCGACGAGCTGGTCGAGGCCGCCCGCATCGACGGCGCCGGACCGATGAAGTTCTTCCGCGATATCCTTCTGCCGCTGTCGCGGACCAATATCGCCGCGCTTTTCGTGATCCTGTTCATCTATGGCTGGAACCAGTATCTCTGGCCGCTGCTGATCACCACGGATGCGCAGTATTACACCATCGTCGCGGGCATCAAGCGCATGGCCGACGCGGTGGACGGGTTGCCGCAATGGCATCTGGTCATGGCGACCGCCATCATGGCGATGCTGCCCCCCGTGGCGGTGGTCATCGGAATGCAGCGGCTGTTCGTCAAAGGTCTTGTCGAGACGGAGAAATAACGTGGCATCCATCACCCTGAACAATGTCGGCAAGGTCTATCCCGGCGGCACACGCGCCGTCGAAAATGTGAATATCGACATCGCCGACGGCGAATTCATCGTGCTGGTCGGCCCCTCGGGATGCGGAAAGTCCACCCTGCTGCGCATGGTCGCCGGGCTGGAGGAAATCACCGAGGGCGAGGTGAAGATCGGCGAGCGCATCGTCAACCAGGTCGAGCCGGCCGAGCGCGATATCGCCATGGTGTTCCAGAACTATGCGCTCTATCCGCATATGTCGGTTCGCAAAAATCTCGAATACGGGTTGAAGAACCGCCGCACTCCGCGGGCCGAGATCGACCGACGTGTGAACGAGGCTGCCGAGATCCTCCAGATCGGACCGTTCCTTGACCGCAAGCCCCGCGCGCTGTCGGGAGGGCAGCGTCAGCGAGTGGCGATGGGCCGCGCGATCGTGCGCGAGCCGGCGGCCTTCCTGTTCGACGAACCGTTGTCCAATCTTGATGCGAAGCTGCGCGTGGCCATGCGGCTCGAGATCAAGGAGTTGCAGAAGCGGCTGCGGACGACCAGCCTCTATGTGACCCATGACCAGCTTGAGGCGATGACCATGGCCGACCGTCTGGTGGTGCTGAACGGCGGCAAGGTGGAACAGATCGGCACTCCCCTGGAAGTGTATCGCAAACCTGCCTCGGCCTTCGTTGCCGGGTTTATCGGCAGCCCGGCGATGAACCTGATCCCCGCCCGCGCCGTGCCGCATCTGCCGGGCAGCGGCCATGCCGGGCTGATTGGCATTCGCCCCGAAGATCTTCGCCCTGCCCCGGAGGGACAGATCGAACTGAGCGTGGATGCCGTCGAGGAACTCGGCGCAACCCGCTTGATTCATGGCAATATCGGTGGCGAACTGGTTACGGTGACGCTGCCCTCGGACGGTGAGATCGCGGAGCGGCTGCGGCTGAGCGTTGCTCCTGACGCGATCCATCTGTTCCGCGCCGATAACGGCGCCCGCCTGTCCTGAGCGCCGCATCTGGTGGACGGAGCAGATTCGTCCACAAGATTTTGGAGAATTTAACGAAAAATCCCTTTACAGGGCCACCCCTGTGGCCCACCCTGATCTTGTAGGACGCGCGGGCTGAACCACATCCTTTCGTGGTCTTACGCAAGAAAAGGTGGGCGCACCACCGAAGCAGGGGACGGCAGGCATGGCGCAGACCGACAGCTATATCCACAGCAACGAGATTCATCCCATCGACATCGTCGAATCGATCGCAACCCATCACGAATGGGATTTCGACCGGCTCGCCGATGACCAGATCGCGATGTCCGTCGAGGGGCAATGGCGCGGTTACTCGATCACCCTCGCATGGTCCGGCGCCGAAGAGATGTTGCGGCTGATCTGCACCTTCGACATGGACCCGCCTGCCGAACGGATGCCAGCGCTCTATGAGGCGCTGAATATGGCGAATGATCAGGTCTGGGACGGCGCTTTCACCTTCTGGGCCTCGCAGCGCATGATGGTCTGGCGCTACGGGCTGGTGCTGTCGGGCGATATTGTGGCCAGCCCCGAACAGATCGACCACATGATCCGCAACGCCGTCGAACAGGCAGAGCGGCTTTACCCGGCCTTCCAGCTTGTCGCCTGGGGTGACAGCGAGCCCGAGGCGGCTATGGACATTGCGATGGGTGCCGCCTACGGACGGGCCTAGCCAGGGCCGCAACTGGTGCGGCCCCGTATCATTCAGGGGGGACGCAGTGGATTTTTCCGAAATAAACGAACGAGGGCTGGTTCTGGTCGGCTGCGGCCGCATGGGCGGCGCCATGCTGACCGGCTGGCTGCGCAACGGCATCGCGCCCGGTGCGGTCACGATCATCGACCCAAATGCCAGCGCCGACTGGGCCGAAAAGGGCGTGCGGGTCAATGACGATCCGCCTGCAAATCCCGCGGTGCTCGTCCTCGCCGTCAAGCCGCAGATGATGGGCGACGTTCTGTCAGAGCTGACGCCGGGTGCGGACAGCCTTGTCATGTCGGTCGCGGCCGGGGTCACACTCTCTGCATATGAGAAAGCCTTCCCCGATGCGCCGGTGGTGCGCGTCATGCCCAATACGCCGTCAGCCATCGGCCGCGGCATCTCGGCGCTGATCGGCAATGACGCAGCAGGCGCCGCTCAGCTTGGGCTCGCCGAGCGGCTGATGTCCGTTGTGGGCGAGGTCGTACGGCTGGAGAATGAAGGCCAGATGGATGCGGTTACCGCCGTGTCCGGTTCGGGTCCGGCATATGTCTTCCACATGATCGAGGCCCTGACCGATGCCGGTATCGCCCAGGGTCTGCCCGAAGCGCTGTCCCTGCAGCTTGCGCGCGCGACCGTGGCCGGCGCCGGTGCGCTGGCGATGGAGGACGATACCCCGCCATCCATGCTGCGAGAGGCGGTGACATCGCCCGGCGGCACCACGGCGGCGGGGCTTGACCAGCTGATGGACAAGGAACACGGGCTGCCACCCCTCATGCTGCGCACCGTTGCAGCCGCGGCTGATCGCTCGCGGGAGTTGGGGCAGTGACGATCTCGTTCGACGATTTCCAGAAGGTGGATATCCGCGCCGGCACTGTGACCCGCGCCGAACCATTCCCCGAGGCGCGCAAGCCCGCGATCAAGCTGTGGGTCGAATTCGGACAAGAGATCGGTGAGCGCAAGAGTTCCGCGCAGATCACGGCTCACTACGAGCCCGAGGCGCTCATTGGCCGACAGGTGCTCGCGGTTGTCAATTTTGCGCCCCGCCAGATCGGCAAGTTCATGTCCGAAGTGCTTGTGCTTGGCCTGCCCGATGCCGATGGTGAGGTGGTGTTAATCGGCCCCGAACAGGCCGTGGCGAATGGAGCGAGGCTGTATTGATGAAACTGCTTGTCACCCGCCCGATGACCAAAGCCGCCGAGGCGGCGATCTCGGCCCGTTTCGAGACGAAGTTCCGCGACAATAACACCCCGATGACCGAGGCGGAGGCCGCTGCCGCCCTTGCCGAATATGACGCGAT
The DNA here is from genome assembly GCF_027912835.1 of Paracoccus sediminicola. Taxonomy (NCBI): domain Bacteria; kingdom Pseudomonadati; phylum Pseudomonadota; class Alphaproteobacteria; order Rhodobacterales; family Paracoccaceae; genus Paracoccus; species Paracoccus sediminicola. Next base: position 1,828,124 of record NZ_CP115768.1, read on the forward strand.
CATTCCGACGCTTGGCGACGCCTTCCGCGGCAGCGCCTTTGACGAGGCCCCGCGCGCGAAAATCCTCGCCAATTTCGGCGCCGGCTTTAACCATATCGACATCGAGGCCGCAAAAGCGGCGGGACTCACCGTCACCAACACGCCGGATGTGGTCACCGACGCCACGGCCGAACTGGCCGTCACCCTTCTGTTGATGACTGCCCGCCGCGCCGGAGAAGGCGAGCGTCTGGCCCGCAGCGGAAACTGGACCGGGTGGCACCCGACGCAGATGCTGGGCAGCCAGGTCTCGGGCCGCACGGTGGGGGTTATCGGAATGGGCCGGATCGGGCGGACCATCGCGCGGCGCCTGCAACGCGGCTTCGACATGCGCGTGGTCTTCTTCAACCGCTCGACCGTATCATCGCTGGACTTCCCTGCCCGGCAACTGGCCAGCATCGAAGCCGTCATGCGGCAATCCGATTTCGTCGTGCTCGCCGTGCCGGGGGGCGCGAATACGCATCACCTGATCGGGGCCGAGACTCTGGATGCGCTCGGGCCGAATGGCATCATCGTCAATATATCCCGTGGCGACGTGATAGACGAGGCGGCGCTGATCGCGGCGCTGCAAGGCAAAAAGATCAGGGCTGCCGGGCTTGATGTGTACGAGAATGAGCCCGAGATCCCTGCCGCGCTGACAGCGCTCGATAATGTCGTGCTCCTGCCGCATCTGGGCACCGCCGTTGAAGAAACGCGGACCGAGATGGCGCTGCGGGCGCTCGACAATCTGATCGCCTTCGAGGCCGGGCAAATTCCCGCCGATAAGGTCGGCTAGATGCGCTTGAACAAATGCTAAATGCCGGAACCGCACGGGTTGCGGAACGTTAACCCACGTAATCAAGGCAATCGAAAGGATATGCTATGAACTGGGATGTTGTCGAAGGGAAATGGGAACAGCTCAAAGGCTCCGTGAAGGAGAAATGGGGCGACCTGACGGATGACGAGCTTCAGGAAGCGGGCGGCAAGAAAGACAAGCTGTCCGGCAAGCTTCAGGAGAAATATGGCTGGTCCAAGGAAGAAGCCGATAACGAGCTCGACAGTTTCTTCCGCGACAAAAGCTGATCGGGACATCGTTCCGAACGAAAAGGGACGCCCAAACGGGCGTCCTTTTTTCGTTGCAAAAGGTGCAGCCGCGGCTGTGTCTTTCGACACAGCCGCCACTCTAACAAGTCAACTCATCAAACAATGTGAACCTAGCAAACATGTCCCGGAAATCGCACCCGAAAACCGCGCTTCGACCTGTCTTTTTAGTTAGTGCTCGGTAAGAAAATTGCCTATTCCGACAGTTTGGACGCAAGGTTCTGAACAATGTTCAATGTGAAACTATTATCTTTGTACTATTCACGGCGAATCGGCCTCAGGTTGTGACCGCCCGGTCGCCGGTTCAGAACACTGCGGCGTGCAGGAAATTTTCCCGAGCTGACGCCGCACGGCCGTCTTCGGCCATAGTTCGGCTTGACGCTTCCGGTCCGTGGGGACACTGATGGCGCGGGAAAGGAACCGCCATGCTTCGCGCATATATCAGGCAGGATAATCATCTCGCCCTGCTCGAGCCCGGCCAATCTCCGGCGCAGGCAATCTGGATCGATCTCTACCGCCCCCTGCCCGCGCAGATCGACGCGGTTTCGGCGCTGGGCATCACCGTGCCAACGCTGGAGGACATGGCCGAGATCGAGATCTCCTCGCGGCTCTATCTGGACGGTCGCATCGCGTATATGACCGCGATGCTGCCAGGCTCTACACCTGACGGGGAATCGATCTCGGGGCCGGTGACGTTCATCCTCACCAGTGACCGTCTGGTCACGGTCCGCCACCATGCCCCGCGCCCTTTCGACAGCTTCGCAGATCGCGCCGACCGCTCGGCCAGCGGGACCGGCAGTGCCGATCGTGTGTTCCTGGGACTGATCGAGGAAATCATCGCTCGGCTGGCGGATCTGCTGGAGGCGGCAGGCCATGTTCTGGACGGGACAGTGCGGAATGTGTTCAAACCGAATACGCGGCAACGGACCGGTGCGCTGCAATCCGCGCTCGAGACCATCGGCCAGGAATCAGAGCTGATCTCACGGGTGCGTCTCGGACTGCTCTCGCTGGAGCGGGTGCTAAGCTTCTATGCGGCGACCCGTGCCAAGCTGTCCGAGGATAGCGGACAGCTGAAGCCGATCCTCAAAGGACATCAGCGCGACGTGCAGGCGCTACAGGAACATGCCGATTTCCTATCCTCGCGCGTGAGCCTTTCGGTGGATTCGACTATGGGCATGATCAGCCTTCAGCAGAACGACATCTCGCGGGTGCTCTCGGTCGTTGCGGCGCTGTTCCTGCCGCCGACGCTGATCGCCTCGACCTACGGGATGAATTTCGCGCATATGCCCGAGCTCGGATGGAGTTTTGGCTATGAATGGGCGCTCGGCTTGATGGCGGTGACGGCGGGGGCGACCTATCTGCTTCTCAAATGGAAGAACTGGCTATAGCGGCAGGCGTTCGATCAGGCGGAAGCGACCATCCGCACCCTCTCCGACGAGGCTGATCGCGTCAATCGTGAAGGGCTGCGGCATCGGTGGCAGAATTTTGGTCAATGCCGCTTCCACTCGGCTCAGCTGCGCCTCGCCCAACGCGCCGGTCAGCGTCATGTGAAACCTGAATTCGTCCAGCACGTAGGGATAGCCCCAGCGATCCAGCAATTCACGCTGCCGAGGTGACAGGCGTCCCGGTGCTCGGCGTGAAAACTCGGCCTCGGTCAGCGGCGCGCGCAGATGGTCAAGCCGGGTAACCGTTGCCGCCGCAAGACGGTTCAGCGCCGTATTATCGCCGCCCGCGACGAGGGCAAGGAACGGGCCGATCCGGTCAAGCCTCAGCCCATCCGCTTCTGCCGGCGACAGCGACCGCGCCAGATCGCGCGCTGCCCGAAGAACCGCCTCCGCGGCGGCACCTGCTGCCAGCCGGAAGGGCGGCTTCAGCGTGGCGTGAAACCCGTATTTGCGCGGCGTCGCGGTGATGGCGTCCAGTTCCGGAACTGCCGCGACAGGCTGAGCCACGGCCCGGCCCGACGCAATATCCCATCCCAGCCAGCCCGCACCGAAATCCGCCAGAGCGCCCTCGGGCGGGGTGTAATACAGCGCATATCTGCGATACTCGTTCATCGAGCAGACCTGTGGATATCGAGATGCAAGAAACCGTCCTGGCCAATGCAACGCTGATCCTGCCCGATCGCGTGGCGAAAGGCCATCTGGTGATCCGAGAAGGGCATATCGCCGTGATCGACAACGGCACCGCGCCGCGCGGAGCGATCGATTGCGAAGGCGATTTTCTTGCACCCGGCCTTATCGAGCTGCACACCGACAATCTCGAACGCCATATTCAGCCCCGCCCCGGCGTCGACTGGCCGCATGCTGCGGCGATCTTTGCCCATGACGCCGAGCTGGCCGGTTGCGGCATCACCACGGTGTTCGATGCGATGCGGGTCGGCTCGATCCCGTCGCGCAAGGATTACGCACCCTACGCCCGGCATCTCGCCACCGAGTTGCTGGCGCAGCGCGCGGCTGGTGGGCTAAAGATCAGCCACCATCTGCATCTGCGCGCCGAGATCTGCTGCGAATCGCTGTTAGACGAGCTGGACCAGTTTGGGCCGGCCGACAGGGTCGGTCTGGTCAGCCTCATGGATCACACGCCCGGACAACGCCAATTCCGGGACACGGCGATGCTCGAGACCTATCTGCGCAGCAAGGTGCAGATGGAGGACCGCGAGATCGCCCGCTATTTCGACGAGCTGAAGGCGCTATCGGCGCAAAACGGCGCGGCGCATGAGGCAGGGGCGGTGCGCTTTGCCAATTCCGTCGGCGCCGTGCTGGCAAGCCATGACGATTCCACCAAGACAGAGGTCGCCCGCTCGGCCGAACACGGTATCAGGCTGGCTGAGTTCCCGACCACGCGCGAGGCGGCCGAAGCCTGCCGCGCTCATGGCATCCGCACGATCATGGGGGCTCCGAACCTGATCCGGGGCGGCTCTCATTCAGGCAATATCGCTGCGCGGGATCTGGCGGCGGCAGGGCTGTTGGACATCGTCAGTTCGGATTACGTGCCCTCGGCCCTGTTGTCGGCGGCGGCGCTGCTGGCACAGATATGGGAGGACTGGCCGCGCGCCATCGCCTGCGTCACCGCCACCCCGGCCCTTGCTGCGGGGTTATCGGATCGCGGGCGGCTTGCGACCGGCCAACGCGCCGATCTGATCCGCTTCAGGATGATAGGCGACACGCCTTCACTGCGCGAAAGCTGGGTCGTCGGACAGCGCGTCGCCTGAGCAGCGCCGAAGCTTTCGCGCTGCACCGGATTGTCGCAACCGCCCCTGCCTTCGGCCATATCAGGTCTAGACCGATCTGCCCCTCGGCACCTTCTGCGCCGTCCTCCGCTCTATGATCGGAGCCGTTTCGCATAAATGGTTTTCTTCGTCTCGCCACGATTTTCCTGTTCTCCGATATCATCGCCGCGACGTTGGCAGTCGTTTCGGGGTCGGGACCTTGCTTGTCTATCTGGTTGTGGGAATCGTGATGTCGTCGCTGCCGGCGCTTTTGAATGTCGACGTGATCGATGCGGGCGCGGCTGCTCGGGCTTGACGGATTACAGGTGACGGTCATCTGGCTGACACTCGGGCTGATCGCGCTGCCGAGCATGGCGTTTTCGATGCTCCTAGAGCCGGGGCCGTTCGTCCTTAATGAAAGCGTGATCGCGCCGCATGTCACCGTCGGGCAGAAGGATAAGTAGGACGAAGCAGGTGAATCTGGCCAGAGCATCGTCCCGGACACGGGCGTTATGACGGAATCATTGCGCGGATTCTGCGCAGCATCGGCAAGCAGGTCCATCTCGGAGATGCCACGCAGTCCGACCTGCCGCAGGCCGGCGGGATCAGGAACGCAATGCTTCTGGTTATCGCCATCGACGACAAGTCTCAGACCGCGCAGCTCGTCGAAGCAGACAAGGCCTATTCTTGTGCGCTGGCCGGGGCCTATCGGCCGGACGAACCAGCGCAGGAAAAACCGGAATTCGTGGAACTGACCAAGCAAATGACAGAGCGACAGGACGCCGAGCTGCGACAGGGCCGAGACGAAGCTATGGCCCGCCCGGCTCGTATCATACGGGTCGGACCACCGCATTGATCCGACCCGCCAAATCTTCACGGACAGCCGCAGGCTCGGTCCGCCACGTGATACCCCTGACCCACCTACCCCCCAAACTAGGCACCAACCAACACCGGAGAGGCGGCAGGGCGGCGAAGGCGCCAGCCCCGATCGCTTCCGTTCCGATACGCCACGCAACCCCCCGGTTCGGACAATCACCGATGCCCGCACCAAACCCTACCGGACCGCGCAAAATGACAAACGAATAGATTTAGATAGGCAATGACAGAACCGTTCAGTTCCATTGAAGGATAACATAGTTCCGCCGTGATTTCAGCTTAGCCAAAGCCGTCCGGCCCGTGAACCACCCGCGAGGCCGACGGCGCCTGTCTTTTGCGGCAGGTTAATATATCTGCGGCACTGCTTTGCCATGGTCGCGAAAGCCATGGATTTCAGCGCTTGATTTCGCCGCGGCGTGCCTCCGGGCTAAGTTGGGCCGGCGATGAAGCTGCCGGGGGTCATGATGATGTCGTAATGATGGAGTCCGGCCTGGAGATCGAACAATACGTCCACCCTCGCCCGGCGCAGATGCTCTGCATAGCTGCGGCTCTGGCGGATGAATTCCGGCGTATCGCGCTCGGCCACGGTGACGCGAAGGCGTGTCCCCGACGGGGCGGGCAGCCGAAGCGGCGACAGGGTCTCTATCTCGTCCGCCGTCAATTGCAGCGGTTCATTGACCGACATCTCGGCAATCGGTTCAAGATCGTAGACCCCGCTGATGAGGATGGCATCGGTGACAGTCAGGCCCGCCTCGACAAGCGCCGAGCCATGACGGCTGAGAACCATCGCGGCCAGATGCGCCCCGGCGCTGTGCCCCGAGACTGTGACCCGCGCCGGATCGAAGCCCAGATCGGCGGCGTTGCGCGCCAGGAAGATCAGCGCGTCGCGGCACTCCTCGACCATCTGATCAAGCCGCGCCGCGGGAGCCAATGTATAGTTGAGCGTCGCAAAGCCCTGCCCGTTCGCAAGGATTGCCGGTGCCATGCCACAAGATTCCCGCTGGCTCAGCGCCTGCCAATAGCCGCCATGAATAAACACATGCAGCGGCGCGCCTTGCTGCGGCGCGGGAAAGAGGTCGAGCACATGTTCCGGCGCCGTGCCATAGCGCAGATTCTCCCGAACCTCGCACGTGGCCCGCGCCTGCGCGCTCAGTGCCGCGTATGCCTCCAGATAGGGTTGCAGATGACCCCCGATCATGGCGCTGGGCGAATATTCCCGCTGCAACTCGTCGCGTGTAAAGCCACGATAATTCATGCCCCGCCCTCCGGCCTCTGCACCAGGGCGGTGCGCAGGTCGTAAAGATCGTGGAAGAATTTCAGTTCGAGCGCCTTTTTCAGGAAGGCCACGCCGCTGGAACCGCCCGTGCCCGGCTGCATCCCGATCACCCTCTCGACCGCGGTCGCATGATCGAAGCGCCAGCGTTGAAAGAGCGTTTCCACATCCATCAGCTTTTCGCCAAGCGCATAGAGATCCCAATATCTGTCCGTATCGCGATAGATCTCGACCCAGATCGCGACGATGCGCGGATCGCCGGAATAGGGTTCCGAGAAATTCCGCTCCAGCAGGTCGTCGGGCACATCGAATCCTTGCCGCGCCAGCAGCTTGATCACCTCATCGTAAAGCGACGGCTTGGTGAGGGCCGCGTTCAGCGCCTCCATCACCTCGGGATCGTGGCGGTGGACCGCAAGCGTCGAGACATCCTTGTTTCCGAGAATGAACTCGATCTGACGATAGCCATAGCTCTGGAAGCCCGAGGAATTGCCAAGCGCGTCGCGGAACGTCAGGTAATCCGCCGGGGTCATGGTCAGCAGCGTCTCCCATGCCGCGATGAGCTGTCGCTGGATCGCCTTGATCCGGTCGATATTCTTCAGCGCCGGACCGATCTCGTCACGCTGAAGAAAGCGGCGCGTCTCGACCAGCTGGTGATGCATCAGCTTCAGCCACAGCTCGCTGACCTGATGGATGATGATGAACAGCATCTCATCCGGCTCGGCAGGGTCCTGAAACGTGTGCTGGATGTTCAGCAGCGTCTTGAGTTCGAGGAAATCGCCATAGGTGCTGCGCCTCTCGCGCGCGAACTCGGTCACGAGACTGTCTTCGACACCGCGTGTCAGCATCCGGTCCGGCTTGTCGTCAGAGGTCATCGCGGCTGTCCTTTCCTGATACCGATTATGCGGCGCGGGCGGCGCGAAGATGGCGGCCGAAGCCGAGATAGGCTTTCAGACTCAGCTGCACATGCGCCGCCAACTCTGCCGAGGCGGCCGCCTCGTCGCGGGCCAGAACCTTCTCCATCAATCTCGTGTGGGCATCCATGCCGGTCACCTCGGAGAGGGTCTGATCGACCTCGCGCGCAAGATCGGGGCTGGATGCCGCCAACTCGGCCACATCGCGCAATATGTTGCGATGATAACGCTGCAACTGCGCGCCGAGCAACGCCGCAATATGCGCCAGCCAACGGGAACGGCAACCGGCCAGCAACGCCTCATGAAACTGCGCATGGCGACTGTCCCATCGGTCTATCTCGTCATCGGAGGCGCGATGATGCGGCGCGATCTGCTTTCCCAACTGGTAATGCGCCGCCACGATGGCGCCTTCCCAGGCATCGTCCCCTGCGCGCATCGACTCGATAAGCATCTCACCTTCGATCAGCCCGCGCGTGCGCTCGAGATCGGCAAGATCCTCGCTAGAAGTGGGTGCGACCTGAAACCCCTGGTGATGCGCCGCCACGACAAGCTGTTCGCTGCGCAGCCGGTTCAGCGCCTCGCGCAGCGGGGTGAGCCCGAAACCGAACTGCTCTTGCAGAGCCGCGGCGCGCAGGCTCTGCCCCGTGCGCAGACGCCCGCCAAGGATCATGGCGCGGAGTTCATGATGGATTTGTTCCGAAGCGGAATGAGGCATGGAGATTATAGGGTCATCAATATTTTATATAATCTTGACCCATTCTGAATTTCTTGTAAAGTTTTTTTCGACTCGACCGTAGGAGATGCACCGATGATGACCCGCGAGGACTGCGCCAGGCTTGATGCGCAAGATGATCTTGCTGAGTTGCGAGAAAAATTCCGCCTGCCGGAGGGTGTCATCTATCTCGACGGTAACTCTCTCGGCGCTCTGCCCGAAGGCGCGGTGAATACGTTGTCGAAGACGGTCGAGCAGGAATGGGGCGATGGTCTGATCCGAAGTTGGGGAGAGGCGGATTGGTTCACCCTGCCCGAGCGGCTCGGCGACCGGCTGGGTCGGCTGATTGGTGCAGCACCGGGTCAAGTCGTGGTCTGCGACGGCACCTCGATCAATATCTACAAGGCGCTGAGGGCAGCGATGGCGATGCGGCCGGATCGCAAGGTGATCGTATCAGAGCAAAGCAGCTTCCCGACCGACCTCTATATGATGGAGGGCGCGATGGGCGCGGATTACAGCGCCCGGCTTCTCGGCCGGGATGGAGACGATCTCGGCGATTTGATCGACGATCAGGTTGCGGCGGTGCTGCTGTCGAATGTCGATTACCGGACGGGCCGGCTGACCGATATGGCGCGGGTCACGCGGCTTGCCCATGAAAGCGGCGCGTTGGTCATCTGGGACCTGTGTCATTCGGCCGGTGTGATGCCCATCGAACTCGACGCGATCGAGGCTGATTTCGCGGTGGGCTGCAGTTACAAATACATCAACGGCGGACCCGGCGCGCCGGCCTATATCTATGTCGCAGAACGGCATCACGACAGCGCGCGCCAGCCGCTTTCGGGCTGGTGGGGCCATGCCGAGCCATTTGCATTTGAAAGCAGCTATCGACCGGTTGGCGGGATCCGGCGCTTTCTGTGCGGCACCCAGTCGATTTTGGGGCTGAAAGGTGTCGAAGCTGCGATGGATCTGTTCGACGGCGTGGATATTACCGCGATACGCCGCAAAAGCCAGCTGCTATGCGACGTCTTCATCCGGCTGGTCGAGCAGCATCAAGACTGCGGCAATCTGCGGCTCGTCTCGCCGCGCGACGCGGATGAGCGCGGCAGTCAGGTGTCCTTCGATTTCGAAAATGGATACCCGGTTGTTCGCGCCATGATCGAACAGGGCGTCATCGGCGATTTCCGCGAGCCGGGGATCATGCGCTTCGGTCTCGCCCCCTATTATCTCCGCTTCACCGATCTCTTCGACGCGATTGAGGTGATGGCGGATTGTTTGCGCCGCGAAGTGTGGACCGATCCGAAATACACCGCGCGCGAGGCGGTCACCTGAGGCCGGGCCGGGACGACCCGCCCTCAGACGCCAAGATACTTGTCGGTCAGCTCGGGGGTGAGCGCCGACATCTCTCCGCTCCAGACCGAGCAGCCGCGTTCCAGAATGACCGCGTGATCCGCCACCGCCGAGAGTTCGCGCAGGGATTTGTCGACCAGGAGGATCGACAGCCCCTGTTCCTTCAGCTCTCGCACGCCGGACCAGATTTCCTGGCGCACCACCGGGGCGAGCCCCTCGGTCGCCTCGTCCAGAACCAGCAGGCGCGGATTGGTCATCAGCGCGCGCCCGATGGCCAGCATCTGCTGCTCGCCGCCCGAAAGCGTGGCAGAGACCTGCCCCATCCGCTCTTCCAGCCGCGGAAACAGGCGGCAGACCCGCGCCATGTCCCAGGGGCCGGGCCGGGCCGCAACCAGCAGATTTTCCGACACGGTTAGCGGCGCAAAGCAGCGCCGTCCTTCGGGCACCAGACCGATGCCAAGCCGGGCAACGCGCGGCGCGCTCAGCCCGGTCAGATCCTGCCCCGCGAAAGAAAGCCTGCCGGAACTCAGCGGCATCAGCCGGCTGATGCAGCGGATCGTCGTGGTCTTGCCCATGCCGTTGCGGCCCATCAGCGCCACCACCTCGCCCTCGCGCAGCGTCAGCGACACGCCGAACAGCGCCTGCACCGCCCCGTAGGACGCGTTGATGCGATCGAGTTCCAGCAGCGCGCTCATGCTTCCTCCCCCAGATATGAGCTTCGCACGTCAGGGTTGGCGCGGATCTCCGCGACGCTGCCAGTGGCGATGATCCGGCCATACACCAGAACCGAAATCCGGTCGGCCAGCGCGAAGACCGCGTCCATGTCATGTTCGACCAGCAGGATCGGCGCCTCGGCCTTGAGCTCCGAGAGGATGCCGGTCAGCTGACGCCCGCCCTCAAGCCCCATCCCGGCCATGGGTTCGTCAAGAAGAAAGGCGCGTGGTTTCAGGGCAAGCGCCATTGCGATTTCGAGCTTGCGGCGCTCGCCATGCGAAAGTTCGGCCGCCGCGATCCCGGCCCGATCGGACAGTCCTGCCCGCGCCAGATGCCGCAATGCCGGTTCGGTCAGTGCGGGGTCGGCAAGCGCCGGGCGCAGAAAGCGAAAGACGCGCCCGCTCGCCCCGGCGACGGCGAGCGCAACATTCTGAAGGACCGAAAAATCCGGGATCACCGACGACACCTGAAAGCTGCGTGCCAGCCCAAGCCGCGCCCGCGCCGCCGCGTCAAGCCGGTCGATGGGCCGCCCCTCGAATGCGATGCGCCCGGTATCGGGCCGCAGCTCACCGGTGATCTGCTTGAGGAGGGTGGATTTCCCCGCCCCGTTCGGCCCGATCAGCGCGTGGATTTCGCCCCTGTTCAACGTCAGATCGACATCGTCGGTGGCGGTAAGCGCGCCGAAGCTCTTGCGCAGCCCCTCGATTTCGAGGACCGGTTCGGCTGACTGACGTTCAGGCATGGCGGCGTCTCCCGGTCAGGATGCCGATCAGCCCGCCGGGCGAGAACAGGACGATCACCAGCAGCAGCAGCCCGAGCAGCGCCTGCCAGTATTCGCTGATGCCGCCAAGCAGATGCTCCAGCAGGATATAGATCGCCGCGCCCGCGACCGGACCGCAGATCCGGCCGACTCCGCCAAGGATCACGAAGACCATGATCTCGCCCGACATATGCCAGGACAGCATCGCCGGGCTGACGAAGCGGTTGAGATCGGCGTAAAGCGCCCCCGCCAGCCCGACGATCATCCCCGAAAGCACGAAGGCGGTCAGCCGGATCGCGTAGGGCCGGATGCCAACGGCAAAGCTGCGCTGCGGGTTCTGCCGCGCCGCCTGAAGCGCCAGACCGAAGCGCGAGCGGGTCACGATTCCGGTAAAGATCAGCGCCAGCGCCAGCAGGGTGGCGCAGATCGCGAAATACTGGATCGGATCGAACGTGTTCAGCCCCGGAAAGTTGTTCCGGACATAGAAGCTCAGCCCATCCTCGCCGCCATAGCGCGACCAGCTCAGGGCGAAGTAAAAGATCATCTGCGCGAAGGCGAGCGTGACCATGATGAAATACACACCCGACGTGCGCAGCGACAGCGCCCCGATCAACAGCGCGGCAACCCCTGCGACGATCATCGCCACGGGCCAGATGACCAGCATGTTGTTGCTGCCCATGATCTCGAAGCCGAGCGTCATCACCGGCGTGCCGTTGCTGGCATGGCTGGCGAGGATGCCGGTGACATAGCCGCCAAGACCGAAAAACGCCGCATGACCGAAGGAGATCAGCCCGCCATAGCCGAGCGCCAGATTCAGCCCCACCCCGGCCAGCGCAAAGATCGCCGCCTTGGTGGCCAGTGTCACGGTAAAGGCCTGCCCGGTCAGCTGCGCGATGATGGCGACCGCGATCAGCAGCAGGAAGATGGCAAGGTTGACCAGCGTCTCGCGGTTCATCTCTGGCAGCATGGTCACGCCCTCGCCCCAAAGAGCCCCTGCGGTCGCAGGATCAGCACCATCGCCATGAGAATATAGATCAGCATCGAGGCCAGCGATGCGCCAACGGCATTGGCGCTCGATTCCGCCATGAAATTCGCGAAGAAACCGGGCAGCAGCGCCTTGCCGAGCGTGTCGGTCATGCCGACCAGAAGCGCCCCGATCAGCGCGCCCTTGATCGAGCCAATCCCGCCGATGACCACCACGACGAAGGCGAGGATCAGCACCGGCTCTCCCATCCCGACCTGAACCGACTGGATCGAGCCGACAAGCGCGCCGGCCAGCCCCGCCAGCGCCGCGCCAAGCGCAAAGACGATGGTGTAGAGCCCGACGATATCGACGCCAAGCGCCGCGATCATCTCGCGATCCGCCTCTCCGGCGCGGATACGGATGCCAAGCCGGGTGCGGGTGATCAGCAGCCAAAGCCCCACAGCCACCGCCGCGCCCACGGCGATGATGACCAGCCGGAACAGCGGGTATTGCAGCCCGCCGGGCAGCGTCACCGCGCCCTGAAGCGCGGGGGGCAGGTTGAGATAGAGCGGGAAGGAACCGAACACCCAGCGTGTGCCTTCGGAGAACACAAGGATCAGCGCGAAGGTCGCCAGCACCTGATCCAGATGGTCGCGCGCATAAAGCCTGCGGATGACGACCATTTCGACCAGAGCGCCCGCCGCCGCCGCCGCGATCAGGCTCGCCAGCAGACCGAGCGAGAACCAGCCCGTCGCCGCCGCCACGCTGGCGCATGCGAAGGCGCCGATCATATAGAGCGAGCCATGGGCCAGATTGATCAGCCCCATCACCCCGAAAACGAGGGTCAGCCCGGCTGCCATCAGGAACAGCATCATTCCGTATTGCAGGCCGTTCAGCGCCTGCTCGGCCACGAGAAGCAAGACATTCTCCCTTGAGGACGACGATCCGGCGCGGCGCGGGCCATGCTCATGCACGACCCGCGCCGGTCCGGCTTACATCTGGCACTGTTCGACATAGGCATCGGCATGATCGGTCAGAGAGGTGCTGACGATCTTGTTGGTCAGCACATCGCCATCCTTCACCACCTCGCGGACGTAGAAATCCTGGATCGGGTGCTGGTTCGGGCCAAAGCTGAACTTGCCGCGCACACTGTCGAAATCGGCTTCGTTCAATGCCGCGCGGAACGCCTCCTGATCCGAGACATCTGCCTTGCCCATCGCCGATATCAGCAGGTTGGCGGTGTCATAGCCCTGCGCCGCATAGAGCGACGGCAGCCTTCCATATTCGGCCTGAAACGTCTCGACGAAATTGGTGTTGGCGTCATTGTCGAGATCCCGAGACCAGTTCGCGGTGTTGATGACACCAAGCGCCGCATCACCGGCTGCGGGCAGAATGTCCTGGCTGAAGCTGAAGGCCGGCCCGATCAGCGGCTTGTCGACGCCCGATTCCGCATATTGCTTCATGAAGGCGATCCCCATCCCGCCGGGCAGGAAGAAGAACACCGCGTCTGCATCGCTGTTGCGGATCTGCGCGATCTCGCCCGCATAATCCGTCTGCCCGACCTGAGTATAGACCTCGTCGGTCACCTCGCCCTCATAGAAGCGCTTGAAGCCGGTCAGTGAATCCTTCCCCGCCGGATAGTTCGGCGCCATGATGAAGGTGCTGGCGATGCCCTCCTGGCTCGCATAGGCGCCCGCCGCCTCGTGCATATTGTCGTTCTGATACGAGACCGAGAAATAATTCGGATCGCAGCCCGGCCCGGCAAGCTGCGACGGCGCGGCATTGGTGGAGAGATAGAACTTGCCCTGCGCCACGGCCGCCGGCACCACCGCCATGGCAAGGTTCGACCAGACGATCCCGGTCAGCAAATCGACCTGTTCGGACTGGATCATCTTGTCGGCGATCTGCACCGCGATATCCGGCTTCTGCTGGTCATCCTCGATGATCAGCTCGATTTCGGCGGCTGCATCTCCGGCATTCTTCAGTGCCAGTTCGAACCCGTCGCGCGTGTCGATGCCCAGACCGGCCCCGCCACCGGACAGCGTTGTGATCATGCCGACCTTTACGGGTTCAGCGCTCGCGGCGCCCGCCAGAAGAAGCGCCGATGCGGCGGTGGCCAACTGCATTTTGCTGAGGATGTTCATTCTCGTCTCCCTGTTGTCTTGTTCTGTGTCTTCCATTTGCGGGATTTCAGTCCCGATCTTCAAGCAGCCGGAAACGCTGGATCTTCCCGCTTTCCGTCTTTGGCAGCGTATCAACAAACATGACGCGGCGGGGATACTTATACGGCGCGATTGCCGCCTTGACGTGATCTTGCAAGATTTTCGCCATGGCGGGGCCGGCTTCGGCACCCTCGCGCATCACGACATGCGCCTCGACGATCTGGCCGCGCTCGGCGTCGGGGGCCCCGACCACCGCGCATTCGAGCACATCGGCATGGGACAGCAGCGCCGCCTCGACCTCCGGCCCGGCGATGTTATAGCCCGCAGAGAGGATGATCCCATCATTGCGCGCGGCAAAGTGGAAATAGCCGTCCTTGTCCTGCGTGAAGGTGTCGCCGGTGAGGTTCCAGCCGTCGAGAACATATTCCGCCTGTTTCTCCGGATCGGACATATAGCGGCAGCCCACCGGCCCGCGCACGGCCAGCCGGCCGATCTCACCGCGTGGCAGCTCGGCCCCGTCAGCTCCGATTACCTTCGCCTCATATCCGCGCAGAGGCTTGCCAGTGCAGCCCGGCTTGCTGTCGCCCAGCCGATTGCTGATAAAGATATGCAGCATCTCGGTCGAGCCGATCCCGTCCAAAAGCGGCTTGCCCGTCTTGTCGATCCATTCCTCATAAACCGGCGCGGGCAGCGTCTCTCCCGCAGAAACGGCCATGCGAAGACTGGACAGGTCCGCCCCCTCCTCCATCGCCTGCATCATCACGCGATAAGCGGTGGGCGCAGTGAAGCAGATCGTGGCGCGATGGGTCTGGATGATCTCGATCATATTGGCGGGCGACGCGGTTTCCAGCAGCGCCGCCGCAGCCCCGAAACGCAGCGGAAATATCGCCAGACCGCCCAGCCCGAAGGTAAAGGCCAGAGGCGGGGAGCCGACAAAGATATCCTCGGGCTGCACATCCAGCACCTCGCGCGCATAGGCATCCGCAATGATCAGCAGGTCGCGATGGAAATGCATCGTCGCCTTCGGCTCGCCCGTGGTGCCAGACGTAAAGCCCAGCAGCGCCACATCGTCGCGCCCGGTCTTCACCGCATCGAACTGCACCGGCTTGGTCAGCGCCGCACGGTCAAGCTCGGCATCGTGATTGGCTGTCCCATCGAAGCCGACGACCGTTTCCAGAACCGTGCTGCTTTTCGCCGCCTTCGTCAGCTCATCCATCAACCGCGTATCGCAAAGCGCGTGGGTCACCTGCGCCTTGTCGATGATCTTGCCCAGCTCTCCGGCGCGCAGCATCGGCATCGTGTTCACCACCACCGCGCCCGCCTTGGTCGCAGCCAGCCAGCAGGCGACCATGGCCGGGTTGTTCGGCGATCGGATCAGCACCCGGTTGCCGGGCCTGACGCCGTAATCCTCGACCAGCGAATGGGCGATGCGGTTGGTCCAGTCGGTGAGCTCCTTATAGGTCCGCATCCGCCCGTTGCCGATCAGAGCGGTCCTGTCCCCATGTCCCTGTTCGACCATCCGGTCCGTCATCTCGACCGCGGCATTGAGATATTCGGGATAGCTGAACCCGTCCAGCTTCAGCTCTGGCCAGAGTTCCCCGGGCGGGAGATTGTCCCGCGCGAAGCTGTCCATATGACCCGTCGGTCCCAAAGGCGAATTGCGCCCCATCTTTCGTCCTCCCTTTCACGGATCGTTGCCCCTTGCGGCATCCCTTCAACGATCCGTCTGTGCTGCGCCCCCCGGTTCCGGGCAAGGCGGCTCACCCGGCCATGGGCGAGCTGAGATAAGTTTCCATTCTCTGGCGAACCTCTTCGGGCCAGGCGGTGGCGCCGCGCCCGCGCGTCACCCATACGAGCGTGATCCGCGCCGCGAGCCGCTCGCCCTCCTCGCCCCTCCCCGAAGCGCGCAGCAGGAGCGTCGCGCTCGCGCCGCCGATCCGCTCCACCTCAAGCGAGAAGATTAGAATATCGCCGAGTCGCGATGGCGCGGTAAAATCCGCCTCGATCCTGACCGTGGGGACGCCGGTGCCCTCTTCCATATGCATCCGCCGGAACGGATAGTTCAGCGCCTCGGCAAAGAAATTCTCGACAACCGAATTGGTCATCTCGAAATAGCGCGGATAGAAGACGATGCCCGCCGGGTCGCAATGGTTGAACTCGACCTGGATCTCGCGGCGATAGATCATCCGAGCACGCTCCGGGCGATGACCAGACGCTGCACGTCGCTGGCGCCCTCATAAATGCGCAGCGCCCGGATCTCGCGATACAGCTCCTCGACCTTCTCACCGTGGCGCACACCGTCACCGCCATGAAGCTGCACGGCGGCGTCGATCACCTCCTGCGCGGCCTCGGTCGCATAAAGCTTCGCCATCGCCGCCTCGCGCGAGACACGGGGCGCGCCCTGATCCTTCGTCCAGGCGGCGCGATAGACCAGCAATGCGGCGGCATCGATCTTCAGCGCCATATCCGCGATATGCCCCTGCACCAACTGAAGCGAGGCCAGCGGCGCGCCCTGCACCTGACGTTCCGTGACCCGCGCCATGGCCTCGTCCAGTGCACGCCGCGCCATGCCCAGGGCCGCCGCGCCGACGGTCGGGCGGAAGACGTCCAGCACCGACATGGCCAGCTTGAACCCGTCGCCCGGCTTGCCGATCAGCGCCTCATCGGGCAGGAACGCGCCCTCCATTCGCAACCGGGCCAGCGGATGCGGCGCGATGACGTCGATCCGCTCGGCCACGCTCAGCCCCTCCGTGTCGGCTGGCATCAGAAAGGCCGACAGCCCCTTCGCCCCCGGTGCCTCGCCGGTGCGCGCGAACATCACGTAGAGATCAGCGATCCCGCCATTCGAGATATAGGTCTTCTCGCCGGTCAGGCGATAGCCGCCCTCGACCCGCTCGGCGGTGGTCGCGGTATTGGCGACATCGGAACCCGAACCCGGTTCGGTCAGCGCAAAGGCAGAAATCGCCTCGCCGGCGCGGGTCCGTTCGAGCCACTCTCTTTGCGCATCAGAGCCGAACAGGCTGACCGCGCCCATGCCCAGCCCCTGCATCGCAAAAGCGAAATCGGCAAGCGCATCATGCCGCGCCAAAGTCTCGCGGATCAGGCAGAGCGTCCGCACATCCAGATTGTCGCCGCCCGAATGCGTCAGCCAGCCGCCCTGCCCGAGCGCCGCCACCAGATCGCGACAGGCTGCGTCCAGATCCGAATGATCCACCGGAAGATTCGTGTCGCACCAGCCTTCCAGCGCCTCGGCCAATGCCCGGTGCCGGTCTTCGAAGAAAGGCCAGTCAAGAAATGTCCGATCCGCCACCTGTGCCACGCCCTCTCATCCTGATGCAAATATCCCGGGGGGCCGGGGGCTGGCCCCCGGTTCCGGCCTCAATCCCCTTCGAATACCGGTTTTTCCTTCGCGACAAAGGCGCGATAGGCCCGCCCGAAATCCTGCGTCTGCATGCAGATCGCCTGCGCCTGCGCCTCTGCCTCGATGGCCTGCTCAAGGCTCATATTCCATTCCTGATTGAGCTGCGTCTTGGTGATGCCATGCGCAAAGACCGGCCCGGAGGCGATGCGTCGCGCAAGGTTCATCGCTTCGTCTTCAAGCGCCTCAGCGTCATGCAGCGCGTTCCAGAAACCCCAGGCCTCGCCCTCCTCGGCGCTCATCACCCGCCCGGTACAAAGCAGCTCTGCCGCGCGACCCTGCCCGATGATCCGGGGCAGCATCGCACAGGCGCCCATGTCGCACCCTGCGAGCCCGACGCGTGTGAACAGAAAGGCGCATTTCGCCGCGTGGCTGGCCAATCGCAGATCCGAGGCCATCGCGATGATCGCCCCCGCGCCGACGCAGATCCCGTCCACCGCCGAGATGATCGGCTTGCCGCAGCCGATCATCGCCTTGACCAGATCTCCGGTCATGCGGGTGAATTCCAGCAACCCCTTCATGTCCTTGTCGATCAGCGGGCCGATGATCTCATGCACATCCCCGCCCGAGCAGAAATTTCCGCCATTCGAGGCGAATACCACGACATCGACATCGCTGGCATAGACAAGGTCGCGGAACATGTCGCGCAACTCGGCATAGCTTTCGAAGGTCAGCGGGTTCTTGCGCTCCGGCCGGTTCAGCCGCACCACTGCCACGCGGTCGCGCAATTCCCAAAGGAAATGTTCCGGCTGAAGCCCCGCCATCTCGGTCATGTCGCCCTCCCGTCGCTGGCAATCGGATGTTGCCGTATCATATCTCACCCCCCGAAATCGCGATCGCCTGTCCGTTGATCGCTTCCGAGCCCGCGCCGCACAGCCACAGCGCAGCGGCGCTGACCTCATCAGGCCGGACCAGCCGGCCCTGAGGATTGCCGGCGGTCAGTGCGGCCAGAGCCTTGTCACGATCCGCGCCGGTCTTTTCCATGATATTGGCAACCGAACGCTCGGTCATCTCGGTGTCGAGAAAGCCCGGACACAGCGCGTTCACCGTCACGTCGCGCCGCGCCACTTCAAGCGCGAGACTGCGGACCAGCCCGACAACGCCGTGCTTGGCCGCCGCATAGGGCGCGACATAGCGATAGCCCTTCAGCCCCGCCGTCGAGGCGACGGCGATCAGCCGCCCCCAGCCCTGCATCCGCGACAGCCCCTCGCGGAAGGTGAGGAAGGTGCCGGTCAGATTCACCGCCAGCATCGCATTCCAGTGATCCAGATCGACGCGCGGGAACGGCGCGCTGTCAGAAGCGCCCGCATTGGCAATCACCACATCGCAGGGACCGGCGGCATCGAACATCTCGCGCACGCTCGCCTCGTCGGTCACATCGGCCCGCACCGCGCGCAGCCCCTGCTGTTCGGCAACGAGCCGCTCCAGAGGTTCCGCGCGTCGCCCGGCGACGATCACCTGCGCGCCTTGCCGCGCGAAGCTGCGCGCAAGCTCTGCGCCAACGCCGGTGCCACCCCCGGTCACGAGCACCTTTTTGCCTGCCAGAGTCATGAGCCACCCCTCGCATGCCGGCCCGGCGCGGCCTTGCGTTGCAGCTCCAGCAATTTCTCGCGGTTTTTCTCGGCCTCACGGAAGGCCTGTGCGGCGCCGGCGGCGTATTGCTTGGGCCAGGCCTTCTTGTTGACCGCGCCATACCAGGCGGCAGCCTGATTGGCGAAAAACGGATTCCAGAGATGCGGGCGCCCCACCGCGACCAGATCGGCACGGCGGGTGTGCAGGATCGTGTTGACCTGTGCCGCCTCGGTGATCGCACCGACCGCCATGGTCGCGATGCGGGGCACGTTGCGCACAGCCTCGGCCAGATGGGTCTGGAACATGCGGCCATAGACCGGCTGCTGATCCGGCACGGTCTGCCCTGCCGACACGTCGATCAGATCACAACCCGCATCCCGAAACGCCTCGGCTATGACGAAGAGATCCTCCTCGCTCAGCCCGCCTTCCTTCCAGTCCGTCCCCGAGACGCGGACCGCCATCGGCCGATCCTCGGGCCAGACGGCGCGCATCGCCGCGAACACCTCCAGCGGATAGCGCAGCCGGTTTTCGACGCTGCCGCCATACTCGTCGCCGCGCCGGTTGGTCAGCGGCGACAGGAACGAGGCCAGCAGATAGCCATGCGCGCAATGCAGTTCGACCATGTCAAAACCGGCCCGCGCGGCGCGTTCGGTCGCCTGCACGAAGTCCGCCTTGATCCGGTCCATCCCGGCGCGATCCAGCTCGGCGGGAACCTGGCTTTCGCCCTCGAACCACGGGATCGGAGAGGCCGAGACCAGCGGCCAGTTCGCATCGTCCTCAGCGATCGGGTGATCCATCTTCTGCCAGCCGAGCTGAGTCGAGCCCTTGCGCCCGGCATGGCCAAGCTGCATCGCCACCTTCGCACCGGTATGTTCATGAATGAACCCGACGATCTCGGCCCAGCGCCGCTCATGTTCGTCGGTCCACATCCCCGGACAGCCCTGCGTGATCCGCGCATCGGCCGAGGGGCAGGTCATTTCCGTATAGATCAGCCCCATCCCGCCCGTCGCGTGGCCGCAATAATGCACCTTGAGCCAGTCGGTCGGATTGCCCTCGGGATCGGCGCTGTATTGCGCCATGGGGGACATGACGACACGGTTCATCACCTCCATCCCGCGCAGCTTGAAGCTGGAAAACATCGGCGTGGGCCGCGTCTCGCGCAGATCCTCGCCGGTCTCGCGCAGATGCCGCGCATACCATTCGTCATCGGCTTTCCGCACGAATTCCGGATCGCGCACGATAAGATTGTCATAGGTGATCGACTTGGCGCGGCACATCACCACCATGGCGAACTGGTAAGGCTCCATGTCCCAGGAGCGGTTCATATGTTCGAACCAGGACAGAGACACGTCCGCATTGTGCTGAATGATCTGACAGGGTGTGCGCCGCGCGTCGTCATAGGCGCGGAATGCCGCCTGAACATCAGTTTCAGCATGTTCTAGAAGCGCATCGGACAGCGCGATGGCACATTCCATCGCCAGTTTCGTTCCCGACCCGATCGAGAAATGCGCGCTGGCCTTCGCGTCGCCGAGGATGACGATATTGTCCACGAACCAGTTCTCGCAGAAGACGCGCGGAAACTGACGCCAGTTCGACCGGTTCAGCAGCAATCCATGCCCCTGAAGCTCATCCGCAAAGATGTCTTCCAGCTTGGCACGCGAAGCTTCCTCGTCATCCTCGCTGAAGCCATGCGCCTGCCAGGTCGCGTCGTCCATCTCGAACACCCAGGTCGAGCGGTCCTTCTGATATTGGTAACAATGGGCGACCATCGGGCCATGCCGGGTCTCGCGGAAGAAATAGTTGAACTCATCCATCGGGCGGCTGGAGCCCATCCAGCAGAAGCGATTGGACTTCCATTCGACGCTCGGCTGGAAGGAATCGCGGTAATGCTCTCGGATTGCCGAATTGACGCCGTCGCATGCGACGATGACGTCGGAATCGGCAAAACGGGTCTTCAGCTCTTCGGGCCTGATCTCTGTCCCGAATGTCATCGCGACGCCAAGCTCGGCGCAGCGCTCTTGCAGGATGGTCAGCAGTTTCTGGCGCGAGGTGCCGCAAAAGCCGTTTCCGGCGCAGCGCATCTCCTGTCCCTTGAAATGCACCGCCACGTCATCCCAGTAAGCGAACTCGTCGCGAATGCGCTCGAAGACGGGCTTGTCTCGGTTGAGGAACTCGTCAAGCGTTTCGTCGGAAAACACCACGCCGAAGCCAAACGTGTCATCGGCCTGGTTGCGCTCGAATACTTCGATATCCCAGTCAGGGCGCGCCTTTTTCGTCAGCAACGCGAGATAAAGCCCGCCCGGACCCCCGCCGATGACCGTAATCTTCATGCTGCACATTCTCCGAATCGCGCCGCGACGGCGCCGCTCGAGAGAAGCATAACCGGAAAATTATTTTGAGATCAAACTTTATGATCCCGAAATAATATTTGGCACGACGAAAGGCGCGGCGTGAGCGCCTCCGATCAGCCGCGCTCGATCATCCTGCCATCCGGCGCTGGATCCGGGGCCGGCGCCTCTCCGGGCAGGGTCTCGAGATGCTTGCGCAGAATATCCACATTGCGCCTGTTCGATTTGAATCCCGCATCGAACAGCGTGCCGAGCAAGGGGATGCTGCCGAACACGGCGTCTGCCGCGACATTCACCCCCTGACGCATCAGCTTCCCCTTGGGCAGGCCCATGCGATAGCTCTCAAGCATGATCCAGGCCGCGGGCAGCGCTGTGGCCGCGTCGCCCACCACGGGAATGATGCTGGCGATGGCGTCATAGCCGACGCGGAAATTCGTGCCGGGGATGCGGAAAATCGTATCGAGCTGCCGGGAGAGGCGGTCGAGACGTTCGAAACGGTCTAGATGAGGATGGTCAGCCATGCGGGACAAATCACCACAATCGCCTTCCGGTTCCCTTCAGCCTCTGTAAACCTGCCTGCAACGCCCGCCACTGCGCCCGGCACAGCAATGAAATGCAGTGCGCTCAGAGCCTTCCTGAGAGGAGACCCGCCGTCGCGCCGCGTCGGGCGGTGGCGCTCTGCCGCGTGGTGTGACATTTTGGGTGCGAGGCCCAGATCGCGCCGAAGCAGAGCCGAAGGGCGGAACCCGAGATGCACCCCAAAGAAAAACGAAGCTGTCTGTACCGGAAGATCTCGCATTATGTCGAGCTGACGGAACAGGACATGATCTATCTGGAAGGGCTTGAAACCAATCGCCGCACCTATCCCGCCCGCCAGCGCATCCGGCGTCCCGGCGAGGAAGCCGACATCCTGTTCATCGTGCGCCGCGGCTGGCTGTATTCCGCATCGGATGTCGAGAATGAGAGGCGCCATATTCAGGGGCTGCATTTCCCCGGCGACGTGATCGGCATCTCCGACATCACCCTCGCCATGTCCCGCGCGAGCCTGATCACCGCGACCGAGGTCGAACTGTGCCGGCTCCCCAAATCGGGGCTGCGCGACCTCTTCGAAACCTCACCGCGTCTCGCCGCGCTGTTCTTTGCCTTTGGCGCGATTGAAAGCGTCATCCTCACGGAACGGTTGGCGGCGGTCTCGCGGCTGGATGCCGAGGCACGGCTGTCACACATGCTGTTGCAGATCCATTCGCGCATTCTGGTCACCGCGCCGGAAAACGGGGACTGGTTCCGCATGCCGCTGAGCCAGGAAGTCATCGGCGATGCAATCGGGCTGACCCAGGCCTATGTGAACCGCACCTTCAAAGCGCTCGAGGCACGGGGCTTGATCGAACGTCATCACAACGGTGTCGAGCTTCTCGACAAGCCCGCCCTTATCGAGCTGAGCGGCTATGAAGATCGCTACAGCACAATCGATCAAGGCTGGATGCCGCAGCGTTAACGCTCGGCGCAGCCACAAAAAAACGCACCGAGTTATATACCAGTTAAACTAGATCAGTCCGCAGGAACTGCACCAGACTGTTAGCGTTCCATCGATAGCTGCCGCATCCGCACGCCCTTTCCGGCCGGTACGCTCGCGACATCGGCTATCACCATTTACTTAGCGACAGGAACGTTATTCATGAGCACCGATACATATCCAAACGTCCGCGATCACGAGGTGGCGCACGGCAAGCCGGCAGAGCTTGTACGTGTGTCCTGGGCCGGCATTTTCGCCGGTGCCGTGGTCGGTATCGCAGTGGTGGCGACGCTCACCCTGCTCGGCATGTCCATCGGCTTCGGCGTCATTGACCCCACGCTGGAAGAGAACCCGCTGGCCGGTGTCGGCACCGGATCGGCCATCTGGGCGGCATTGACGATGATTGCCGGTCTGTTCGTGGGCGGTTTCGTTGCCGCCCGCCTCGCCGGTCAGCCGAACCCGATCACCGCCGTCTTGCACGGCGCGACCGTCTGGTCGCTGGTGACGGTCGCGATCATCTGGCTGGCAAGCACCGCGATTGGCGGCCTCGTCGGCGGCTCGCTGAGCGCGATTTCCAGCGGCGCGTCGGCTGCCGGCTCGGCCGTCGCCAGTGCGACCCAGTTCGCAGGTCAGCAAATCGGCCGCATCGACATCTCGATGCCGAACCAGCTGCCCGACGGGATCGAGCAGCGCCTCGAACAGCGCGATCTCACCCCCGAAGACCTGCGCCGCGAATTCAACAATGCCATCGCGGAATCGGCGCTCGGCCAGGAAGACCTGAATCAACTGCGTGAAAACGCCGCAGAAACCGCCCGCGAAGTCGCCCAGAATCCCGGCAATGCCGGTGCCATCGTTCAGGATTTCATCGAAAACCTGACCGGCTCGGGCGAAGAGGTCGTTGTTTCGGACGAAGAGCGTCAGCAGATCGTCGACCGACTGGTCCGCCGCACCGGCATCACCCGCGCCGAAGCCGCGAATATGATCGACGAAGCGCAGGCTCGCTTCAACGAAGCGCGCGGCCAGATCGTGAGCTCGCTTGAAGAGGCCCGCGAAACCACGCTGCAGGCAGCCGAGGCCGCGTTGAACGGTCTGACCAAGGCAGCTTTCTGGTCCTTCTTCGGACTGGTTCTCGGCCTGATCGCCGCTGCCGGCGGTGCCTTTGTCGGCGCGCCGAAGACGCTGCCGCGCGCTCGGGTCTGAGCCTGAAACCGGCCGGGGCGGAACCCGCCGCCCCGCGCCAATCAACAACCAACCAACAGGAGGCCTCTCATGTCAGAGCAGGACCACAGAACCAATCAGGACCGCGCCGAAGCGCTTCGCCAGCAGGGCGAAGACAAGCTGCGCGAAGGCCGCGACGCCGCCCGCTCGGCGCTTCAGGAAGGCCAGCAGAAGGCCGGTGAGATCCTGGACGACCAGAAGCGCGGATTGGCCGAGCAGGTGAACTCGGTCGCCAAGGCAACCCGTTCCGCCGCTGAAAAGCTGCGCGAGGAAAATCAGGGCGTGATCGCCGGCTGGATCGAGTCCGCCGCAGACGGCGCCGAAACTGCCGCCGGCAATCTGCGCGACCGCGATCTGGGCGATATCTACGGCCAGGTGACCGACTTCGCCCGCCGGCAGCCCGCCGTGTTTATCGCTGGTGCCGCACTTCTGGGCTTTGCCGCCGCGCGTTTCGCGGGCGCATCCGCCTCGCACAGCTACGATCAGGACCGCTATGTCTCTGATCGCAGCCCGTCCCGCCCGGACGGCTATAATCCGGCAGCCCCGGTCAGCACCGGCAGCCCGACGGCGCCTGCGGGCAGCGCCTACACACCCGCCGCCCCGGCAACCCACACCGGCACGAGGGAGCAATCCTGATGGACGACCACAAATATCACGATCCGAACCGGCGCAGCGTGAGCGGGCATCTGTCCGCCATCGTCGATGACGCCATCAATCTCGTCCGTGGCGAGGTCGCCCTCGCCCGCGCCGAGGCAAATGAAAAGGTCGGCCAGCTGGGTGCGGCGCTTGTCATGGCGGTGCTCGGCACTGCGCTCATCATGGCGGCGCTGGTGATCCTGCTTCAGGCCATCGTGCTGGCGCTGGTCGAGATGGGCATCCATTCCGGCTGGTCGGCACTGATCGTCGGTGGTGGCACGGTCATCGTCGGGATCATTCTGCTGATGTCCGCGAAGTCGAAATTCTCGGCTGAAAATCTCGCGCCCAGCAAGACCATGGAACAGATGCGCCGCGACCGCGAAGCCATCAAGGAGACCCGTCTATGACCGATTATTCGGATAAATCCACCCGACAGATCGTCGATCAGATCGAGGATCGCCGCCAGAGCCTGTTGCGCAATGTCGATCAGCTTCAGGGACAGTTCCGTCCCGAAAACCTGATGGAGACTGCCCGCACCGCGTTGCTTGACAGTGGCGGGGCTGAATTCACCCGCAATATGGGCCGCTCGCTGCGCGACAATCCGCTGCCGGTCGCCCTGATCGGTGCGGGTATGGCCTGGCTGATCGCCGGTCAGGGCGGACCGACCAGCCGCGACATCGCCAGCCGCGGACGTGACATGTCAGATCGCGTATCGGAACGCTTCGGCAATGACGACGACGACGACGATGATTACCGCGGTGATCGGATCGGCACCCGTGCGAGCGGACTCTATCGCCCCGTCGGCAGTTCGCCCGCGGTTGGCGGTCGTGGGATCTCGCATGATGTCCAGGGACGTCAGCTGACCGAGGCAGAATTTGCCGATGCCGATGACGACGACGGCGAAAGCATTGCCGACCGCGCCCGTCGCAGCGTCGATGAGGCGCGCGACCGTCTCAGCTCCGCGCGCGACAACGCCTCGCGCCGTGGCCGCGACTTCGCCCGCTCGGCACGTCAGAGCGCCGATGATCTGCGCTATTCGGCGCGCGACCGGTTCGACCGCAGCCGTGACCAGTTCGCGGATGTTGCCGGCACCGCAGCCGACCGCGTTTCGGAAGCCTATCGCTCGAACCCGGTGGTGCTCGGGCTCGGTGTCGCCGCACTCGCCGCGCTCGGCGCGACGCTGCTGCCGTCGACCCGTCGCGAGGACGAGCTGTTCGGAGAGCAGGCGGATGAGCTGAAGGACCGCTCTCGCGAAGTGCTCGACACCACGGTCGAGCGTGCCGGAGAGATCGCCGAAAAGACGCTCGACAGCGCCAAGAGCGAGGCCGAGGCCCGCGGCTATGACACTGGCAATGCCGAAAAGGCCGCCTCGGGCGTCATCGACGATCTCAGCGAGATCGGCGCAAAGGCAGCCGAGACCGCCAAGAAAGAGATCGACGCGGACGTTAATAAAACCACGTCGACAGGTTCTGGCGCGAGCGGAAGCTCCGACGGCGTGAACAACAACAGCTAAGACCCGCCCAGATAAAGGCCGTAAGGCCCCGTCGGTTCGCCGGCGGGGCCTTTTGCATGGCGGCGAGCGGCAGAAGGCAGGCAGCTACCCTCACCCATCCCCGCAGAACGCCGTCTTGACCACGCCCGTCGAACGAGCAGCTCAGAGGGTTGTTGCATTCGTATGCAGAACAGCTAGGGTCGGCATGGCAAACATTGGAAAAGGATTCTCAACATGGCTGCGGACGATAAGGGCGCGGACGGGAACAAGCCGCGAGGCAAGGCATCAGGCGACGCCGTTCTTCAGGTCGAGCGCCGCGATTTCGTCGATCTGGTGCCCGAGGGTCGCAAGCGCGTTCAGCCGATGGAGGGGTTCGACGACATCTATACCGACATCGTCGATTACATCATCCGCTGCACCCATCGCATCTGGGACGAGCGCGATATTGGCCTGATCTACACGCATTACACCCATAATTGCGTGCTCTACGGGACGATGGGCACCATGTATGACCGCGAGGAGGTCGTGCGCGACACCATCCAGCGCCTGGTCAGCCTGCCCGAGCGGCGCGGCATGGCCACCCAGGTCATCTGGAGCGGCGACGACCAGAAGGGTTTTTATACGTCTCATCTCGTCACCGGCTCGGGCCGTCATACGCAGCACGGGCATTACGGCCCGCCGACAGGGCGCAGCTTTGTGTCGCGGACCATCGCCGACTGCATGATCCACGCCAACAAGATCTATCGGGAATGGGTTGTCTCGGATCAGATGGCGATCATCCGTCAGCTGGGTCTGGACCCTCAGGATTATGCCGCGCGTCTGGCCGGGAAGCTGTTCGAAAAGGGCGTCGAATCGATCGATATCGGCGAAAACCGCCGGATGGTCGGGCAGTATCCGCCCGATTCGAAGCCGGACCTGTCGATCGCCAGCACCGATCTGGAGCGCGAGACGCTGGACTGGCTGCATGCGGTGTGGAACCAGCGGATGCTGGGGCGGATCAAGGATGTCTACGCGCCGACCTGCCAGTATCACGGACCGCTCATGACCGAGCTTTACGGCATCGCCGCCGTCACGCATCAAACGCTCGGCCTGCTGGGATCGCTGCCCGATGCCGGATTCACCCCGCAACATATCTGTTCGACCGAATGCGAAGAGGGCGGCACGAAGGTTGCCGTGCGATGGATCCTCGAAGGGCATCACCTCGGCTATGGGATGCTGCAAGAGCTTGGAGAACCGACCGGCAAGCGTGTGCAGGTGATGGGGATCAGCCATTTCCACTATAAGGACGGCAAGATCGTCGATGAATGGCGTGTCTACGACGAGTTGTCGCTGCTGGTTCAGGTCAAGCTGGCCCAGCTTTCGGAGGCTGCGCGAGAGCCGATATATTTCGATGAGGGCTGATACCCGAAGCGGTCTGCCCGGCGCCCGACCCTGAAAGGCCGGGCGCCGCTGAGCCGCCGCGCCTAGCCGCCGCGTCGGAAAATCGGGCTCATCCTGTCCAGCACATCCACCCCCATCTGCATCAGCAGATCCAGCATATCGAGCGGCACCCAGTTTTCGCGGATCAGCCCCTCGTGATGCAGGTAGAAATCCATCACCCGCATCGTCACCGGCCGGCCGGTCGGGGCAAGGCCCAGAAAGCCGCCGCCGCGATGCATCGCGAAGACGCTCGGCCAGCCGGCAGTGACGGAATAGGGGCCGTCCCCTATCCGGATATAATGCCCACCGCCATGCTGTTGCTTGAGCGCGCCGATCTCGTCCCACTGCCCGCCGCCCTTGCGGTTCGGGAAGGCCATGCGGAAGGGCAGCTGGTGGCAATCCACAAAGCCGGACAGCCCCCGCGCCGTGCCGATACCGGCAGGGCCATACCACATCATCTTAGGATGCCAGAAGTCCTTCTGCGGCATGTTCAGCAGCCCCTCGCGCCCGCCCCTGCCTTCATCGTCATAAGCCCCCAGCGCGGCGTGCATGGCCAAGGTCTGTGCGATACTGGCAGCACTTTCCTGCGGATCGCTATCGCGCAGGGCAAGACCGTCTCCGGTGATCGGACCCGGCCACATCTCTTCGGCGCCGAGGCTCGGTGCAAGCGGCCAGAACCCCGCCTGGCGAATGAGGTCGAGCACGTCCCAGAGACAGCTGGACTGGACGATCCGGCCATGCGCGATCTGGTGCACCTCGCCATACCGGAGATAGGCGGCACCGCCCGTCGCGGGGATGCCCAGCCAGTCATGACGGAAGCTTCCGCAGTAATGTCCCATCATCGCGACATAGTCACGCCCCTCATATTGCCCGCCGACGACAATCAGGTCGCGCCGTTCGAGATCGGGGAAGCTGTGCCGCAGCGGCGCCCAGACCTGCGCCGCAATCGCTTCGGGGCCGGTCATTTCGTTCATCGGGTGAGAGCCGCGCCAATGCGCTTCGGGCGCATAGAGCGTGCCGAGCAGTTCCGGAAGCGCCTCGGGGCGCGCCTCGGCAAGGCGCAACATCGCCTCGTGCATATCGATTTTCCGGCTGAGATGCGGATCGGTCATGGCGTTATCCTGCGCGGTTCGTATCGGCTTAAGATTTTCTTGCATTCGTATGCAGCGATTGCTAGCATCGATTCTGCGACAGGTAATTTCAAGCCTCCTCGCCACAAAGAAACAGTATTTCATGCGGCCAATAACTTTGCGGGCCGACCCTGCCCGATAACTCGCCGGGCGCTGTTCTCAACAGGAGACGGACCATGACAAGAATTCTGCAAGCCAGCGTAGCCACGATCGCACTGATCGGGAGCGCGGGCATGGCAATGGCCGAATGCGGCATCGAATCCGGATCCGTGCGGATCCTCTCGAATGACTTCGAGGCGCTGCACGTCATCGCCAACGCCGCCGAGACCTGCGCCAGCGACACGGTCGAAGTCACCAAGAACCAGACCACCGAGCACAAGAATATCCAGGTGCCGGCGCTGACGACAAATCCTGCCTCCTACACTGTCGCGGTCGTGGCGACGAACTCGGTCATGCCGCTTCTCTCGGCCGATCTGGTGCGTCCTCTCGATGAATATGTCGAGAAATGGGGTCAGGATCTGCAGGAACAGCAGCTCATCCGCGTCGGCGACAACATCATGGCGATCGCTTTCATGGCGAATGCGCAGCATCTGTTCTATCGCGAGGATCTGCTGGAAGAGAACGGCATCGAGGTGCCGACCAGCTATGAAGAGATCCTCGCCGCCGCCGAAACGCTGCGTGCGAATGACGTGATGCAGTATCCGCTTGCCTCCGGCTACAAGCCGGGCTGGGATCTCGCGGCGGAGTTCGTGAACACCTTTCTCGCGACCGGCGCCGATTTCTTCAAGGACGGGACCGCCGAGGTCGATATCAACAACGAGAACGGGATCAAGACGCTTGAGACGCTGAAGGCGATGAGCGAATACATGGACCCCGATTTCGTCACCTATGACAGCAATGCGCTGCATCCGCTCTGGGAATCGAATGACAGCGCGATCCAGATCCAATGGGGCTCGCGCACCCGCGAATATTCCGATGAAACCGGCTCCGCGCCCGAGATCGCTGCCGCCACGGGCTATGCCGCCGCACCGACGCTCGGCGATGCCGAGATCCCTGCGGCCGGTCTGTGGTGGGATGGTTTCGTGATCGCGAAGAATATTTCGGACGAAGACGCCGAGGCCTCGTTCCGCGCGATGATGAAGGGGATCTCGCCCGAAACCATTGCCGAGAACCGGGAATCCGCGGTCTGGCTGGTCAAGGGCTACGATCCGACGCCGGCTGCGGAAGGGGTCTCTGCAAACCTCGCCGCGGGCGCACGCCCCTATCCGATGCTGCCCTATATGGGGCTTCTGCACACCGCGCTCGGCGATAATCTGGCCGAGTTCATGCAGGGCCAGGAGAGCGCCGAGCAGGCACTGGCGGATGTGACCGCCGCCTACACGACCGCGGCTGCCGAAGCGGGCTTTCTGAACTGATGACGAAGACCGGGACGGCGCGCTGACCGGCGCGCCACGCCCCGCCACGCGCTAAAGACGCCCCGCCTGTCCTGACGCCATTCCCGCGTCCGGGCTCTGCCTTCACACGTTCGACGGAGTAACCCATGCCGCACAGAACGTTTCTGGCCTTTATCTGGCCTTCCCTGCTCGCGATGATCCTGTTCATCGCCATCCCGATCATCTCGGTCGGATATCAGTCGCTCTTTGTCGAGCATCAGCAGGTCATGAGCCAGACCGAATCCTGTGGCCCGTTCGGCTGCAAGACCGAGATGCGCGTCGATTCCGCCGCCATGGCCGAGCTTCGCGAGGAAAGTCCGATGGGACGGTTCAACGGGCTGGGCACCTATTCCAACGCCAGCCACCTTGCATTCGACGAGCTTGGCGCAGCCTGGCGCAACAGCGACAGTCTTGGGGTATTTCTGGGTCAGGTGATGAACCTGCCCTTCTACAAGGCGCTGATCTTTACCATAGCCTATACCTTCATCGTGACCCCGCTTGTGATCATACTTGGCTTCTGTATCGCGGTCTCGGTAAACGCGGTTTCGGCCCGGTTGAAAGGGCCGGTCATCTTCTTCTCGCTTTTGCCGATGATCGTGACACCGCTGATCGGCGCGCTGGTGCTGTTCTGGATGATCGATTCCCGCGGCATCATCGGCGCGACGTTGCAGGTCGTGTTCAACGATCCGCAATTGTCGCTGAAAGCCTCGCCGACGCTGACCTGGGTGACGCTGTTCGTCTATGGCGTCTGGCACAGCGCGCCGTTCGCTTTCGTCGTGTTCTATGCCGGGCTACAGACCGTGCCGCAGGACACGTTGGAAAGCGCCATGGTCGACGGCGCCAGCCGGTGGGAGCGGATCCGCTTCGTCACCATCCCCTATCTGATGCCGCTGGCGACCTTTATCGCGCTGATGCAGCTCATGGATAATTTCCGGGTTTTCGAGCCGATCATCGGCTTCTCGGCCGAGGCGAACGCAACCTCGCTGAGCTACCTGATCTATTCCGATCTGCGTTCAGGCGACTTTCCGCTATTCGGCTCGGCCGCCGCCAGTTCGATGCTGACCATTCTCGGCGTGGTCATCCTGTTGTTCCCGGTGCTGATCCGCACCTGGCGCGATTTCAGCAGAAAGGCCTGATCGATGGCAAAGAGCATAAATCGCAAACCCATGCCGCTTGTCGTGCTGTCCACCGGCTTCGTGCTGCTGTGGCTGTTCCTCGCGGCGTTCCCGTTCATCTGGACGGCCTGGGGATCGTTCAAGGTCGAGGCGGATTTCTTTTCCCGCGCCGACTGGATGAATGCAATCACCGGCCCGGCCACGACCGCGCAGACCGGGGGCCCCTTCACCGGCAGCGGCTATGAGGGAGCGTGGATCGAGCAAGAATTCTGGCGCGCCGTGCTGAACACCGGCATCGTTGTCTTTGCCGTGGTCACGATTTCACTGACGGTCGGCACGCTGGGTGGCTATGCGCTGGCGCGGTCCGGGTTCCGCTATACGTTCTGGATCCTGATCGCGGCGCTGATCTTCCGTGCCATGCCGCATGTGACGCTAGTCTCGGGCTATCTGCTGCCCTTCTTTGAAATGAACATCTGGGGCTATCTGCCCACGACCATTATCGTGCTGGTCGCGATCAATCAGCCCTTTACCCTGTGGATGCTTCACAGCTTCTTTCTGACCATCCCAAAGGATCTGGACGAAAGCGCAATGGTCGATGGCTGCACGCGCTTCCAGGCCTTCCGTCTGGCGGTCATCCCGGTGATGTGGCCGGGGGTGGTGACTACGGGGCTGTTCAGCTTCCTGCTGGCCTATAACGACTTCACCGTCACCTCGATGCTGCTGAGCCAGGAAAACCAGACCATGATCCCCAAGATCAACAGCTTCCTCGGCTCGACCCAGCAAGAGGGCAAAGTCATGTATGCGGTCGCCGCCGCCGTTTCGGCCATGGCCCCGCTTTTCGTTCTCGTCATGGTGTTCCAGCGCCAGATCGTCAGCGGGCTCACCGCCGGCGCCGTGAAAGGATAGGTATCCGATGGCTGAACTTCGTTTGAAAAACGTTTGCAAACGCTGGGGAAATTTTATCGGCGTCGATAATTTCGATCTCGATATCGCGGATCAGGAATTCATCGTGCTGCTCGGGCCGTCGGGTTGCGGCAAGTCCACCACGATGCGGATGATCGCCGGGCTGGAAGATGTCACCGATGGCGAGATCTGGATCGGTGACAAGGTCGTCAACAATGAAGAACCCAAGGATCGCGACATCGCCATGGTGTTCCAGTCCTACGGTCTTTACCCGCAGCTTTCGGTTTACGAAAACATCCGCTTCCCACTGAAGGTCCGCAAGGTCCCGAAGGAGGAACATCACGAACGGGTCATGCGCGCCGCCGAGATGGTCGAGCTGACCGAACTGCTGGAACGCCGCCCCGCCGCGCTCTCCGGC
Source organism: Paracoccus sediminicola (assembly GCF_027912835.1). NCBI lineage: Bacteria > Pseudomonadati > Pseudomonadota > Alphaproteobacteria > Rhodobacterales > Paracoccaceae > Paracoccus > Paracoccus sediminicola. Next base: position 1,860,785 of record NZ_CP115768.1, read on the forward strand.
GGGCAGCGCCAGCGCGTCGCGCTTGGCCGCGCCATCGTGCGCAAACCGACCGTGTTCCTGATGGATGAGCCGCTGTCGAATCTCGACGCCAAGCTGCGGGTTTCGACGCGGGCGCAGATCAAGAATCTCCAGCACAAGCTGAAGACCACAACCGTCTATGTCACCCATGACCAGATCGAGGCGATGACGCTGGCCGACCGGGTCGTGGTCATGAACAAGGGCCGCATCCAGCAGGTGGGGACGCCGACGGATATCTATGACTATCCGGCGAATACCTTCGTGGCAGGCTTCATCGGCAGCCCGGCGATGAACCTCGTGACAGGCCGTATCGAGAACGGCGTCTTCGAGGCCGAAGGGATGCGCGTCCCCGGCCTGCCCACGCACCACGCAGGGCCGGTGACGCTTGGCTTCCGGGCCGAAGATGTGACCCTGGCCGAGCCTGGCGGCGGTGAATTGCGCGCTCCGGTCTACTCTATCGAGCTTCTTGGCGAGGCGTCCATGATCAGCCACAGGCTCGGGGAATCCCTTGTGTCGATCAAGGCGCCAAAGGATTTCCGCATCGAGATCGGCGAGGAGGTTGGCACCAATATTCCCGCCGCGATGTGCCATCTGTTCGATGCCGAAACCGGCGAACGGATCCCGCAGGAGACGGCATGACCGCTGAAGAAAAGGCAGAGGCGACGCGTCACGTCATCCTGCGCATGGAGGCTGCGCTTGGCGAGAATTCGGACGATATGGCGGCGCATTTCCACGAAGATTTCCGGTGGATGGGCAACCGGGGCTGCGGCACCAAGCCGGATCTCCGCTCTTTCCGCGAGAACTGGCAATTGCCGCTCCGCGCTGCCTTCACCGAGCGTCACTACAAAACAGAACGCTTCATCTGCGAAGGCGATTGGGCGTCGTGCTTCGGCCATATCGAGGCGACGCATTCCGGCGAGTTCATGGGGATTTCCGCGACCGGCAAGCGGGTGACGATCCCCTATATGGACTTCTGGAAAGTCGAGGACGGGCGGATCAGGGATAACTGGGTCTCGGTCGATTTTGCCGCCGTTCTGGCGCAGCTGGGTCGCGACGTCTTCGCCGGCGAGGGCTGGGAAGCATATGACCGCGGCGAGCGCACACCGCCGCGACCTCAATAGGGAAGACAACATGGCCATCGAACATCTGAAATCCGGAAAAACTGAGGACGCCCGCGCTGAGGACGACGCCAAGGTCCGCGCCACGGTCGAGGCAACGCTCGATGACATCGAAAAGCGCGGAGACGCCGCCGTGCGCGAGCTTTCGGCGAAATTCGACAAATACGAACCAGAGCGTTTCCGCTTGTCGCAGTCGGAAATCGAGGCCGCGATGCAGAAGGTCGGCTCGCGCGAGATGGAGGATATCCGCTTCGCTCAGAAGCAGATCCGGCGCTTTGCCGAAGCCCAGCGGGACTCGATGCGTGACGTCGAGATCGAGACGATGCCCGGCGTGATCCTCGGCCATCGCAATATTCCGGTGCAGTCCGTGGGCTGCTATGTGCCGGGCGGCAAGTTTCCGATGGTCGCCTCGGCGCATATGTCGGTGCTGACCGCCTCGGTGGCCGGGGTGCCGCGCATCATCGCTTCGGCCCCGCCGGTGAACGGCGCTCCGCATCCCGCCATCGTCGCGGCGATGCATATGGGCGGCGCGCATGAGATCTATGTGATGGGCGGCATTCAGGCGGTCGGGGCCATGGCGCTTGGCACCGAGACCATCGAGCCGGTGCATATGCTGGTCGGTCCCGGCAACGCGTTTGTCGCCGAGGCGAAGCGGCAGCTTTACGGTCGCGTCGGGATCGACCTGTTCGCCGGCCCGACAGAGACCATGGTCATCGCCGACGAAACGGTCGATGCCGAAATCGTCGCCACCGACCTGCTGGGTCAGGCCGAGCATGGCTATAACTCACCCGCCTGCCTGATCACCAACAGCCGCAAGCTGGCCGAGGACACGCTGGCCGAGATCGACCGGCTGCTGGAGATCCTGCCCACCCGCGAGACCGCCTCGGCCTCGTGGCGCGATTATGGCGATGTATATCTTTGCGAGACCCATGACGAGATGCTGAACCTCGCCAATGACCTTGCCTATGAGCATGTGCAGGTGATGACCGACCGCGACGACTGGTATCTGGAAGGGATGCACAGCTATGGTGCGCTGTTCCTTGGGCCGCGCACCAATGTCGCCAATGGCGACAAGGTGATCGGCACGAACCACACATTGCCCACGAAGAAGGCCGGGCGCTATACCGGCGGGCTGTGGGTCGGGAAGTTCCTGAAAACCCACAGCTATCAGAAGGTCACGACCGATGAGGCCGCGACGCTGATCGGCGAATATGGCTCGCGGTTGTGCATGCTGGAAGGCTTTGTCGGCCATGCCGAGCAATGCAATATCCGGGTGCGACGCTATGGCGGGGTGAACATCCCCTATGGCGAACCCGCCCCCCATCGCGAAACAGCGGAGCAGGAATGACTCTCCCCAGAACACCGTCGTTCCGGCTGGATGGCCGACGCGCCCTTGTGACTGGTGCGTCTTCCGGTATCGGCGCGGCCTGCGCGGCAGCGCTGGCGGAACAGGGCGCCCATGTGGTCTGCGCCGCCCGCAGCGCAGACAAGCTGAATGAGGTGACGGAAGAGATCCGCGCACGCGGGGGAAGCGCCGAAACGCTTTCGCTGGACATGGCCGATCTTGATGCGCTGGCAAATTCGCTGGCGGCAGAGGGTGCTTTCGACGTGGTCGTGAACTCGGCTGGCATGGCGCGCCATTCGGCGGCGCTTGACACCTCAGTGGAAGATTTCGATGCGGTGATGGCGTTGAATCTCCGCGCCGCCTATTTCCTGTCGACCGAGTCGGCGCGGAAGATGATCGCCGCGGGCAGCGGCGGCTCGATCATCCATATTTCCAGCCAGATGGGGCATGTCGGCGGCATAGACCGGGCGGTTTACTGCGCCTCGAAACATGCGATCGAAGGCATGGTAAAGGCGATGGCGCTGGAATGGGGAGCTGAGCGGATCAGGATCAATACGATCTGCCCAACCTTCATCCGCACACCGCTCACTCAGTCCACCTTCGACGACCCCGAACGGGTCCGCTGGATCAAGGAAAAGATCAAGCTGGGCCGTGTGGGCGAGGTCGAGGACATCATGGGCGCGGTAGCCTATCTGGCCTCGGACGCGGCCGCGCTGGTCACCGGCACGTCGCTGCTTGTGGACGGAGGCTGGACGGCAGACTGATGGCGGCAGAGAAAGTGACATCTCAGGATGTGGCCACGCTGGCCGGCGTCAGCCAGTCGGCGGTGAGCCGCGTCTTTACCCCGGGCGCCTCTGTATCCGAGGCAATGGCCAAGAAGGTGCGCGCCGCCGCAGAAAAGCTGGGATATCGCCCGAACGTCCTTGCGCGCTCACTGATCACCGGCCGCACGAGGATCATCGGGCTGGTCGTCGCCTATCTGGAAAACCAGTTCTACCCGGTCGCGATCGAGCATCTGTCGCGCGCGCTCGAAGCGCAGGGCTATCACATCCTGATCTTCATGGCAGAGAACTCGGATGCAAGCGTGGCCAATGTCATGCAGAAGCTGATCGACTATCAGGTAGACGGCATCATCGCGGCCTCTGTCGCCATGACGAACGATCTGTCGGATCGCTGCTCGAATGCGGGTATTCCCGTGGTTCTGTTCAACCGCGGTCAGGATGGCGATCAGCACTCCTCGGTCACCTCGGCAAACCGGGCCGGCGGCGCGAAGGTGGCAGAGTTTCTGATCGCCGGCGGGCATCAGCGGATTGCCCATATCGCCGGTTGGCGCGGGTCCTCGACGGGCCGCGACAGGAAGGACGGTTTCCTCGATGCGCTGCGTGCCGCGGACAGAGAGCCCGTCGCGGTCATCGACGGCATGTATCAGCGCGAGGCTGCCGCGGATGCAGCCCGCCAGATGATGGCGCTGGACAGCAGCCCGGACGCGATCTTTGTGGGCAATGACCACATGGCCTTCGCCGTGATGGAGGTCCTGCGGCAGGAGATGCGTCTGAAGCTGGGCGAGGATATCTCTGTCGTGGGCTATGACGACGTGCCGCTGGCGGCCTGGCCGTCCTTCGACCTGACGACCGTGCGTCAGCCGGTGAACCGGATGATCTCGGCCACGGTCGAGACAATGCTGTCAAAGATCGAACACAAGAACCACACACCGCGAAAGATCGAAATCGACGGGCCCCTGATCCAGCGCGGATCGGCCCGGATCCCGGAAGGTTGGACCGAATGACCATTTACGACCGTTGGCAGGATTTTCCCGATTACATCATCGGCATCACCAAGGAGATCTGGGAGGATCGCGGCGTCGAAACGCTCGATCGCTATTATGGCGAGAATATTCCCGTCCGCTCACCCATGGGCATCACACGCGGCAATGCGGCGGTGAAAGCCTCGACCATGGCGACGATCCATGAGTTTCCGGATCGCGAGCTGTTTGCCGAAGATGTCATCTGGTCAAATGATGCGCAGAACGGCCATTTATCCTCGCATCGTCTCATCACCAGCGGGACGCATCTGAATGAAGGCCAGTTCGGCCCCGCGACAGGGCGACGCTGGACCATTCGAGTCATCGCCGACTGCGCCGCAAAGGGCGAGACGATCTATGATGAATGGCTGGTGCGCGACTATGGCGGGCTGGTCCGGCAACTCGGTCACGACCCTTTGCAATTCACGCGCGACCTGATCGCGGCGGAAGGGGGTCCCGATCAGGCGGTGATGCCGTTCCTGCCCGAAAACGATGTCGACGGAGGCTATCACGGCATCGGCAACGACAATGAATGGGGTCTGCGCTACGAGCAGGATCTGACGCGTGTGATGGATCAGGACTTCAACCATATCCTGACCGGCTATGACCGCGCCGCCATCGGCCAATATCCCGGCGCGGTCGAACTTCTGGGGCGAGAGAAGATCGCCGGGTTCTGGATCGCGCTGCGCTCTTCCTTTCCCTCAGCGACGTTCCGTGTGCATCACCGGATCGGCATGGATGCCGACATGCTCTCGCCCCGCGCCGCGATCCGGTGGTCGCTGGACGGCACCCATGACGGGTGGGGCGCATTCGGGCGCCCGACAGGTGCGCGTGTCCATGTATTCGGCATGGCGCATGCCGAATACGGCCCGTGGGGGCTGCGCCGCGAAACCGCGCTCTATGACGAAATTGCGATCTGGAAGCAGATCCTGCTGCATAGCGGAGATTTATGATGCCACGTCAGAGCATCGCATTGCGGCGCTTCCATGTCTGGCGTCAGGCGCTGCGGTCACGCCGGCTGAACCCGCATCCGCCGCCTTCGGCGCGGATGATGTGACCCAGCCCGAACAGATACGCTTTCAAGGAAACACGATATGACACCCCAGGAAATGGAATCCCGCATCGTTCGCTATGGCGAGCTGCAACCCTGCAAGACCGCCTTCATCGACGCGCATACGCCCGGATCGAACCAGAAGGAAAACTTCACCATCATCGGCGGCGGGGTCAGCGAAAGCCCCGATCAGCACGTCCATATCTCGATCCCGCATGGCTTCAATATCGGCGCGGCGGGGCAGCCGCCGAAATGCCGCAACTCGCTGCATTCGCACCGCACCGCCGAAGTCTTCTTCGTGCTCAAGGGCCGCTGGCGCTTCTTCTGGGGCCGGAATGGCGATGCCGGAGAGGTGGTGCTGGAGGAAGGCGACATTTTCAACATCCCCACCGGCATTTTCCGCGGCTTCGAGAATATCGGCACGGATTACGGCATGATCATGGCCATCCTGGGCGGCGACGATGCTGGCGGCGGCGTGATCTGGGCCCCGCAGGTGATCGAGGACGCGCGCGATCACGGTTTGATCCTGTCCGAGAAGGGCAAGCTCTATGACAGCAAGAAGGGCCAGACCCTGCCCGAGGGCGAACAGCCGATGCCGCTGCTGAGCGACGACGAGCTGAAGGCCTACCCCGAGCCGAGCACCGCCGAGGTGGTTCCCAACTATGTCGCGCGTTACTGGGATCTGGTGGCGCTTGCCGACAGGCAACCAGCAAAGGTGATCGGCGAAGACGCCAAGCTGCGCGACAGGCCGGGTTTCGAGGTCGATTTCCTGACCCAGAAAACCGCTCTTGACGATCAGCAGCATGACAACCCGGCCGTGCTGATGCCGGTGCGCGGGCATTGGAAGATCAGCTGGGATGGCGGAGAGGCGACGCTCGCGCCAGGCGACACGATGAGCGTGCCCGAAAACACGTCCTATCATCTGGCTCCGTCGATGACTGGCGAGGCCGCATTGTATCGGACCGTCGGCACGGGCGAACCCGCCGGAGCGACCTGGACGGCCTGAACCGCAGAGAGGGGCGCCCCGGCAAGGGCGTCCCGAACAGATGAGGCAAGCATGACCATCCGCACCACACATGTCGGAAGCCTTCCCAGAAGTCAGGAGGTCGTCGATTTCATCTTCGCGCGCGAACGCGGCGAAGATTACGACGCGGACGGCTTCGACGCGGCCATGGCCCGCGCCGTCGCCGAAACCGTGCGCAAGCAAGTCGAGGCCGGGGTCGATATCGTCTCTGACGGCGAGACCTCGAAGATCAGCTATGCGACCTATGTAAAGGATCGCTATACCGGCTTCGGTGGCGACAGCCCGCGTAACGCACCCGCCGATCTGAAGCTTTTCCCGAGCTTCCTGAAGCGGATCGCCGATTCCGGCGGCACACCGCAATACGCCCGCCCGATGTGTATCGGCGAGGTGAGGTCCAAGGGTCAGGGCGAGCTGGAAAAGGACATCTCAAACCTCAAGACGGCCATGGCGGAACATGGGCGGCAGCGCGGCTTCATGAATGCCGCATCGCCCGGTGTAATCTCGCTCTTTTTGCAGAATGACTATTACCGGACGCGGGAAGCTTATCTGGCCGCGCTCGCCGATGCGATGAAGGCCGAATATGAAACCATCGTCGCTTCCGGGCTGGACCTGCAACTCGACTGTCCCGACCTCGCATTGTCGCGGCACATGCTGTTCAGCGAGTTGTCGGATGCCGAATTCGTCAAGATCGCGGCGAGCCATGTCGAGGCGCTGAACCACGCTCTTTCGGGCATCCCCGCGGAGAAGGTTCGTATTCACATCTGCTGGGGGAATTACGAGGGACCGCATGTCTGCGACATTCCGATGGCGCAGATGTTCGATACGCTGATGTCGGCGAAGGCGCGCTATGTTCTGTTCGAGACATCAAACCCGCGCCACGGTCACGAATGGACCGTGTTCCGCGACCGCAAGGCCGATATTCCCGACGACAAGATTCTGGTGCCGGGTGTGGTCGATACCACCACCAATTTCGTCGAGCATCCCGAGCTTATCGCGCAGCGCCTGTCGCGCTTTGCGGGGATCGTTGGTTCGGACCGCGTCATTGCGGGGTCGGATTGCGGCTTTGGCACATTCGCCGGCTTCGGCGCGGTGGATCCCGATATCGCCTATGCCAAGCTGAAGGCCATGGCCGAAGGGGCGGCGATGCTGTCGTGACCCCACTGGTTCTGTTGCCGGGCATGATGTGCGATGCGCGGCTGTTCGGTCCTCAGATCGCGGCACTCGGGTCGAACCGGGCGATCCATGCCGCGCCGATTGGCGGGCATGACACGATGCGGGCCCTCGCCGCCGAGGTTCTGGCCCACGCCCCGCCGCGCTTCGCGCTTGCCGGGCTGTCCATGGGGGGCATTGTTGCGATGGAGATTCTGGCGCAGGCTCCCGAGCGGATCGAGCGGCTGGCGCTACTGGACACCAATCCGCGCTCCGAGCTGCCCGAGATCCAGGCCCGCCGCGCGCCGCAGATAGAAGCGGTGCAGGCAGGCCATCTTCGCGAAGTCATGCGCGACGAGATGAAGCCGAACTATCTCGCCGAGGGACCGGGACGTCAGGCCGTTCTCGATCTCTGCATGGATATGGCGATGGCGCTTGGCCCGGACGTGTTCGTGAACCAGTCCCGCGCGCTGCGAGACCGTCCCGACCGGCAGGATGTGCTGCGCGCGGTCAATGTTCCGACGCTGCTGCTCTGCGGTCGAGAGGATCGGCTCTGCCCCATCGAGCGGCACGAGCTGATGCATGGGCTGATCCCCGGCTCGACGCTGGAAATCATCGAGGGCGCGGCGCATCTGCCGGTATTGGAGAAACCCGAGGACACCACGGCGGCGCTGGCCCGCTGGCTGGAGGCATAATGGACGACGCATTGCTGAAACTTCTGAGAACGGTCGATACGCCGACCGTCTGCAACGCCATCGAGGTTGCCGAGGGCCGCCGCGGCTTCAACCGTTTCACCCGCGGCACGGTAATCTGCACCGAGCCCGAGGCAGGGGCAATCGTGGGCTATGCCCGCACTGCGACACTCTCTGCTATCGCGCCACCGACCGAGCCCGCAGAGACGGTGCGCAAAAGGCGGATGGATTACTATCGCTACATGTCCGAATCTCCGAAACCGGCCGTGGCTGTGGTCGAGGATCTGGACCACCCGAACGCCATCGGCGCCTATTGGGGCGAGATCAACGCGACCGTGCATAAGGGGTTCGGTCTGTCGGGCACGCTGACCAATGGCGTCGTGCGCGATCTCGGCGACCTGCCGAAAGGCTATCCGGTGATCGCCGGCTCGGTCGGGCCGAGCCACGGCTATGTGCATGTGCGCTCTATCGACAAGCCGGTGCGGGTCTTCGGTCTGTCGGTCGCGCCGGGTGAGCTTATTCATGGCGACCGTCATGGGGCGCTTGTCATTCCCGCAGAGATCATCCCGGTGCTGGCAGATGCGATCCGCAAGCTGCTCGATACCGAACAGCTCGTCCTGGGACCGGCCCGCGCCGAGGGATTCGACTTTGCCGCTTTCGAGGCTGCATGGACCGCGTTCGAAAAGGCCCGCACCTGAGCATGGTCAGGCCGGATGACGACATGGCCAGGCTGGAGGCAGCTCTGCGCGAAGCCGGTCTGACTCTGGATGAGCGGGACATGGCTGCGGCGCTGCGCGTCCATATCGGACTGGAACGCGCCCGAGCTTTGCTGAAGGCCGACGAGGTGGCGCCCGATGAACCCGGCTGACCTGCCCATCCCTGAAGCCGCGGCACTGCTCCGTCAGGGAGAGCTTCGCGCGCGCGAACTGGTCGAGGCGCAGCTCGACCGGATTGCCGAGCGCGACCCTCGGATCGGTGCTTTCGTAGACCTGGATGCAGAGGCGGCGCTTCGGGCGGCGGATCGCGCCGACCGGGAACTGGGTGATGGCCATGATCTTGGCCCGCTGCACGGCATCCCCTTCGCGGTGAAGGATCTCATCGATGTGGCAGGCCGGCCAAATCGCTGTGGCAGCCGGGTATTCGAAGATCGAACCGCAATCTCGGATGCGGCGGTGGTCGCCAAGCTTCGCAATGCGGGGGCCATCCCCATCGGCTGCACGGCCACCTATGAATTCGCCTTGACCGGGCCCAGCTTTGACGCTGCCTATCCGCCCGCGATGAATCCGTGGAGCAGCGATCACATCACCGGCGGCTCTTCGTCGGGATCCGCGGCGGCGGTGGCGGGCGGTCTGGTGCGGATCGCGCTGGGCACCGATACTGGCGGCTCGGTGCGCAGCCCGGCTGCCTATTGCGGTGTGGTCGGCCTGAAACCCAGCTTTGGGCTGATACCCGCAGACGGCATCTATCCGTTATCGAAAGGTCTCGATCACCCGGGGCCGATGGGGGCGAGCGTTGTCGAGACTGCGCTGATGCTCGACGCCATGGCGCCGGGTTGTGGCGCGGCTTCGGGTTGCGGACAGGCGATCGAGGGGATGCGGGTCGGCTATGCGCGAGACTGGTTCGCGAGCGATCCCGACGCCTGGCCCGGTCTCGTCGCGGCGATGGATGATGCCGTGTCCGCTTTGTCGATGCTCGGCGCGCGGATCGAGTTGATCGCGATGCCGGATTATGCGCTTGCCGAGGCTGCCGGCGCCGTGATCCTGCATTCCGAGGCGCTGGAGCAGCACCGCGACACGCTTCGCGACAGTTTCGAACGCTATGGCCGACAGCCGCGCCAGAGCCTCGCCGCAGGTGCCGGATTGCGCGAGAACGATGTTGCCCGTGCCAGCGCAGTTCAGCGGCGGATGACCGGAGAGATCGACGAAATTCTGTCGCGGCACGATGTCATCGTCACGGCAACGACACTCGCCCCGGCCCCGCCGGTCGCGGCGTTTCGGCAGGACGAAACGGTGTGGACCGTGATGCGCACCCTGCCCTTCAACCTGACCGGCCACCCGGCCATGTCGGTACCGATCGGGTTTTCCGGCGCGCTGCCCCTCGGAATGCAGATCATCGCAGCGAAACGCGCCGAAGCCGCGATCTGCCGGGTCGGCGCGGCCTTCGAGGCCGCCACCGATCATTCGGCTCAGAGGCCCTGTTTCGCCTGAAGCCGATCGAGCCGCAGCTGGGCGGCGCGGCGATGCCCCTCAAGCCCTTCGCTGTCGCTCTGGCGAATAGCGGGCGGTGCAAGCTGCTCCACGCCTTCCGGGGTCAGCCACTGATGGGTCGCGACCTTCACATACGCCCCGACCCACAGACCGCCCGTATAGCGCCCCGCCGCCATGGTCGGCAGGGTGTGGTTGGTGCCGGCGCATTTATCCGAATAGACCACGCTCGCCAGCGGCCCGATAAAGAGCGAGCCGTAATTGCGCAACCGCGCTGCCATCTGCTGCGAGTTCTCAGTGTGGATCTGAAGATGCTCGGCAGCGATCTCGTCCGATACCGCGATCATCGTCTCTTCGTCTGCGCAGAGGATGATTTCCCCGTAATCGCGCCAAGCAGCACCGGCGGTTTCGGCGGTGGAAAGGGTGGCTAGCTGGCGGTCAACCTCTGCCTCGACCTCGCGTCCCAGCGACTCGCTGGTGGTGATGAGCCCGACACGCGTGCGGATGTCATGTTCCGCCTGAGCCAGAAGATCGGTCGCGATCATTTCGGCATCGCCCGCCTCGTCGGCGAGAATATAGATCTCTGACGGGCCGGCGAGCTGATCGATCCCCACCGGGCCGAAGACCTGCCGCTTGGCTTCATTCACGAAGGCGTTGCCCGGCCCCACGATCTTGTCCACGCGCGGCACCGTCTCGGTGCCGAAGGCCATCGCCGCGATTGCCTGCGCGCCGCCGATGCGGAAGATCCGATCCGCCCCGGAGAGGTGACAGCCCGCGATCATCGCCTGATGCGCATTGGGCGGCAGGCAGGCAACGATCTCTGTCACCCCGGCCACCTTTGCAGGCACGATCGTCATGATCGGCGCCGAAAGCAGCGGGTATCGCCCACCCGGCACATAGCACCCCACCCGTTCCAAAGGGATGACACGGTGGCCCAGATGCACGCCCGGCCGCGGCTGATAGTCCTCGAGCCCGCCCATAGTCGCGAATTGCGCCTCGGCAAAGCCCCGCACATTGGAAATGGCGAACTCGGTGTCTTTGCGGGTCTGCGGGTCCAGAGCCTCGACCGCTGCGGCGCGGTCTTCCGCGGAGACCTCGAATTGCTGAAGCTCCGCCTTGTCGAAACGCTGAGAATATTCTTTGACCGCAGCGTCGCCGTTCTGCCGGACTCGTTCAAGGATTTCTGCCACGGTTTCGGCGACCGGCGCATTGTCCGAGGCGGCGCTTCGGGCGGGCGATTTCAGATAGCTCACGCCGGGGATGTCGGTGATGGGGGTCATGGCTTGCTCCGTTGCGGTGGTTCTGCGGCTCGTGTGCGGTAGAAACGCGGTGTCGCGGTTCACATTAGCCACGGCGCGCTGCTTGGGAAGCGGCGCAGATACGTTCGGTCGATATATCTTCCAACAAGCCCATCTGCTGCTATATTTTTTGGTAAATTTGGCATAGCAACGGAAACTTTAATGGCCAAGATCGGATACGCGTTGAAATCCCTGCGCCTGCGGCGTCAGCTCAGCATGCGCGAATTGGCACTGCGTTCGGGCGTTTCCCACACCACCATTTCGATGATGGAACGTGACGCCATCAGCCCGACCATCGACACGCTTCAAGCGGTGCTCGACGCGCTTGGCAGCCGACTGGCCGAATTTCTTGGCGGGGTCCGTCAAGGGGCCGGAAGCCCGTTCTATCCGGCTGAGGACATGCCAGAGATCGGCAACCCCGACACGATCTCCTACCGGCTGATCGGTCTGAACCATCCGTATCGCAGCTTTCAGTTCCTGCGCGAAAGCTACGCGGTCGGTGCAGATACGGGCGAGATGTTGTCTCACGTCGCGCAGGAAGCGGGATATGTGGTGAAGGGTCGGGTCGAGGTAACGGTCGGCGACGCCAGGCGCGCGCTGCGGGCCGGCGATGGATATTATTTCGACAGCCGCGCCCCTCACGGGTTTCGCAATATCGGCGACGAGCCTGCCGAGGTCATCAGTGCGATCTCTCCACCCTCCTACTGAGCCGGTTCTGTCGAATTGCGCCGGTCTCGTGGGCAGGCACGAGCGGCGGACGCTTCTGCCGAGAAAAGGAGAGAACGATCAACAATCCCGACGACAAGATCGACTGTGGTGAGGATGTCATGGCAAAAGACCGATTTTCCTGCCCGCGGCACGCTGGAAAAGCGCTTATTCCGACGGAGGAAAGCCGAGGCTGATTGGCTGGATGACGACGCACCATATGCCACACGCCGTAGCGACAACACCCTCCGGAACTCTGCAGCGCCGTTGCAGAGAGGGAACGGGCCGACTACATTGATAACATATCGCTTGGCCACAAGCTTCGCGGTTCGGCTGTGAGGCACTGATCGTCGCGGCTGAGACTCCGCTCGTGGCACTGGAGGCCGAAACCATGGGTTCTGCGGTGCGAGCCGCTTTTGGTAAACCCAGCGATGTGATCTCGGTGGCCCCTGTGAAGGGCTCGATCGATAAGCTTCGCGAAGAATCCCAGGAGGTGATTTGATCTTTAACCGGGCTGATCGGCGCATCTGCCTGACACTTTAACGTCTCCGCCGGTCCGGGAGGACGGGCCGCCGGAGCGTCTTGATTATCTGAGGGAGGATACAATCATCACCAAACCCTGGCTCGACAGCTATGGCGAGAGCGTTCCGCAAGAGATCGACGCCGACGCCTACCCATCCACCATCGCCATCGTCGACAAGGCCGTACAGCGTTTCGGCGACAAGCCGGCCTTCGAATGTTTTGGCAAAACCATGAGCTATGCCGAGATCGATCGCGCCGCCCGCGCCGTGACCGCATGGTTGCAGGAGGCCGGGGTAAAACGCGGCGACCGGATCGCGCTCATGTGCCCGAACATTTTCGCCTTCCCTATCGCGATGCTTGGCATCCTGCGTGCTGGCGCCGCACAGGTAAACGTCAACCCGCTCTATACCCCGCGTGAGCTGAACCACCAGCTGAACGACGCCGGCGCCGAGACGATCCTCATCTTTTCCGGCTCGACCCCGGTTCTGGCCGAGGTGATTGACGAAACGCCGATCCGCAATGTCGTCACCATCGATCTGGGCGACGGTGCCGGAATGAACATTCCGTCACCGCCGGTGGATGATCGCCTGAGCGGGACGACGCGGTTCGCCGATGTGCTGGAAAAGGGCGCCGAACGTGAAGTGACGCCAGTCGAGTTGAGCGGCGACGACATTATCTTCTTTCAGTACACCGGCGGGACGACCGGCCTGTCCAAGGGCGCCGTGCTGACCCATCGCAACATCGTCGCCAATGCAGAGCAGTTCACCAAGTTCATACCCGAGGCGCATGAGGTCGGAGAAGAGGTCGTAGTGCTCGCCCTGCCGCTTTATCACATCTTCGGATTGATGGTGATGATCGCCTATGTCGCCTCGGGGGCGAAACAGTTGCTGATCCCCAATCCGCGCGATCCGGACGCCTTCATCGATGCGATCAAGGATGCGAAGTTCTCGGTCATTCCGGGCGTCAACACGATGTTCCAGGGTCTCGCGCTGCATCCGCGCATCGGCGAAGTCGACCTGTCGAATTACAAGGTCGCCATTGGCGGCGGGGCTGCGGTGATCCGCGCCACCTCCGAAAAATGGAAGGCACTGACCGGTCATCATATCAAGGAAGGCTATGGGCTATCCGAGACGTCGCCGGTGCTTTGCCTGAACCCGATGACTGTCTCGGAGTTCACCGAGACCTGCGGGCTTCCGGTCTGTTCGACCGATATCAAGCTGCTGGATGATGACGGCAACGAGGTCGCTCCGGGCGAGGCGGGCGAAATCTGCGCGGCCGGACCGCAGATCATGCGTGGCTATTGGAACAATGAAGACGCCAACAAGGCCGCTTTCACCCCGGACGGATATTTCCGCACCGGCGATATCGGCATTTTCCTTGAGGGCGGCTTTCTCAAGATCGTTGACCGCAAGAAGGACATGATCCTCGTCTCAGGCTTCAACGTCTATCCGAACGAGGTCGAGGCCATCGTGACCGCCTGCGACGGCGTCGCCGAATGTGCCTGCGTCGGGGTGCCGGACGAGAAAAGCGGCGAGGCGGTGCGCGTCTATGCGGTCAGGCGCGAAGGCTCGGACGTGACCGAGGAGGACGTGATCGCGCATTGCCGCGCCGAGCTCGCGGGCTACAAAGTTCCGCGCAGGGTCGTGTTCGTCGACGAGCTGCCGAAATCCAATGTCGGCAAGATCCTGCGCCGCGAATTGCGCGATCGGGCGTGAGAGGGACGAGCGTCGTCCGACATAGCTGACGCCGAACAGACGCTCGCTGCCTGTGATGGGCAGCGCAGCGACAAGAATGGGTCCGGCGGCCAGGTCGGCCGTGCCGTTACCAGGAACGACCGCAATCTCGGCGCTGATTCAAGCGGAACAGCGCGGATGCCGGAGGCGTTTCTTGTGAAGAGATAAAAACGCAAAATCGCCTGATGCCAACCTCCGCTCTCCGCGATCCCGAAGCGGCGCTGCGCCGCACCCGCCGCATGGCAAGCGCCGTGCTGGCTGCGCTCGCGCTGGTGTTCTTCGCCACCTATCTCGACGGATCGCCACCGGGCTGGCTGCTGCTGATCCGGTCCATGGCTGAGGCTGGGATGGTGGGCGGGCTGGCCGACTGGTTCGCCGTGACGGCGCTGTTTCGCCACCCGCTGGGCATACCGATCCCCCACACCGCGCTTCTGCCGCGCAATCAGAAGCGGGCTGCGGCGAATGTCGGACGCTTCTTCGACCAGCATTTCCTGCAACCGGAACAGCTTCGCGCGCGGCTCATGTCGGCGCGGCCCTCTGTTTTCCTGCTGGGCTGGATCTCCGATCCGGCCCATGCGCGGCTGATCGCGGATAAGCTGGCGCCGCTGCTCGTCCGGCTTCTGGAAGAGGACCCGCCGCCCCGGCTGATGGTGCGCGGTCGCAGCTGGGTCCGTCGAGCGGCAGAAGGGTTCGGATCGGACGAGACGATGGCCGACCGCATGGCCGATCTGATCAAGACCGGCATCCGAACCGGCGTACTGGACCACGCGCTTGCCGTGGTCGAACGCTCGGTCCGCAACCGTCGCGACAGTGCTACGCAGCTTGTCGAGGATCACAGCAAATGGTGGGTCGCCGCAAAGGTCGATCGCGGCGTGGCCAAGCTTGTGGTGGGCGGCATCCTCGCCGTGCTGGCCGAGTTGCGCGACCGGGATTCGCGGCTGCGTGGCCGATTTGAGAGGGCCTGCGACGAAATGGTGGACGATATGGCAGAGCGCGGGGCGCTGAAACAGGCCGTTGCCGAAGCGCGGCACTACATGATCCGCTCGGGCGCTTTGGACGAGGCGTTCACCCAGATGCTGCCGCAGATGCGGTCCAGTCTCATCGACAGCCTTAACAAGGACCCGGAACGCACCGCCGACGCGCTTGCGGGCGTCATCCGAAACGTGGCAACCGGAATGCTGTCCTCTGAGGCGGTGCGCGCCGATTTCGACCGCAATCTCGCCGATCTCGCGACCCGAATTATCTCTGAGCTGCGGCCGCAGCTTGCCAGCTATGTCACCGATGTCATCGCCGGGTGGGAGCCTGAGGATCTGAACACCCGTTTCGAGGCAGAGCTTGGGCCGGATCTGCAATATATCCGCATCAACGGCGCCGTGCTGGGCGCGCTGATCGGAGGCGCGCTGTTCTTTTTAGAGCATCTGCTTGGATAGTCTCTGCCCACGGCGCGTCGCTCTGAGAAGCTGACGGCTTCGCCGCAGGGTCACGAACAATATCCTCGCAACCAAGGCGAGACGGGTGGGGTTCCTAATCTGGGCGCAAGGGAACCACGTCGTCAGCGAAAGAGGATCATGCAGAACACAGCCTTCACCCAATCCCCGCAGACCGCCGAAGAGACCCGGCGTCTTTTCGAGCTGCAATACGATGCTTCGCGCGATGGCTCCATGCCCGACTATGCGCTGCGCCGAGATCGGCTGGACCGGCTGCGCAGGATGGTGGTCGAGAATGACGGGGATTTCATCACCGCAATCAACGCTGATTTCGGCAATCGCTCCAACCACGAGACCGAGCTGTTCGAGATCGTGACCGTACTGAACGCGCTACGACACACCCGGAAGCATCTGAAGAAATGGATGCGGGACGAGCGGCGCTCGGTGGATATGGCCTTTCAGCCTGCCTCGGCGCGGATCCGGTATGAACCGCTTGGCGTGATCGGCATTGTCGCCCCATGGAACTTCCCGATGCAGACCGCGCTGACGCCGCTTGTCGACGCGCTCGCAGCGGGCAACCGGGCGATGATCAAACCGTCCGAGTTCAGCCCGCACTTCGCGGCGCTGCTGCAAAAGCTGGTGGCGATATATTTCGACGAAGCCGAGCTGGCGGTGGTGACGGGCGGCGTCGAGGTCGCAGAGAACTTTACCGCGCTGCCCTTCGATCACCTCGTCTTCACCGGTTCGACCGCCGTGGGCCGAAAGGTGATGCATGCCGCCGCGAAGAACCTGACCCCCGTAACGCTGGAGCTCGGCGGCAAGTCGCCGGTGATTGTTACCGAGGACTACCCGCTGGATCAGGCAGCGCAGAGCGTCGCCTTCGGCAAGTTCTCGAATTCGGGCCAGATCTGCGTCGCACCGGATTACGCGCTCGTGCCACGCGACAAGGTCGAGGATTTTGCCCATGCCGTCATCGCCCGGGCCAGGAAGTCATTCCCGAGCGTGGCGCAGAACCCGGATTACACGGCGATGATCTCGGAAAAGCACCGCCAGCGCCTTGTCAATGCCATCGAAGAGGCGCGCACCGCCGGGGCCACCATTCTCACCCACGAGGATGAGGGCGTGGGTCAGGCCGGAAAGATCGGGCCGACCGTTGTGATCGGCGCGCCCCAAGACGGTGTCTTGATGAACGAGGAGATCTTTGGCCCGGTGCTACTGGTCAAACCCTATGACACGCTGGACGACGCGCTCGCCCAGATCCGCGCCGGGGACCGTCCGCTGGCGATGTATGTCTTTACCAAGGACAGGTCGGTCGAGGAAAAGCTGCTCGACGGCGCGATCTCTGGTGGGGTTACTGTGAATGGCACCATGCTGCATGTCGGCCAGGAGACGTTGCCCTTTGGCGGTATCGGTCCGAGCGGCATGGGTTTCTATCACGGCATTGACGGCTTTCGCCGCCTCAGCCACGCCCGAGCCGTGTTCAAGGTGGGCTTCATCAACAGCATCGAGAAGATGGGCCCGCCCTGGGGCGTTCTGGCGAGGGCAGCCGCGACATTCCTGAAGCGCCGCTAAGCGGCGCGCCACGTGCGCGGCAGCCCCGGCGAAGTTACAGCGACATGGCAAACGACGACGGCAGAAGCAACACGCCGTCGCTCGGGCGGCGAGCCGATGAAATTGCCGTGCCTGTGCATCTTTGGCGCCGCCACGACGGCGCGTGTCCTCAGCGGCTGCGCAGGCGGTCAGAGGATGCGGACGGCGCCTTGCTGTTGCTGCGTTCCGATCTAGGCCGGTTCACCCCCGGCGCAGATCTTGCGGTCGACGGCGGTCATCTGCTTTTATCGCTTCAGGAGGTCGCTCATGGATTTCACAATCTCTCCGGAAATCGAGGATTACCGCGCGCGCATTGCCGCCTTTGTCGAGGACCGCATCCTGCCCGCCGAGGCCGATCGGAGCCTGTGGGACCAGCACGGCAATATCGGCCGCCCGGCTCTTGACGCGCTGCGCGCGGAGGCGAAATCTGAAGGGCTATGGTGCCTTCAACTCGGCAGGCAGAGCGGGGGTCAGGGGCTGAGCAAGATCGGCATGGCGGTCTGCTATGAGGAAATGAACCGCTCGATCTTCGGGCCGGTCGTGTTCAATTCGGCCGCACCCGACGATGGTAACATGATGGTGCTGGAAAAGGCCGCAACCGAGGCGCAGAAGGAACGCTGGCTGGCGCCGATTGTGTCGGGCGAGGTCAGTTCCGCCTTTGCCATGACCGAACCCGCGCCGGGCGGCGGTTCGGACCCCGGAATGATTCGGACCAGGGCCGAAAAGCGCGGCGAGCGCTACGTCGTCAAGGGGCGGAAATGGTTCATCACCGGGGCCGAGAATGCCAGCCATTTCATCGTCATGGCCCGTACCTCGGACGATCCGCGCAAGGGGCTGACGGCCTTCCTGTATCACCGGGATGAGCCGGGCTGGCACATCGAACGCCGTATCCCGATCATGGGCCCCGAGGAACATGGCGGCCATTGCGAGATCGTCTTCGACGGGCTGGAATTGCCCGCCGACCGCATCCTGCTAGGCGAAGGCGAAGGGCTGAAGCTGACCCAGATGCGGCTTGGACCCGCGCGGCTAACGCATTGTATGCGCTGGCTTGGCCTCGCCAAGCGCTGCACCGAGATCGCGCGTGATTACGCCGAGAACCGCATGGGCTTCGGCATCCGTCTGGCCGATCGCGAAAGCACGCAGATCAAGATGGGCGATCTGGCCATGGGGATCGAGATCGGGCGCCTCCTGGTGATGAAGGCCGCATGGGCTCTGGATCAGGGCGATTTCGCCCGCAAGGAGATCTCGATGGCCAAGATCCACGTCGCCAATCTGCTGCATAGCGCCGCCGATATCGCGATCCAGATCAACGGTGCGCGCGGCTATTCCACCGATACGGTGCTGGAATGGATCTATCGCTACGCTCGTCAGGCCAGGCTGGTCGATGGCGCGGATGAGGTGCATCAGATGGTGCTGAACCGTCTGCAATCCGGCGATCGGGAGGATTTCTGGAAGTGGCAGGTCGGCGCGGCCTGATTGCCTCGCATCGGGAATATTGCATCGGGGAGGAGAAGCGATGTTCGAAGACCCCCATCTGGCACCTTGTGCCACCAATTACGAGGCTCTGACGCCGCTGAGCTTTCTGCGCCACGCAGTCGAGACCCAAGCGACAAAGCCCGCCGTCATATGGCGCGATCTGAGTATGAGTTATGCCGGCTTCGGCATGCTCGTGGCGCGCATGGCCGATTGGCTGAGCGCGCAGGGTGCCGGTCAGGGGGACGTGGTCTCGGTCATTCTTCGCAACCGTCCCGAAATGCTTGCCGCGCATTTCGCGGTCCCGGCCATTGGCGCCGTTCTGAACACGATCAACACGCGGCTCAGCACTGACGAGATCGCCTATATTCTCGGTCACAGCCAAAGCCGGCTGCTGATTGCAGAGGCGGACACGCTCGGAGCGGTGGGCGACACGGCGGTGCCGGTCGTGACGCTCTGCTCGGGGCCGGGTGCGTCGGACGGCGTGGATTTCTTCGATGAGATCAAGAACGCGGACAGTCCGGCCATTTCCCATCTCGACGCGTTGCCGAGTGACGAGAACGCAGCCATTGCGCTGAACTACACCTCTGGCACGACCGGTAAGCCGAAGGGTGTTGTCTACACCCATCGCGGCGCTTTCCTGAACGCGCTCGGCAATGTCGTCTCGCTCGGGTTCAGCGACCGGACCCGCTATCTGTGGACGCTGCCGATGTTCCACTGCAATGGATGGACCCATACCTGGGCAGTCACCGCAGCGGGGGGCACGCATATCTGCCTCGACGCGATCGAGCCGCAGAAGATGGTCGAACTGATCGCCCGACACCGCGTCACCCATATGTGCTGCGCGCCGGTGGTGCTGTATATGCTTCTGGAACACATGAGCGAGCCGGCGGGTCAGCCGGTCAAGGTCGGCACCGGGGGCGCCGCCCCCACGCCTGCGCTGATCGCTCGCATGGAAGAGCTGGGCTTCGAGATCGTGCATCTTTACGGCCTTACGGAATGTTACGGGCCAGTGACGCTGAACGACCCTGTGTTCGCACCTGATACCGCGTTGGATGATCGCGCCAGACGGCTCGCCCGGCAGGGGCTGCGGCATCAGACGACCGGCGGGGTGCTGGTTCTGGACGATGCGGGCGAGGCCGTGCCGGCCGATGGGCAGACCGTCGGCGAGATCTCGTTGCGCGGCAACACGCTGATGGCCGGCTATTACCGCGATCCCGAAGCCACGGAGGCGGCCATGGGAAGCGGCGTGTTCCGCACCGGCGATCTGGCCGTGCTGCATCCCGATGGCGAGATCGAGGTTCGCGACCGCGCCAAGGACATCATCATCTCGGGCGGCGAGAATTTCTCGAGCCTCGAGGTTGAGGCGGTTCTGCACCAGCACCCCGACATCCTGCTTGCTGCCGTGGTCGCGGCGCCGGATCCGAAATGGGGAGAGGTCGGCTGGGCCTTCGTCGAGCTCAAATCAGGCCGCAGCGCCGACCCGCAGGCGCTGGATGCGTTCTGCCGCTCGCATCTGGCAGGCTTCAAGCGGCCGCAGAGATTTATTGCCGGACCGCTTCCGAAAACCGCGACTGGCAAG
Source organism: Paracoccus sediminicola (assembly GCF_027912835.1). Classification (NCBI taxonomy): domain Bacteria; kingdom Pseudomonadati; phylum Pseudomonadota; class Alphaproteobacteria; order Rhodobacterales; family Paracoccaceae; genus Paracoccus; species Paracoccus sediminicola. Next base: position 1,881,517 of record NZ_CP115768.1, read on the forward strand.
GTCCAGAAATTCGCATTGCGCGCGCGGGCGAAGGAATTGGTCGATGGACGTTGATCTCGATCTCGGAGCGCTCGGCCAAGGGCTGTCGAACAGGCTGCCGGACGTCGGACCGCCCAAGGTGACGCGTCTCAGCTGATTGCTGGCTGGAAGAAGATGGCAGCATCCTGGGCCGACCCTTTCACGTCAGGGGCTGGCCGGAAGGCCGCGTTTTCTCGGATCGCAGGCTGAAGGACGAATCAGCCTCGGAGCTGCGCGAGATGTGTCTCGACACCGCGCGCATGCTGGCGCGGCTGCACGCGGTGTGACCTGGAGCAGGTCGGGCTGGGGATTTCGGCGCGCGGCGAATTCGTCGCGGCGCATCACGCCCATGCGATCACCGACATGGCGCCGACCTGTCTTCACCGCGCCCCGCCCCGTTCCGCTTCGACGCGATCTTCGACGGCAGCACCGAACGCGCCCGCAGAGGCGTCGCCACCTCCGGCGCAGCCGCGAAACTGTCCGAACTCGGTCAGCCGATCATTCAGCCGCGCGCTTGGGCAACACCCAATCCGGGCGCGGGAAATGGCAGGTATAGCCGTTCGGAATACGCTCCAGATAATCCTGATGCTCTGGCTCGGCCTCCCAGAAGTCGCCTGCCGGTTCGACCTCGGTGACGACCCTGCCCGGCCAGAGACCGGAGGCTTCCACATCGGCAATCGTCTCACGCGCGGTCTCGCGCTGCGCGTCGGAGGTGTAATAAATCGCCGAGCGGTAGCTCGTGCCGCGATCATTGCCCTGCCGATCTTTGGTTGTCGGATCATGGATCTGGAAGAAGAATTCCAGCAGATCACGATAAGTGATCCTGGACGGATCGAAAATGATCTCGATCCCCTCCGCATGGCTCCCGTGGTTGCGATAAGTCGCATTGGGCACATTGCCGCCCGTATAACCGACACGGGTCTTTTCGACGCCGGGCAGTTTGCGGATCAGATCCTGCATGCCCCAGAAGCAGCCTCCGGCCAGAACAGCGCGTTCGCTCATTGCCTTACACCTCCGCCTGATCGAGATAGTCGCCATAGCCCTGTGCCTCCATCTCGTCCCTCGGGACGAAGCGCAGGCTGGCCGAATTGATGCAATAGCGCAGCCCGCCCATCTCCTGCGGGCCGTCCGGGAAGACATGGCCCAGATGGCTGTCGCCGTGATGTGAGCGCACTTCCGTGCGGATCATGCCGTGGCTGTCGTCGCGAAGCTCCTCGACATGCGCGTCAACGATGGGCTTGGAAAAGGAAGGCCAACCGCAGCCCGAGTTGAACTTGGCACTCGAGGCAAAAAGCGGCTCGCCGGACACCACGTCGACATAGATGCCGGGCTCGAAATGCTCGTCATACTCGCCGGTAAAGGCGCGTTCGGTCCCATTCTGCTGAGTGACGCGGTACTGTTCCGGGGTCAGGCGCGAAATCGCCTCGTCGGATTTGGTATAGCTCATCTCGGCTCCCCTGTGTTTCTCATGGCAGAGCATTTAGTCAGCAATGGCGGGAATTCCAGAGCGGCGGCTTGTCCTACGTGTTCTTGAGCCGCTTCCTGATCGTTCGATTGGAACTGGGATGGCGTGGATTCCAGAAAAGTTAATCTTCATAGCCAGAAGAGGTCACTCGGGGCGGTAGCGATGGCCGAGAAGAAGGTTTCCGTGCATCTGTCGTAACCTCTTGCCACGCGCCTCCAGCCTTTCAAGCGTCCAATTATGGTTTCGATGCGGTTGCGGCGTTTCTGTCGGCGGCCCAGCATTGCGGCGTGCTCTTCGCCCCCTTGCCGTTTGTCATCTTCGTTCATCCAGAGAAAATGGGCCGCCTGATCCGGCGGCCCATGAGGGTCATGCGAGATCACGGACCTTCGGCTCTCGGTCCCAATAGCGTTTGCTTGCGGCGGCCACGAAGTCCTCATTCTTGACGACGCCCTCATCTGCCTCGATGTGGCAGTGATCCAGCAATTCCCTGGACCCCGGGCAATGACCGATGGCCTTGAGATGCGCATAGGCGTCGCTGACCCAGGCCTTCGCGGCGGCGTCCTTTTTCAGTTTTTCCACCTGTTCGGGCATCAAGACCATCGCAACCGCATCAAAGATGACAGAGGGGCTGCCGGCCAGCTGACCGTCAGCGGCAAGCGTACCACCCTTGACCTCCATCTCGCCCACCTTGGGGGCGACCAGCATGACGCTTCCGCCCTTCGCCTCGACATCGGATTTCAGCTTGTCGATGGTCGCCTTGTCTGACCCTTCGGCAAACAGGATGCCGATCTTGCGGCCTTCCAGCGTGTCTTTCCAGTTCTTCTGTATCGACAACGCATCCGAGGGTGCAAGCTCGACCGGCTCCCGGAAGGGCTTTGCAGCCTTGGGCAGATTAATGCCCAGCCCATCGGCCACGCGCTGGCCAAGATCGGGGTGGATGTTCTGGATGACCGATACCACCCGATCGCGCACATGCGGCAGGCTGACCTTGGACAGTTCAAAGGTGATGGCGCTGGCGATATGGGCACGTTCGTTATCAGTCTGGCTGAGCCAGAACTGGCGCGGCTGGCTGTAGTGATCGCCGAACGTCTCGTCTCGCTTGCGCAGTTTTTCCGATGGTTCGTTGCCGAGCTCGGTGTTGTCCTCATAAGTATGGAAGACCGTGCCGGTTTCGCGCGGGCCAGCATCTTCGCCCGCCTCGTCCAGACTGTTTGGTTCGTAATTCGCGCGCCCCTTGGGGATCATTGTCTGCATCATGCCGTCGCGCTGCATGTTCGCGAAGGGGCATTTCGGAGCGTTGACCGGAATCTGGTGGAAATTGGTGGTCCCCAGACGGGATTTCTGCGTGTCCAGATAGCTGAACAAGCGCCCCTGCAGCAGCGGGTCATTGGTGAAGTCGATCCCCGGCACCACGTTCGACGGCAGAAAGGCTGATTGCTCTGTTTCGGCGAAGAAGTTGTCCGGCCAGCGGTCCAGCACCATCCGGCCCACGACCCGCAGCGGGGCGTCCTCTTCCGGAACGATCTTCGTCGCGTCCAGCACCGAATAGGGCAGGCTTTCGGCCAATTCGTCGCTGATAACCTGAATGGCCAGCTCCCATTCTGGATAATCGCCCGCCTCGATTGCCTCGAACAGGTCGCGGCGATGGAAGTCGTTGTCGGCGCCCTGCAATTTGGCGCTTTCATCCCAGACCAGTGACTGAATGCCCAGCTTGGGCGTCCAATGGAACTTGACGAATGTCGATTTCCCTTCGGCATTGACCAGCCTGAAGGTGTGCACACCAAAACCCTGCATCATCCGCAGGCTACGCGGAATGGCACGGTCCGACATGGCCCAGATCAAGGTGTTCATCGTTTCGGGCATCAGCGAGATGAAATCCCAGAAGGTGTCATGTGCCGACGCGGCCTGGGGATAACCGCGATCCGCTTCCATTTTCACGGAATGGATCAGGTCGGGGAACTTGATTGCATCCTGGATGAAGAAGACCGGGATGTTGTTGCCAACCAGATCCCAATTGCCTTCGTCGGTATAAAATTTGACGGCAAAGCCCCGCACATCGCGCGGCGTATCGACACTGCCCGCTCCTCCGGCGACCGTGGAAAAGCGGGTGAAAACCGGAGTCCGCTTGCCCTTTTCGGAAAACAGGCTGGCGATAGAAAGCTCCGGTATGGCATCGGTGCATTCGAAATAGCCATGCGCAGCGCTTCCGCGCGCATGCACGATCCGCTCCGGGATTCGCTCGTGGTCGAAGTGAAAGATTTTTTCTCGCAGGACAAAATCTTCCAGCAGGGTCGGCCCTTTGGCCCCGGCCTTCAGGCTGTTCTGATTGTCCGACACCGGAACGCCGTGATTGGTGGTCAACCGCTCGTCGTCGCCCGCCCTCTGATGCGTTTCACCGGCACTTCCTGTCTGGTGCTTCTTTTCCATGGTCATCTCCGTTAGCTTGGATCGTCTGATCGCCGCGCGTGTCGCGCAGTCTGGCTAGAGTTCTGTGGCTCGACATAGGAGAGAGCGACGCTGCCGCTGACAAATTACCTGCGCAGGCGCGCCGACCGCTTTCATTGCTGGTTTTTCACAGAGGCCGCCGCCTCAAAGTTCCACGACTCCGTCACCAGGCCTGCCCCAGCATTCCGCGCGGTTTGCGGCAACTTCGATCAATGTCAGGCCCGGAGTGTCGATCCCCTGTTCGAACCACCGGCCGAGCTCATCTGTCCAGTGCTTCTTGAACAGCTCCTTGTCATCCTGATGGATCTTGGCATTGCCAGACAACACGATCCAGGTATCCTGGCTTTGAAACGTCAGGTCGGTCGCCGGGTTCTGGCCGATTTCCTTGACCTTCCGCGTGTCGCCATTGCTGAAAAACCAGTTGCTGCCGTCCCACTCGACCTGAGAGTTATTCGACATCGGACGCGACGATACGCCCCCGTCCGTCGCAACGGTGGACATGAAGCACAGGTCCATATCGCGCATGGCCTTAACAATAGTTTTCTTATCCATGTTGGTTCTTCCCATAAATTAGACCGACAGTGTTATCGAGGGCGCGCTCGAGACATCCGCGGGACACCGGTCCAAAGCCCCATTCAAGAAGGGCTCTCCATCGGACTTAAACGAAACGGAGCTTTGCGGGTTCCGCCCGACGATCCTTTGATCTGGGTTTAGGGTCGGAACTCTTAATCAGAACATGAAGGCGGCGGCGATGGCGATGGCGGACAGGAAGATTTTCGAGCATCTATGGGAAAAAGGGTTCAAGACGCGCCATGTCCTCATCTGTCAGCCAAAAGAGTTGGCTAAGGCCACCGCTCACTTTTCGGGCGCTGAGTCACGCTTTAACCGCGCAAGCGATTGGTCCAGACCCTAACCGGCAGCTTTTCTCCGGCTCTGCGCCGACCCCGGTCGCCTGACGCCTCTGCCCGCCGTCAGTCGCGACCGGCATCCATGATGGCTGCAGCCAAAGCATCAGGATCGGTGAAGCATAATTCGTGGCTGCCGGGGATCTGCACCAGCCGGAACAGACCCAGTTTCTCGGACAGGCGCGGATGCCAGCCAAGGCTTTGCGGCAAGGCGGTGTCCTCGGTGCAGTTGATGAAGGATTTGCCGATCTGCATCTCGGCCGGGTTCGCCGACAGCGAAATCGGGTCCGTGAATGTGGCATAGGGATGCGCATTCAACTGGTCATAGGACGATTGCGCCAGTTCCGCCGAACCGTCATTGATGAACGCCTCGCGCCAGATCGGAAAAGGAAGCATGACGCTGTTATCCGGGCTTTCGGAACTGACCGCGTCGAACAGATCGACGTAATGAGGCGGCACCATGTCGTTCAGACATTCACCATTGTTCGGCACGAAGGCGTTCCAGTAGATCAGCCGCCGAATACGGTTGGGGACGCGGTCGGCAACCCCGGTAATGACCATGCCGCCATAGCTGTGGCCCAGCAGAATGACGTCATCGAGGTCGTTGGAGTCCAGGAACTCTGCGATTGATGCGATGGCAGCATCCAGTCCGGTTGTTCGCGGATCACCGGGGTTGTTTCCGCGAATCGTGGGGCAGTGCACAATGTGGCCAGCATCGCGAATGGGCTGGGCGACGGCTTCGAACAACGCGCCTGTATGCCATGCGCCGTGAACAAGTACGTAAGTAGACATATCTGCTTTCCCTCCCTAGGCTTAGCAGGATCAGAATAGCTGAAGCCGGACGAATCCAAATGGCTCAGAGTCAGGAAACATGTGCTGAAACGCAGGTCGCGCCCTCCTGTCGGGTCTGGAACACGGATTCCGTTCGCCAGCCGGAAGCATTCGATTTTTACCGCGAGGGCATCTGCGCGGCCTTCATGCCACTGCGCCCGGAGCTGGACAGGGACGGGCGCAAATCCTTCATGGCAGAACTTCGGTCGCACCAGCTCAACGGTATGGTGTTGAATATCGTATCGGCCAGCACGCATCAGGTGCACAGAGGGCGCCGGGAAATCGCGACGTCGGACGCTGATTGCTTCTACATCAACACACAGCTGAAAGGGGAATGTCATATCGAGCAGCGGGGGCAATCCGTCACGCTGGGCATGGGTGATGTGGGCATTTTTGACGGGGCCGAGATATTCGATCTGAGGCACCACCACAGCAAGCCACTGAAGGTCGCGTCGCTCATGGTGCCAAAGCCGATGTTGACGGATACGGTCAGCAAGCGGCTTTCGGCCGGTCCCGCGATCTTGTCGCGGCATGCCGTCTTTGGTCAGTTGCTGTCCGAGGCCGGGCGGACTCTGGATGTTTCATCCGGGACATCGGGCGATTATGTCGTCACCCGGTTGTCCCAGATCGTGCTGTCGCTTGCGTCGATGATCGCCCAGTCCGACCCCGACGGAAGTGACCCGGCGACCCGAAGACTGGCGCAGGTTCAGCGCATCAGACAGATCATCCGTCATCACTGCACCCGTCAGGATTTCGACTTGCTGGAATGCGCGGCAAGGATGGGGTTGTCGGTGGGCTATCTTCGACAGATATTGGCGCGGAATGGCGAACGTTTCGGTGCTCTTCTTCTGGAAGAGCGATTGGCTGCCGCTGCACGCTGGCTGCTGGAGCCTGAAAAAAGCCATCTGTCCGTGTCCAGCATTGCCTATGAAGCGGGCTTCAAGGACACATCGCATTTCGGGCGAACCTTTCGCAGAAAATATGCGCAATCGCCGGGAGAATGGCGGCAAAAGCCGGCGGTTTTGAATTAGAAAGATCCAAAAGGGCAGTTTCGGAAGGACAACCGGAAGGATTGGGCCCTCCGGGTGCCAATTATCCGCTCTTCGCTGAAGCGTCTTTTCTTCACTTTCCGTCTCCTCCAGTTCGGGAACAGGCCAACCGTAAATCGGGGATAATTCAGGGGAGCAGGTCAACACACCTGACCGCGTCCAGACCGGACAAACCTTGCCCCATCGGCACCTCAACGTGCCGCAACTTCGAGACAATCGCTTCCGCCTTCGGTGTCAATCGGCACGCAATTCTGACCCCCTATCGGCGTCCAAAACTGACCCCCTTGGAGCGCACGGGTAGCTGGCCCGATGCGGTGTAGCCCCCATACAGCGCAGCCGTATCGGGCCAGCGTTGGTGTCGGTCATTCTCGGGTCTTGAAGCGCCAACTTTCGTTGCCGGTTTCAACGATGTCGCAGTGATGGGTCAGGCGGTCGAGCAGCGCAGTGGTCATCTTCGCGTCGCCAAAGACCGAAGGCCATTCCCCGAAGTCGAGATTCGTTGTCACTATGATCGAGGTGCGTTCGTAGAGGCGGCTGATGAGATGGAACAGCAGCTGGCCGCCGGTCTGCGCGAAGGGGAGATAGCCGAGCTCGTCGAGGATCAGGAAGTCGAGGCGGCAGAGCAGGTCTGCCGTGCGCCCCTGTCGGTCGGCACGCGCTTCGGCATCGAGCTTGTTCACGAGGTCCACGACATCGAAGAAGCGCCCCCGTTTGCCGCGCCGGATGCAGGCCCGTGCGATGCTCACGGCAAGGTGGGATTTTCCGGTCCCGGTGCCACCAATTAGCACGAGATTGCGTTGCTGTTCGAGGAACTCCCCGGCGGCCAGATCGCGCACCAGCGTCTCGTTGACCGGCGTTTCCTCGAAGCTGAACTCGTCGACCTCTTTCGCCAGCGGCAGCTTGGCAATCGTCATCTGATATTTGATCGAGCGCGCCTGCTTCTCGCTGATCTCGGCATTCAGCAGGTCGCCGACGATCTGTTGCGGCTCGTGCTGGCGCTTCACCGCCGTGGTGATGATCTCATCGTAGGCGGCCTTCATGCCGTAGAGCTTCAGCTGGCTCATCGCGTCCAGCACTTGTGATCTTTCCATGGTTGGGTCTCCTGAGACTGTCGTAGCGTTTGCAATCGGCGACGGGCTCGCAGGTCAGTCGCAACGCGGCCGGCGTATCGATGGTCAGTGGCGGTGGCGGCTCCCGATGCCGTGCAAGGATGTTGATGACGACCGAGGCCGCGGGGACCCCTTCGCTCAGGGCATCGGCACAGGCAGCATCCACCGCATCCAGTCCATCGATCGGGATCATGCTCAGGATCTGGACCATCTGCCGGTCGCCGTTCGGCACCTTGCCAAGCTTGCGCTGCACGCGCCTGATCGATGGCGGCAGGTCCCAGTCCTTGAAGGGGGCGCCATTCCGGAGGGCGCCGGGCTTGCGAGCCAGAACCGGAATGTAATGCAACGGGTCGTAGATGGCCTTGTCGCGCCCGAAGGCTCGGGCGTGCTGACCCACGATTTTTCCGTCCTGCCAGAACTCGACCCGCTCGGCATAGGCACGGATCTCGACAGGTCGGCCAACGGCCCGACCGTCCACGGAGTAGCGGTTCTTGTCGAACCGGACGAGACAGGTCTTCGAGACTGAGGCTGGCACGGCATGGAAGCCGTCGAACGGACCGACGTAGGGGACAAGACTCGCGCGCTCGTTTTGGAAGACCTCCCAGATCGTTCGATCCCGAAGCTCCTGGTGCGCATTGGCTTGGGCCCAGGCAACACAGCGGTCCTCGAGCCAGGCGTTGAGCTCGGCGTAGCTCTTGAACTTCGGCCGGGGCACGAAGAACCGCCGTCGGACAACGCCGACCTGGTTCTCGACCTGTCCCTTCTCCCAGCCTGATGCCGGTGTGCAAGCGACGGGATCGACGAGGTAATGGCTGCACATCTGCTGGAACCGGCGGTTGTAGGCCCGGTCGCGGCCGACGAAGATCGTGTCGACCGCGGTCTTCATGTTGTCGTAGATGCCCCGCGTGCAGGTGCCCCCGAAGAAGGCGAACGCCTTGTCGTGGGCGTCAAATACCATCTCCTGCGTCTCACGCGGGTAGGCCCGCACGAAGAGCATCCGGCTGTGGCAGAGGCGGACGTGCGCCACCTTCACCGTGGTCGTCGCGCCATCGATCACTACGATCTCATGGCTCCAGTCGAACTGGTAGGCTTCCCCTGGATCGAAGCTCAGCGGCACATAGGCCGCGGCAGATGCCTCCTCTTCCTCCTTGGACCACGTCGCCGCGTATCGCCGGACCGCATCATAACCGCCATCATATCCTCGGGCCCGGAGTTCCTCGAAGATGCGGATGCGGGTCAGTCGCTCGCGCTTGGGCTTCCGCGCATTCACTGCCAGCATCTCGTCGAGCATGCCTCTCCAAGGCCCTATCTTCGGCAACGGCTGAATGGCCCGCTCGTAGGTGAGCTCCGTCGCACCGGACCGGATCACCTTGCGCACCGTGTTCCGCGATACCCGCAGCTCGCGGCAAATCTGCTTGATCGACTTCTTGTCCTGAAAATATGCCCGCCGAATCTTCGCTATCGTCTCCACGACCAACATCCCACACTGCGCTCCCGATGACCTCGGAAGCATCATGACCATCAATGTAAGGGGGTCATTTTTGGGCGCCGATTACCCCGCTACGGGGTCAATTTTGCATGCCGGTTCACAGCCTTCGGTTACTTGTATGCAATTCTCGATCCTCCGTTTGCAAAACATACCGGCGGAGCACTTCGCTGGGGGAGGATCAGCGGCACCTATTCTATCGGACGCAGATATCGCGTTGATATAGACGTGCGACTGGCCGGTGGCATGAGAGCGCCATCGGCTTGTCTATCGGATATCTTAGGTGTGATTTTGGTTGCGGGGGTAGGATTTGAACCTACGACCTTCAGGTTATGAGCCTGACGAGCTACCGGGCTGCTCTACCCCGCGACGCTTGCGCCTGGTGCGCTGCACCGATCTGGTTTTGATTGGTGCGTGTTGTTCATCGTTTAGAGAGATTTGCGTTTCTTTTCAGATCTGGCGGTGACCTACTCTCCCACGTCTTGAGACGCAGTACCATTGGCGCGACGGCACTTAACGGCCGAGTTCGGGATGGGATCGGGTGTTTTGCTCGTGCTATGTCCACCAGATCGGAGAAGAAACGCTCAGCGTTCCGTCTTTTTGACGGGAAGTTGTCCAAGGATGCTTTTGAAGTGGAGATCTTGCGATCTGGCCACTTCCGGATCAAATCAAGCCTATCGAGCCATTAGTACCGGTCAACTGAACACATTGCTGTGCTTACATCTCCGGCCTATCGACGTGGTGGTCTTCCACGGCTCTCAAGGGATACCTGGTTTTGAGGGGGGCTTCACGCTTAGATGCCTTCAGCGTTTATCCTGTCCGTTCATAGCTACCCAGCACTGCCGTTGGCACGACAACTGGTCCACCAGTGGAACGTTCACCCCGGTCCTCTCGTACTAGGGGCAACTCCTCTCAAGTATCCTACACCCACGGCAGATAGGGACCGAACTGTCTCACGACGTTCTAAACCCAGCTCACGTACCTCTTTAAATGGCGAACAGCCATACCCTTGGGACCTGCTCCAGCCCCAGGATGAGATGAGCCGACATCGAGGTGCCAAACGATGCCGTCGATATGGACTCTTGGGCATCATCAGCCTGTTATCCCCAGCGTACCTTTTATCCGTTGAGCGATGGCCCTTCCACTCGGGACCACCGGATCACTATGGCCGTCTTTCGACTCTGCTCGACTTGTCAGTCTTGCAGTCAGGCTGGCTTCTGCCATTGCACTCAACGAGCGATTTCCGACCGCTCTGAGCCAACCTTCGCGCGCCTCCGTTACTCTTTGGGAGGCGACCGCCCCAGTCAAACTACCCACCACGCAGGGTCCCGGACCCGGATAACGGGCCGCGGTTAGACATCAAGAGTGCGAAGGGCGGTATCTCAAGGATGGCTCCCCAGAGACTGGCGTCCCTGGTTCAAAGCCTACCGCCTATCCTGCACATCGCAGTCCTGATGCCAGTGCGAAGCTATAGTAAAGGTGCATGGGGTCTTTCCGTCTAACCGCGGGAAGTCTGCATCTTCACAGACAATTCAATTTCGCTGAGTCCACATTTGAGACAGCGGGGAAGTCGTTACGCCATTCGTGCAGGTCGGAACTTACCCGACAAGGAATTTCGCTACCTTAGGACCGTTATAGTTACGGCCGCCGTTTACCGGGGCTTCGATTCAAAGCTT